>JAPPIT010000225.1 GCA_028820505.1 Defluviicoccus sp.
GCAAGGTCGGCATCCAGGCCGACATCGAGGTCTACGAGGTCGCCAAGCATTTCGAGTTGCGCGCTCAGGACAAGCTCGCCCCGGCGGCGTTCTACAACTGGGGGAACTCGATCGGCGATCCGACGACCTCGACCGGACACGCCATGTTCGGCCCGTCGCCGCACTCGACCTAGGACACCGACGACCTCGATGCCATGATCGGTCCGCTGTGGGGCGAGAAGGACGAGGCCAAGCGCATCGCCGGCTGGCAGAAGGTGAACCGCTACATCGCGGACAAGGCCTACGTCTTCCCGCTCTACCAGCAGGTCCAGCCGGTCGTGTTCAAGAAGGGCCTCAAGTTCCAGGGCCACTTCGCCAACTTCGTCCTGCCGCAGGCGATATCGAAGGGGTAGGGGCGGAGCAGCCGCGTCCCTCGATACGGCGCTGACGCGCCTACTCGGGATGAGGATGAAAAAAGAATTCCCTCACCCTGAGTAGCGGCGAAGCCGCGTATCGAAGGGCGCCCCCGCTCTTTCTGCCTGTTGCGCCAAAAGCTAGGGTCCGGCGAACCGGAGGCCATCTGACGCCCGCCCATGTCCTGGACCTTCCTGCTCCGCCGGCTGCTTCTGGCGATACCGACGCTTTTCGGCGTCGCCGTGATCGTGTTCGTGCTGCTGCGCGTGGTGCCGGGCGATCCGATCGCCATGCTGATCGGGCCGGGGGCGACGGAAGCCGACATCGCGGAGCTGCGCCGGCTCTACGGGCTGGACGAGAGCATCGCGCTCCAGTTCGTCTACTACCTCCGGGACCTCGCCGGCGGCGATTTCGGCACGTCGATCTCGATGCGCCAGGACGTGATGGAGCTGGTGCTCGGGCGCCTGCCGGTGACCATCGAACTGTGCCTCGTCGCCATGCTCGTCGCGGTCGGTCTGGGGGGCGCGATGGCGCTCGCCGGCGCCTACTGGCGGGGCCGGTCCGGCGAGGCGGCGGTCGACGGCGCCGCGGGCTTCATCCTCGCGATCCCGGATTTCCTGTGGGCGCTCCTGTTCATCCTGTTCGTCGTCGTCTTCGCGCTCGACGGGCTGCCGATCTCGGGCCGGATCGGCCATGACGTCGCGTTCCGGGGCGCAACCGGATTTCTGCTGGTCGAGAGCCTGCTGCGCCTGCGCCTCGACGCCTTCGGCTCGGTGCTGCTGCACACGATATTGCCGGCTCTCGCCCTCGCCCTGCCGCTCGCGGCGATCGTCGCGCGGGTGCTCAAGACCTCGATCAACGAGGCGATGACCCAGGACTACATCCTGATGGCGCGGGTCAAGGGCTTCTCCCGGGCGCGCATCGTCGGGCGCGAGGCGCTCCGCAACGCGCTGGTGCCGACGGTGACGCTGACCGGCGTCCAGTTCACCTTCCTGGTCGGCGGGACGGTGCTGGTCGAGAAGATCTTCTCCTATCCGGGCATCGGCAACATGGCGATCGACGCGGTGATCAATCGCGACCTGCCGCTGATCCAGGGGCTGGTGCTGACCTTCGCGGTGCTGTTCATCGCGGTCAACCTGCTGGTCGACGTGAGCTACGCGCTGCTCAACCCGCGCATGCGCCATGGCTGAGGCGGCGGCGGTCACCGGCGCGGCATCGCCCACGGGCGGAACGGCCCGCCGGCTGCTGGCGAACCCGCGGGTCGTGCTCGGCGGCGCGGTGTTGGTTTTCTTCGCCCTCGCCGCCCTCTTCGCGCCGCTCATTGCGCCGCACGATCCGGTCGAGCAGGACCTGCTGCTGCAATACGTTCCGCCCGCCTGGTCGGACAAGGCGGAAGCCGGCTATCTCTTCGGCACCGACAATCTCGGACGGGACATCCTGTCGCGGCTGATCTACGGCGCGCGGGTCGCGCTCTTCGTCGCCGTCGCGGCGGCCGCGGCGGCAGGGTTGCTCGGCACCGCGCTCGGCCTGCTCGCCGGCTATCTCGGCGGCTGGGTCGATACCGTCATCTCCCGTCTGGTCGAGATCTGGATGGCCTTTCCGGCGGTCCTGCTCTCCATCGTCCTCGTCGCCGTGATGGGGACCGGCCTCCATTCCGTCATCATCGCGATCGCGGTGATCGACTGGACGCGCTTCTGCCGGGTGGTGCGCGCCGAGACCATGGCGCAGAAGCAGCAGGACTATGTCGCCTCGGCGGTCACCGTCGGGCTCGGCCGGATGCGCATCCTGTGGCGGGAGATCCTGCCCAACGTGCTGCCGCTGCTGATCGTCCTGTTCACGCTCGAAATGGGCATCGCGGTGATCGTCGAGGCGATCCTGAGCTACGTGAACCTGTCGCTGGCGTCCGATTTCCCGACCTGGGGCGGCATGATCTCGGACGGGCGGAAATACGTGAACCAGGCGCCGTGGCTGATGATCCTGCCCATTCTGTGCGTCATCGCGCTGGTGCTGGCGCTGAACGCGCTCGGCGACGGGCTGAAGGACGCGCTCGACCCGGTGATGCGCAGATGACCGCCACGCCACCCGCCGTCGGGCCGACCCTCTCGGTCCGCGACCTCCATCTGGCGATCGCGGGACGGCGCCGGGATACGCCGATCCTGCGCGGCGTATCGCTCGATATCGCGCCGGGCGAGGTGCACGGGCTGGTCGGCGAGTCGGGCGCCGGCAAGACCATGATCGGGAAGGCCGTCCTGGGCATTCAGCCGTCGCGCGCGCGGATCGCCGCCGGCTCGGTGCTGTTCGACGGCCGGGATATTACCCACCTGCCGGAACGCGAGCGCCGCCGGCTGATGGGCCGGGGCATGGGGCTGATCCCGCAGGACCCGATGACCTCGCTGAACCCGGCCCACCGGATCGGCGCGCAGATCGCCGACGTGCTGCGCCTGCATCTCGGGCTGGACCGCGCCGCCGCCGGGGCCCGGACGCTGGAACTGCTGAACGAGGTCCATATCCGCGCGCCGGAACGGGTGGTCCGCCAGTATCCGCACGAGCTCAGCGGCGGCATGCGCCAGCGCGTGTCGATCGCCATCGCCTTCGCCTGCCGGCCAAAGCTGATCGTCGCCGACGAGCCGACGACTGCGCTCGACGTGACGGTCCAGCGCCAGGTGCTCGCGCTGATCAAGCGGATGCAGGCGCAGGAAGACGCCTCGATCCTCTTCGTTACCCACGATCTCGGCGTGGTCGCCAAGATCTGCGACCGGGTGACGGTGCTGCATGGCGGGCGGGTGCTGGAGACCGGCGCCACGCGCCGCATCGTCGAAGCGCCGGGCCACGACTACACCCGCGCGCTGATCGCCGCGACGCCGCGCCACGATCGGCCGGGCGGCCTGCTGCGGCCGGTGCCCGAGGCGCTGACCGCGCGGCTGGATGCGGAGGCGCTGGCCTACGACGCGGCGCGGGGAAGCCATGGCTGAGCCCGCTCTCCTGGAAGCGGCCGGGCTGCGTCTCTCCCTGCCGGATTACAGCCGCAAGCCGCCCTTCGGCCCGGCCCCGCCGGTCGACATCCTGCACGGCATCGACCTCGCTCTGGCGCCGGGCGATACGCTCGGCGTCGTCGGCGAGAGCGGCTCGGGCAAGACCAGCCTGGGGCGCACCCTGGTCCGGCTCTACAAGCCGACCGCGGGACGCCTGACGTTCGACGGGCGCGACATCGCGGACCTGCCGGAAAACCGGCTGCGCCCGCTGCGCCCGCAGTTCCAGATGATCTTCCAGGACCCGCAATCCTCGCTCAACCCGCGCCGGAGGGTGGCCGACATCGTCGCCCAGCCGCTGCGCCTCTACGGCCGGGCCGCGACCGGGAGCGAGGCGCGGCGCCAGGTCGACGCGCTGCTCGAACGCGTCGCGCTGCGCCCGGCGCACGGCGATCGCTACCCCCACGAGCTGTCGGGCGGCGAGCGCCAGCGCGTCGGCATCGCGCGGGCCATCGCGCTGCAGCCCCGGCTGGTCGTCGCCGACGAGATCGTCTCCGGCCTCGACATGTCGAGCCAGGCCCAGATCCTGGCGCTGCTGCACGAATTGCGCCGAGACCTCGGCCTCGCCCTCGTGTTCATAAGCCACGACCTGTCGGTCGTCCGTACCGTGTGCGACCGGGTCGTGGTGATGCTGAACGGCCGGGCGGTGGAGCAGGGCGATTGCGCGGCGATCTTCGCATCGCCCCGCCACCCCTATACCCGCCGGCTCTTGAACGCGATTCCGCTGCCCGACGTCGACCCCGGCTGGGTCGCCCGGACGGCGGAGAACGAACTGGGAGAGAAGTTGACCATGAACGTGAGGGACAGCGTGGCGCTGGTCACCGGCGCCAACCGCGGGGTCGGCGCCGCCTTCGTGCGCGCCCTGCTCGAGCGCGGCGCGACCAAGGTCTATGCCGGGATGAGGAGCACCGACGGCTACGAGACGCCGGACGGCCGGGTCAGGCCCCTCGCGCTCGACGTGACCGACCACGGCCGGATCGCGGAGGCGGCGGCCGAATGCGGCGACGTTACCCTGCTGGTCAACAATGCCGGGGCGAACCGCAACCGGCCGATCTCCGACGACGACGCCCAGCGGAACGCGCGCGACGAGATGGATGTGAACTATTTCGGCACGATGGAGATGTGCCGGCGCTTCGGCCCGGTGCTGGACGCGAACGGCGGCGGCGCCATCGTCAACATGCTGTCGATCCTGAGCCGGGTGAACCTGCCCATGATCGGCACCTACTGCGCCTCCAAGGCTGCGTCCCTGTCCCTCACGCAGGGAGTGCGCGCCCAGCTGGCGGCCCAGGGCACGCTGGTGGTCGCGGTCATGCCGGGCGCGATCAACACCCGCATGGGCGACATGAACCCGCCGCCGCTCGAAGAGCCCGCCGACGTCGCCAGCGCCGCGCTGGACGCCGTCGAGGCCGGCGAGGAGGACATCTACCCCGGAACCGTCGCCGCCGGCGTCAGCCAGGGCCTCGCCGCCGATGCGAAGGCGGTGGAGAAGCAGTTCGCGGCGTATCTGCCGGGGTAGGGGGGTGACCCGGTCAGACCGGAAAATGCCGTAGTGGCGCCAACTCCGGTCTATTCGCGGCGAGATAGCCGGTTGCGCCGCGAGCCCTCTCATCGGTTTCCGGTGGGGGCCCGACCTGTCCCGAGCTTCCTGTCGAGCGCACTCCCGCCGGCGCGACGGACGCGCCTCACGGCCAATCCGGACGCCGCGCCGACCAGGGACGGGCCGTCTCGAACGCGCGAGCTGCCCGCAGGACGAGCGCGTCCCCATGCTGTGGCCCGACGATCTGGAGCCCGACCGGCCGCCCGTCGGCGGTAAATCCGCAGGGTACCGAGGCGGCCGGCTGGCGGGTCAGGTTGAAGGGCAGGCTGAACGGCCATTCGGTCGCGTCCGCATCGGGGCCGCGGTCCGGCGTCGCTCGACCCGCTGGGAACGCGGCGACTGCCGTCGCCGGGCTGACCAGGAGGTCGTAGCGCCGGTGGAAAGCCTTCATGTGGGCGCCGAGCTCGGCGCGTCTGCGTTCCGCCTGCAGATAGGTCTCAAGGTCGACACCCGGTGCCGCGCGGATTTTTTCCGCGATGAGCGGATCCATGACGGCGAGCCGGTCCTCGGTCAGGTCCTTGAAGGCGAAGCGCGTCAGGCCGCGGAACAGGACGTGCCAGAACGGTGCCGGATCGGCGAACCCGGGGTCCTCCCGTTCGACGCGGGCGCCGCGCTCGGCCAGGGCCTCGACTGCCGCGTCGACGATCGTCGCCACCTCCCCATCGACCCGGGCGTAGCCGAGTGTCTGGCTGTACGCGATACGTACGCCGTCGATCCCTTCGTCGAGACCCTCCCGATAATCGGTCCCGTCATAGGGCAGGGCATTCCAGTCCCTTGCGTCCGGCTCCGCGATCGCGTTCAGCATCGTCGCTGCATCGGCCACGCTGCGGGTCATCGGTCCGGTGCTGGCAAAGGTACCGAAGGGCGTCGGGGGCCAGACCGGCACGCGTCCGTAGCTGGGCTTGAGGCCGAAGACGCCGCAGAAGCTCGCCGGGATGCGGATCGAGCCGCCCGCATCCGTGCCGAGCGCCAGGGTGCACATCCCGGCGGCCACCGCCGCGCCCGCGCCGCCGCTGGACCCGCCCGGGGTAAGATCCGGGTTCCATGGATTTCGGGTGATCCCGGTCAAGGGGCTGTCGGTAACGCCCTTCATGGCGAATTCGGGCGTCGTGGTCTTGCCCAGAAGCACCGCGCCGTGCTCGCGCAGACGCGCCACGGGCGGCGCGTCGTCCGCCCAGTCCCGGTCCCGCTCAATGGTCTTCGACCCGCGCAATGTCGGCCAGCCGCGGGTGAGCACGATGTCCTTGATCGATGTCGGCACCCCGTCGAGCGGACCGGCCGCCGCGCCGCGCCGCCAGCGCGCTTCGGACTCGCGCGCGGCCGCCATCGCGGCGTCTCCGTCGACCAGGCAGTAGGCGTTGATCGTGGTGTCGAGCGCCGCGATCCGCTCCAGGGTCGCCCGCGTCGCCTCGACGGGCGAAAGCGAGCCGTCCCGGTAGCGAGCGACCAGCTCGCGCGCGGAGAGGAAGGCGAGCTCTTCGTCGAGGCTCATTCGACCCGCGCGTCGCGGACCACCACGATGCGCTCGAGGATCAGAACCAGGCCGTAGAGCACAACGCCGACCACGCTGATCAGGATCACCGCCATGAACATGCCCGCGGTGTCGAGCGTGCTCTGGACCTGGATCATCAGGTTGCCGAGGCCGCGCTGGGAGGCGACGAACTCGCCCACGATGGCGCCCGCCACCGCGAGGATCGCGCCCACCTTCATGCCCGAGAAGATGTAGGGGAGCGAGCCCGGCAGCTGGATCTTGACGAAGATCTGCCAGCGCGAGGCCTTGAGCGCGCGCACCAGATCGATCAGGTCGGGCTCGACCTCGCGCAGGCCGCGCGCGGTCGTAAGCAGTATGGGAAAGAAGCAGATCGAGAAGGCGATGATGATGTTCGAGCCGATGCCGTATGAGAACCAGACGATGAACAGCGGCGCCAGCGCGACCTTGGGAATCATGTTGAGGCTGACGATCAGCGGCATGAAGGTGGCGTTCAGCACCCGGAACCAGAAGAACATCAGGGCCATGGCGACCCCGGTCGCGACCCCGAGGATGTAGCCGCCGAAGATCTCGCTCGCGGTGACCAGGGTATTGCTCACCCAGTGATAGTCGGGCGCGAACAGCGTGTGGAAGGTCGCTACCGGCGTCGGCATGATGAACTCGCCGATATCGCCGAGGACCACCACGGCATGCCACAACGCGATCACCGCGGCATGGACGGCGACGATCAGGAACCAGCCCCGAACGCTCGTCCACCCGCCGGTCATCCACGGCCCTCCGCGCCATGCCCCGCGTTGACGCCGCGCGCGGGGCGATCCTATGCTTTTCGCGCAAACCGATGATCGCACGACCGCGGTCGGCCGGGAAGGCCGCCGCGGACGGCCGGGAGGACACGATGCACAAGCCGAAGCACCTGGTGGCGGCCCTTGCCTGCGCGCTCGCGCTCGTTGCGCCGGCGCAAGCCGCGGAAAAGATCAACTTCATCCTCAACTGGGTCCCCGGTGCCGACCATGCGCCCTTCTTCCACGCCCGGGCCAAGGGCTGGTACGCCGATGCCGGGCTGGAGGTCGACATCCTGTCGGGCAAGGGATCCGGGTTGTCGAGCCAACGGGTCGGGGCCGGCACCAGCCATCTCGGCATTTCCGATCTCGCCACCGCGCTGGTCGCCAGGAGCAAGGGCGCCGATCTCGCCGCGGTGATGAACATCTATGCCAACTCGCCCTACGGCATGTACTGGCTCAAGAAGTCCGGCATCGCGGGGCCCAAGGATTTCGCGGGCAAGAAGATCGGCAACCCGCCCTGGGATGCGGCCCGTGTGATGTGGCCGGCATTCGCCAAGGCCGTGGGCCTGCCGGCGGATGCGGTCGAGTTCGTGAACATATCGCCGCAGGCCAAGGCGCCGTCGCTGCTCGCCGGTCAGATCGACATCACGACCAACTTCTACAACGGCCACGACACGATGAAACGGCTGCTGGGCGACGACATGGGGTTCCTCGCCTGGTCCGAGGCGGGGCTCAACCATTACGGCAACTCGGTGATCGTCAACGGCGCCTTTCTCAAGGCCAAGCGGGACGCCGTGGCGGGCTTCGTGCGCGTGACCCAGAAGGCGTTTGCCGCCTGCGTTGCCGAGTCGAAGCCCTGCATCGACTCGCTGATGGCGGCGAGTTCCGGCCTCAAGCGGACCGACCAGGAGCACCAGTGGGCGAGGGTCAAGGAGTTGATGACCGACAAGTTCACGCAGACCGTCGCCCTCGGCTACATGGACCCCGGCCGCATGCAGGCGGATTACGAGCTCGTCGCCAGGTACTTCAAGATGAAGGCGCCGTTCGACGTGAAGACCGCCTACAGCAACGAGTTCCTCGACCGGTCGATCAAGATGGCCGAATAGCCCGCCGCCCGACCGGACCGGCATGGGCGAGCCGTTCATCCGCCTGGACAGCGTCCGCAAGGTCTACCGCACGCGGGGCGAGGAGTTTCTTGCGGTCTCGGACGTGAGCCTCGACATCGAGGCGGGCGAGCTGGTCTCGCTGGTCGGGCCGTCGGGCTGCGGCAAGACCACCGTGCTCAAGCTGCTCGCCGGGCTGCACGGCCACGACGGCGGCGAGGTGCGGATCGGCGGCGGGGAGCACGCCTTCGATGCCGGGCGCGATGTCGGCATGGTGTTCCAGCAGTCGTTGCTGCTGAAGTGGCGGCGCATCCTCGAGAACGTGCTGCTGCCGGCCGAAATCCTGGGCCTGCCGCCGAAGGCGAGCCGCGAGCGCGGACTGGAACTGCTGCACATGGTCGGGCTCGAAGGCTCGGAGCACAAATACCCTTACGAGCTGTCCGGCGGCATGCAGCAACGCGCGGCGATCGCCCGCGCCCTGATCCACGACCCCAAGCTGGTCCTGATGGACGAGCCGTTCGGCGCGCTCGACGCGCTGACCCGCGAGAAGATGAACCTGGAACTGCTGCGGATATGGGCGGAGCACCGCAAGACCATCGTCTTCGTCACTCACAGCATTCAGGAGGCCGTGTTCCTGGGCTCCAAATGCGCGGTAATGACCGCGGGCCCGGCCCGCATGGCCGAAGTTTTTCCCATCGATCTCGCCCACCCCCGCGCGCTCGCCGTCAAGACCGGGGAGGCTTTCGGCGAATACACGCGGCGCATATACCGATTGCTCGACATGGAGTGACCCGCGTTGTGCGTGATTTCGTTGGAACGAACCGGGGTCCGGTCATCGGTATCTTCCCGGTGCGCCGGCGGTATCGTGTATCGGACGACCGTACTATCCTTATTGCCGCCGAAGGCGGTATTCGGGGTTCCGCCGCCGATCGGAAACGGGAGGCAACGAGATGACGAGAATTCGCAACATCGGACTGGCCGCCGCCATTCTGGCGCTCTCGGCGGGCGGCGCGTCGGCCGCCGACTTCACGATGAAGATCGGGCTTGGCACCTTCAAGGACGTCCAGCACGAATGGGCGAACTGGATGGAGAAAAAAATCGAGGCGGACTCCAAGGGCCGCATCGACGTCCAGGTGTTTCCGCGTAGCCAGCTCGGCAACATTTTCCGCATGGTCGAAGGGGTGCAGATCGGCACCATCGAATGCCTGGTCGCGCCGATGGATTTCTATGCCGGCATCGACCCGCGCTTCGGCGTCTTCTCGATTCCGGTGCTGTTCAAGAACAAGGCCAACGCCGCCAAGGCGCTGCTCGACCCCGAGCTTAACAAGGAGATCCGCACCGTCGGGACCGAGCGCGGCAACATCCTCCCGGTGTCCGTCTTCACCCATTCGACGGCGCATTACTTCGGCAAGAAGCCGATCCGCCGGCTCGCCGACTTCAACGGGCTGAAACTGCGCGTCAACGCGACCGACGCGGAGCGCGAGAAGATGAAACGCTTCGGCGCGACCGCGGTGCCGATGCCGCTCTCGGAAGTCGTGCCCTCGCTGCAACGCGGCGTGATCGACGGCACGATGAGCGGCATGGTCGTCTACGTGGTCTTCAAGTTCGATCAGATCGGCAAGGTGCTGACGCAGACCGACGACACGCTGATCCTGTCGGCCGGCATCGTCAGCAAGGCGTGGCTCGGCAAGCTCCCGGCAGATCTTCAGAAGGTGGTGATCGACGCCGGCGTTTCCCTGCAGCAGCGGGCCAATGAATATTCGGACACCAACGAGCAGGCCATGCTCGCCAGGTGGAAGCAGGGTGGCGGCTCGCTGGTGAAGCTGCCGGATGAGGATCTCGCCAAGGTGCGCACGCTGCTGGCCAGCGTCGGCGAGGACACGACCAAGGGAAAACCGGCGCTCAACGCATTCTACAAGCGGGTCAGGTCGGTCGCCGCCAAGTATTGAGGGCGGCCAGGCGCGCCCGGCGCCGCTGGGCGCCCGGCGCGTAGCGTAGCGGCGATGTCGGACGACCGTCCCGGCGGGAAAGGCTGGCGCCGCGCCCTCGGCATCGCCTTCGATTCGGTGCCCAGCGCGATCGCCGGCGCGCTGATCCTGGCCGGGGTCGCGATCATCTTCGCCAACGTCGTCAGCCGCTACCTGTTCTCGGCGGCGATCTTCTGGGCCGAGGAGATCCTCGTCTTCATGGTGGTCGGGCTGGTCGCGGTATCGGCCATCGCGGTCAGCTTCAACCGCGCCCATCTCAGCATGGACCTCCTGCTGGCCCGCGCCCGCGGCCGCCTCAAGCGCCTGATCGACGGCGCCATCGTGCTGGTTTTCGTCGCCTGCTGCGGCTTCGTGGTCGTGCAGTCGGTGGAGATGGTCGCCGCATTCCACCGGACCGGCACGGTCAGCATCGCCGCGGGCGTACCGCTGGTGGTGCCGCACACCGTCCTGCTGATCGGTTTCGCGTTGATGATCGTTGCCGTGCTGGCCCGCATCCTTGCGGGGTTCCGCGCTCCGCCCGAGGACGAGGAGGACGAGACGTGGCGTGGGTAATGGTCGGATTGCCGGTGGCGCTGCTGCTGCTCGGCTTTCCGATATTCCTGATCCTCCTGACCACGTCCGCGATCGTGCTGATCTTCTTCGTCGACGTGCCGACGACGCTGATCCATCAGCAAATGTTCGCTTCGATCGACAAGTTCGCGCTGCTCGCCGTGCCGTTCTTCATCTTCGCCGGCGACCTGATGACCCGCGGCGGCGTATCGGCCCGGCTGATCGACTGGGTGAACTCGATCATCGGCGGCGTACGCGGCAGCCTGCCGCTGACCGCGCTCGGGACGGCGACGATCTTCGGCGCGATCTCCGGTTCGACCGGCGCTACGGTGGCCGCCGTCGGCACGCTCACCTACAAGCCGCTCCGCGACGCGGGCTACGACGCGCGGTTCGCCTCCGGCATGCTGACCTCGGCGGGGGCTATCGCCAACATCATCCCGCCCTCGATCGCCATGATCCTCTACGGCTTCGCGACCGAGACCTCGGTGGTCCAGCTGTTCGCCGCCGGGATCGTCCCGGGGCTCGTGCTTGCCGCCGCTTTCGGGATCTACATCTACTTTTACGTCGGGCGGACCGGCATCCCGGTCGCGGGCGCCGTCACCTGGCGCGGCTTCACCCGCGCCACCGCCCGGTCGGGCTGGGCGCTCGGGGCACCGGTCATCATCCTGGGCGGCATCTATGCCGGGGTGTTCTCGCCCACCGAGGCCGCGGGCGTCGCCTGCGTCTACGCGATATTCGTGACCATGGCGGTCTACCGCGAGATCGCGCCGCGCGAACTGTTCCGGACCGCGGCCAATTCGGCGTTCCTCACCGGGCAGGTCTTCATCATCGTCGCCGCCGCCGGCGTCTATTCATGGCTCTTGACGGTGACCGGAGTCGCCACCGTCGCGACCGACTACATCGCCGGGCTCGGCATGCCGCAATGGATGCTGCTGCTGGTGCTGAACCTGTTCATGCTGTTCGTGGGCACGGTGCTCGACACCGCCTCGGCGATCCTCGTTCTGACGCCGCTGCTCGCCGACATCGCGCTCGCCGTCGGGGTGCACCCGGTCCATTTCGGCATCGTCGCCGTCGTGAACCTCACCATCGGTACCTTCACGCCCCCCTTCGGCCTCAACATCTTCGTCGGCCAGGCGGTTTTCCGGGTTCCGCTCGCCACGCTTTATCCGGGTCTGCTCCCGTTCATCGCGCTCGCCATCGCGGCGCTCATGCTGATCACCTACGTGCCCGACCTCTCGCTCTGGATACTGGAATTCATCTGAGCGACTTCGCGACCGTACCGGACGACCGCCCGGCCCCCTACAACGGCAGCGCCGTCGAGTACTTCACCTGGTTCAACGCGAAGCTCGACTTGATGCTGGCGACGCCGGGGACGCGGGTCAGATGCTCCTTGAGGAAGCGCTCGTAGGCGGTGAGGTCGGAGACCACGACGCGCAGCAGGTAGTCGGCATCGCCGGTCATCAGGTAGCACTCCATCACCTCGGGCCGGCCCTGGATCGCGGTCTCGAAAGTCTCCAGCGCCTGCTCGATCTGGCGCTCCAGCGTCACCTGCACGAAGACCGAGATCGGCAGCCCCACCGCGGCGGCTTCGAGCAGCGCGGCATAGCCCTTGACGACGCCCTCGCGTTCCAGCGCGCGCACCCGGCGCAGGCAGGGGGAGGGGGAGAGCCCCACCGCGTCGGCCAGCGCGGCGTTGGAGATCCGCGCGTCGGCCTGGAGCTCGGTCAGGATTCGGCGGTCGATCGCATCGAGATCTGTCATTGGCAGAACCTGCCTCCGTTACCGCAATAAATTTTCATTCATTGCGCGATTACCGCATTTCACGGCTGTCTTCGCAACATAATTCGGACGAGGCCGGCCTATACTGGCCCCGTTCCGCCGCTTCCGGGAGCGAGCGATGTCCAGCCTGCCCGCCAAGATCGCGTCGGAGCCGGAGAGCCCGCCGGCCGACCGCCGCACGATCCTCGCCGCGCTCGAACGCAAGGTGCTGTGGCTCGCGTCCTGGACGATCCACAACGCCAACCACCTCAGGCCCTCGCGCGACGGGCTCAAGGTAGGCGGGCACCAGGCGTCCTGCTCGTCGCTGACGGCGATCATGACGGCGCTCTATTTCGACGTGCTGCGGCCCGAGGACCGGGTGGCGGTGAAGCCCCACGCGGCGCCCGTCTTCCATGCCATCCAGTATCTGTTCGGGCGCGAGAGCCGCGAGCGGCTGGAACGCTTCCGCAGCCTCGGCGGCGCGCAGTCCTACCCGTCGCGCACCAAGGACGACGACGACGTCGATTTCTCGACCGGCTCGGTCGGGCTGGGCGCGGCGCAGACCGTGTTCGCGGCGCTGGTCCAGGACTATCTCGCCTGCAAGGGAAAGATCGACGCGGGCGACGCCGGGCGGATGATCGCGCTGGTGGGCGACGCCGAGCTCGACGAGGGCAACGTCTTCGAAGCCCTGCTGGAGAGCTGGAAGCACGACGTGCGGAACCTCTGGTGGGTGGTCGACTACAACCGCCAGAGCCTCGATTCGGTGGTCTCCGACCGGTTGTTCGGGCGCATCGACGAGCTGTTCCGCTCGGTCGGCTGGCGGGTGCTCACGCTCAAATACGGCCGCCTGCAGGAGGCCGCCTTCGCCGAGCCGGGCGGCGAGGCGCTGCGGACCTGGATCGACGACTGCCCGAACTCGCTCTACTCGGCGCTGACCTACAAGGGCGGCGCGGGCTGGCGCGAGCGGCTGGCGCACGACATCGGCGGCGACAGGGACGTGCGCGCGCTGCTGGAGCGGCGCGACGACGACGCGCTGCACGCGCTGATGACCAACCTCGCCGGCAACGACATCGACTCTCTGCTCGACGCCTTCCACGACATCGGCGACGACCGGCCGACCTGCCTGATCTGCTACACCACCAAGGGTTACGGCCTGCCCTTCGCCGGGCACAAGGACAACCATGCCGGGCTGATGACGCCCGAACAGATGGAGATTTTCCGCGCGGAGATGGGGGTCGCGCCGGGCGCGGAGTGGGACCGCTTCGCCGGGCTCGACATTCCGCGCGAGGAGATGGAGGCGTTCCTCGCCGCGGCGCCCTTCGCGTCGGCCTATCCGAGGCGGCACGCGGCGGCGCGGATCACGGTGCCGGAGCGGATCGACCCGCCCGACCGGGCGACGATCTCCACCCAGGACGGGTTCGGGCGCATCCTGAACGACATCGCGCGGGGAGGGGGAGAGCTCGCGGACCGGATCGTCACCACCTCGCCCGACGTGGCGGTCTCCACCAATCTCGGGCCGTGGGTCAACCGGCGCGGCATCTTCAGCCGAGACGAGGCCGCCGACACCTATGCCGAGGAGGACGTGCTGTCGCCGCAGCGCTGGGCGATGTCGCCCGCCGGTCAGCATGTCGAGCTCGGCATCGCGGAGAACAACCTGTTCCTGACGCTTTCGGCCTTCGGGCTCGCCGGGCCGGTGTTCGGCGAGCGGCTGCTGCCCGTCGGCACGCTCTACGACCCGTTCATCCGGCGCGGGCTCGATGCGCTCCACTATGCCTGCTACCAGGACGCGCGGTTCATGCTGGTGGCGACGCCGTCCGGCATCACGCTGGCGCCCGAGGGCGGCGCGCACCAGTCGCAGGAGACCCCGCTGATCACGCTGGGCCAGGCCGGGCTCGCCGCCTTCGAGCCCGCCTTCGCCGACGAGCTCGCCGAGATCATGGCCTGGGGATTCCGGCACATGCAGGCGGACGGCGGCGGCTCGGTCGCGCTCCGCCTGTCGACCCGCGCGATCGCCCAGCCCCGGCGTCGCGACGACGAGGATTGGCGGGAAGGCGCGATCCGGGGCGCCTACTGGCGGGCCGGGCCGTGCTGCGACGGCGCCCCGCTCGCGGTCGCCTATATGGGGGCGATGGCGCCGGAGGCCGAGGCGGCGGTCGATGCGCTGCGCGAGGACATTCCCGACGTGGGGCTCCTCGCCATCGTCTCGCCCGACCGCTTGCACGAGGACTGGATCCGCGCCCGCCAGGCCCGCGTCGCCGGCGATTCCGGGCGCACCGCCCCGATCGAGCGGCTGCTCGCTCGGCTCGCGCCCGACGCCGCGATCGTCACCGTGCTCGACGGCCACCCGGCAGCGCTCTCCTGGCTCGGCTCGGTCGCCGGGCACCGCATCTACCCGCTCGGCGTCGATTCGTTCGGCCAGTCGGGCGACATCCCCGACCTCCACGCCGCCTACCGCATCGACGTCGACGCAATCCTCGACGCCACCGCCCGCGCCGCAATCCGCCGCTACCGCCCGCCCACCGCCGACCTATCGGCCGGCACGCTCATTATTGAAAACGATTCTTAACCGCATTGACAACGATTCTCAATTGGCTCAAAATGAGTTCGATTATGGCGAGACGGCGTTCGATACCATGTATGTCTGCATTTGCAACCGCTACAGGGAGTGCGAGATCAGGGATCTCGCGGCAGAGGGTGCGCGCTCGCCGGAGGAGGCCTATTCGGTGCTCGGCAACGGACCGCGATGCGGGCGCTGCCTGCCGTTTGCCCGGCAGGTGATGGATGAGGTCTCGGCGGCGGAGGCCGTTTCGCGCTGACTCCTCACTCGCTGTGCATCTGAATGAAGTTCTCGAGTCCCATCCGCTCGATCAGGCCGAGCTGGGTCTCCAGCCAGTCGACATGCTCCTCCTCGCCCTCGAGGATATCCTCCAGCAGCTCGCGGGAGATGTAGTCCGCATCCTCCTCGCAGGCGGCGATCGCGTCGCGGACCAGCGGGATCGCCAGCCGCTCCAGCCGGAGGTCGCATTCGAGGATTTCCTGCGTCGACTCGCCGATCATCAGCCTGCCGATATCCTGCAGATTGGGCAGCCCTTCGAGGAACAGGATGCGCTCGACGAGCGAGTCCGCGTGGCGCATCTCGTCGAGCGATTCGTCGTATTCGTGCTTGGCGAGCCCCGAGATCCCCCAGTTCTTCAGCATCCGCGAATGCAGGAAATACTGGTTGATCGCGGTGAGCTCGTTCAGAAGCACCCGGTTCAGACAGTCGATGACCCGCTCGCTTCCCTGCATGCCCTCGTCCTTCGCTTGCCCTCTCCGGACGCGCCGATTATACCATGGCGCCGCCCGCACGAGAACGCTCCGCCCCGGGCGCGGGCGTGGTGGAACTGGTAGACACGCCGGATTTAGGATCCGGTGGCGCAAGCCTTGGGGGTTCGAGTCCCTCCGCCCGCACCATGGCCGCCCGCGCCGCGGCCCCCAACGACGAGACACGCATGCAGGTTACCGAGATCAGCGCCGAAGGGCTCAAGCGCGAGTACAGGATCAGCGTCCCCGCCGCCGACATCGAGGGCAAGCTGGTCGCGCGGCTCAACGAGGTCGGCCGCGAGGTGCGGGTGCCCGGCTTCCGCGCCGGCAAGGTGCCGCTCGCCGTGCTGCGCACGCGCTTCGGCGACGCGGTCAAGGGCGAGGTCCTCCAGGCGACGATCGAGGACGCGACCTCCAGCGCGATCGAGGACGAGGGCGTCCGGCCCGCGATGCAGCCCGAGATCGGCGACCTCAAGTTCGAGGACGGCGCGGATCTCGAATACACGCTCAACCTCGAGCTCATGCCCGAGATCGAGCCGGTCGACTTCGCCGCGCTCGAGCTCGAACGCATGGTCGTCCGGGCGGAGGACGACAAGGTCGACGAGGCGCTCGGCCGCATCGCCGAGCAGCACCGGCATTTCAGCCCGGCGGAGGAGGGGGCCGAGGCGAAGGACGGCGACGAGGTCGCGATCGACTTCGTCGGCAGCATCGGCGGCGAGCCCTTCGAGGGCGGCGCCGCCGAGGGCTTCGTGCTGCGGCTGGGCTCGGGCCAGTTCGTCCCGGGCTTCGAGGAACAGCTCCTCGGCGTGAAAGAAGGCGAGGAAAAGACCGTCGAGATCGATTTTCCGGAGGACTATCCGAACGACGCGCTGAAGGGCAATAAGGCGAGCTTCGCGGTTACCGTCAAGGAACTCCGGAGCCCGGACGACACGCTCGTCGACGACGAGCTCGCCAAGCATGTCGGGTTCGACGACCTCGAATCCCTCAAGGCGACCGTCAGGGGCGAGATCGAGGGCCAGTACGAGCGCATCGCGCGCGACCGGCTCAAGCGCTCGCTGCTCGACAAGCTCGCCGATTCGTACAGCTTCGAGCTGCCGCCCGGCATGGTCGAACGGGAGTTCGAGACGATCTGGAGCCAGGTCGAGCAGGCCCGGGAGAAGGACGAGCTCGACGACGAGGACAAGGCGCTGTCCGACGACGATCTGCGCGCGCGCTACCGCGGCATCGCCGAGCGCCGGGTGCGGCTCGCGCTGCTCCTCTCCGAGGTCGGCCGGGAGAACAACATCCGCGTGACCGAGGACGAGATGACCCGCGCGGTGGCCGAACAGGCGCGCATGTTCCAGGGGCGCGAGCCCGAGATCTACGAGTTCTACCAGAACAACCCGGAAGCCATGCAGTCCCTGCAGGCGCCGATCTTCGAGGACAAGGTGGTAGACTTCATCGTGGAGATGGCGCAGGTGACCGACCGGACGGTCGGCATCGATGAGCTCGCGGCGGAGCCGGAAGACGGCGCGGACGCGGCGGAATAGACCGATCGAGGGAGGGTCCGGCCGGCATGAGGGACCGCAACGACGTTACCATGAACGCGCTGATCCCGATGGTGGTCGAGCAGACCAACCGGGGCGAGCGGGCCTACGACATCTTCTCGCGGTTGCTCAAGGAGCGGATCATCTTCCTGATCGGCGGGGTCGACGATGCCGTCGCGTCGCTGATCTGCGCCCAGATGCTCTATCTCGAATCCGAGAACCCGACCAAGGACATCGCGTTCTACATCAACTCGCCGGGCGGGCTGGTGACCTCGGGGCTCGCGGTCTACGACACCATGCAGTACATCCGCCCGGAGATCTCGACGGTCTGCATCGGCCAGGCGGCGTCGATGGGCTCGCTGCTGCTGTCGGCCGGCGCCAAGGGCAAGCGCTATTCGCTGCCGCATGCGCGGATCATGGTGCATCAGCCCTCGGGCGGGTTCCAGGGTCAGGCGACCGACATCGAGATCCACGCCCGCGAGATCCTCACGCTCAGGGGCCGCCTCAACCAGATCTATGTCGAGCACACCGGCCAGGACATCGGCACCATCGAGGAGGCGATGGAGCGCGACAAGTTCCTCTCGCCGGAGGACGCGAAGGAATTCGGCCTGATCGACGAGGTGGTCACCAGCCGCCCGGTCCCCGACGCCGCGGCGGAGGCCGCGGGCGGAGGGAGTTAGAGGCGGGGCGGCAGCCGCTCGCCGCCCTCTCACCCGTCATGGTCGAGAGAGGCCGGCCGTCCACGGGATTTTCCTTGTGGAGGACGACCATGACGAGACCGCGCAAGGGCTCCGCCCGGCTGCCGTCGAGCCCTGCGATCGAAAACGACAACTCCCAGACCATCCGGTCCCGAAGACGGGGTAAGGTCACGTAGCGAACGCGACGGCCAGGGGAGAATCGAATGCGGACACTGATTCGCGGCGGTTGGGTGGTCGGGCATTCCGGCACCACACATACGCTGATCCGTGACGGGGTGGTGGTTTACGAGGACGATACGATCGTCCATGTCGGCGCGGACTTCGACGGCCACGTCGACCGCGAGATCGATGCGGCTTCCAGGCTGGTCTCGCCCGGCTTTATCGACACGCACATCCATTCCGGTCACCGCGCCGCGCATCGGCTGATCACCGATGCGGGGCGGCCCGAGTATTTCGGCCAGCCCTTCTTCGAGACCCTGCCGGCCCGCCGCGGCCGCCCCCACGGCGGCGACGCCGGCGACTGGGTCAAGCGGGCGGGCGAGGACGAGGCGGCTGCCCAGCGCCGTATCGACGCGGCGACGTATACGGTCGCCGAGCTGCTGCGCAACGGCACGACGACCTTCATGGATTTCGGCGCGCAGCTGCCGATGCAGCAAGCGCTGCTCGCCGAATCGGAGCGACTCGGCATCCGCGCCTATCTGGCGCCATCCTACGCCTCCGCCGACTGGGTGGGCGGGGAAGACGGCCGTCTCGTGCGCGACTGGGACGAGGAGAAGGGGCGACGCGGATTGCATGCGGCGATCGAGTTCATCGACGAGCACGCCGGCGCGGCCAACGGGCGCATCCGCGGGATCCTGATCCCGTTCACCACCGAATTGATGTCGCTCGAGCTGCTGCGCGAGACCCGCAAGGCGGCGGACTCCCTCGGCGTGCCGGTTTCGATCCACGCGGCCTACAACGTGGTCGAGTTCTTCCAGATCGTGACCGAGCACGGCATGACCCCGATCGAGCTGCTGGACTCGGTCGGGCTCTGCGCATCCGACGTGCTGATCGGGCACGGTAATTTCGTCGCCGAGAATCCGCGGATGAACTACCCGGCCGGGCGCGACCTCGAGCTGATGGCCGAAGGCGGCGCGACGGTGTCGCATTGCCCGATCAACCTCGCCCGACGGGGCCGCTATCTCGACAGCTGGGCAACCTACAGGAAGGCGGGCGTCAACGTCGCGCTGGGCAGCGACACCTTTCCGCGCGACATGATCATGAACATGCGGTGCGCTTCGCTGGTCGGCAAGATCATGAGCGGAAGCTTCCTGGAGGCGACGGCGGCGGAAGTGTTCGAGGCCGCCACCGTCAACGCCACCCGCGTCCTCCGCCGCGACGATCTCGGCCGACTCGCGCCTGGCGCCAAGGCCGATATCGCCATCATCGACATCTCCGGCCGCGGCACGTTGCGTTACGGCCCGGTGCGCGACCCGATCAAGAGCCTGGTCGACGTCGGCGTTGGCGACGACGTCGATACCGTGATCGTCGACGGGATCGTGCGTGTCGAGGGTGGCCGGGTCGACGGTGTCGACATGGCGGAAGTCCACCGGTTCGGCCAGGAGGATGCCGAGCGGCTGTGGGGCGGATGGCGCAACTGGGACGTTGCCGAACGGACCGCCGAGGAGGCGAGCCCATGGTCGTTCCCGCTCTCCGGCCGATCGCGGCGGGCACCGTCGGACTGCGCCTGACGGCAACGACGGCAACCTGACCGGCAGACCCCGCCTTACCCTGACCCGCTCCCGGCGAGGAGAGGATGGGCCGGGCCGCCGCGGTCAGACAGGCCCTAACAGGCCGCTGAAAAACTCGCCACGCGCGGCCGGTTTGATGGGCTTGGCGGGTTTTCTCGGGTTATTGGTGGAGCGGTTTGGGGTTGGCGCCTCGGCGATGAGCAAAGAAGGTGGCTCCGCAGAGTTGATCGTTCACTCCCCGGTCGAAGGCGAAACGCGCGCCGCGGTCCCCTGTACAATGAGCCGTTCCGGCCGGCGGAAACGCATTCGAGCGCCGACGTCGATTCCAGCAACGGGGCGGAGGCCAGAAGCGATGAGTGCCTGGATGTTCCTGACGGTCGCCATTGCGCTGGAGGTGGTCGGCACGGTCTTCCTCAAACTGTCGAACGGCTTCGAGAAGTGGCACTGGGGGGCGCTCTCCATCCTCTGCTACGTTTGCTGCTTCTGGGCATTCGCGCCGGCGCTCAAGACGATCCCGGTCGGCGTCGCGTACGCCCTGTGGGCGGGCATCGGCATCCTGGCGGTGACGTTGATCGGGTTCGCGGTGTTTCGTGAACAGCTCGGGGCGGTTCAGCTCGTCTTCATCGCGCTGATCGCCGTCGGCGCCATCGGACTGCGCCTGACGACAACGACTGCGACCTGACCGCCCGAGCAATCGGATAGGAGAGTGAACGGTTATGGATTCGGCCGGGAGGTGACCGGGGCCGACGTTCATGCGAGGGCGTCGACCATGTCGCGGGATGCCCCGCCCGGGACTCTTGGGAATTCGCCGCCTCGACGCCAATGGTGCAACGATCGGGAAAACGCTCAGGGTTGCTCTGCCGCGGGTTCGGCGCCGAAACGGCCGTGGAATTCGCCGCGCAGTTCCGAGACCTCGCGGGACAGGCCGGACAGATCGCTGCGCAGATCGGCGACTTCGCCGCCCAGTTTCGAGACCTCACGGGACAACCCAGAGAGTTCGCCGCGCAGTTCCGACACCTCGCCGCGCAGTTCCGACACCTCGCCACGCAACCCCGACATCTCGCCGCGCAAACCGGTGAAATCGAGCGCCAGAGCGTCTATTCGACGGTCGAGCCGATCCGTCGATCTCCAGATGAACAGGCCCAGCGCGATCCCCACGCTAAGGACGGCGCCGATCTGGGCGCTCATTCCGATGATAGCAATCTCGGCGCTCATCGATCCATTGTAATACTATTTAACGTAGAAAACCAGTCCGGATCGACCGTGATGAGGGGGGCCGGACCAAGGATCGAGGCCTGAAATGCGGGCTAATGTCCGCCGCGAATCAGCGCGCCCGTGGCGTAGCTGGTCGCCAGCGCCTCGTTGCCGCGCGGGCTGCGTACGAACCGGCGGGGCATGAGGGCGTTGAAATCCTCGTAGCGCCCCGGGTCCAGGTCGGCCCCCGCGATGCCCGGGTGGCTCGCGTCGTAGCGGAAGCAGCGGAAGATCATGTTGTTGGTCCCGAAGACGGGGTGCTCGTAGTAGAACGGGCTCGCGAACTCCCACACGATATCGCCCTCGCGCGTCACCTCGAAGAGCCGCCCCCTGGTGGATTCGCAGATCAGCGTGTTGCCGTTGTCGAGCCGCTCGGCGCCCGAGCAGATGAAGCTGTTGAAGTCGTGCACCGGGTTTTCCTTGTATTCCCAGGCGATCTCGCCGGTGCGCGGATCGACCTCCAGCACGCGGGAGAAGTCGATCGTCGTGTAGCGCCGGTGCGCCCCGTTGTCGAACACCAGCACGTTGCCGTTCGCGAGCCATGTCGGGTGGTGCTGGCCGGCGATGACACCCGGCCCCCAGCGCCAGTCGATGTTGCCCGTCTCCCGGTCGACGATGGCGATGGTGTCGATCACGCGGAAGCTCACGAGGATGCGGCCGTCCGGCAACTCCTCCAGCGAGTTGAGGTTGGTCCAGCGGTCGCGGGGGTGGAAGGGGCCGATGACGTCGCGCTCGGGGTCGAGATGCTCGAAGGTGAGCCACTCCCAGACGACGCGGCCGTCGCGGTCGATCTCCTGGACCGCCTCGCCGTACATTTCGCCGCGAAGCTCGGTGCCGGGCTGGCCGCCCCGGACGCGTGCGGCGGTCTCCCCCGGCACCTTCCGCCATTTGTTCACCAGCAGGTTGCCGTTGCGGAGCGGCGCGAAACAGTGGCTGAGATGCGGGTCGCGGTACTCCCAGACCGCGTTGCCGTCCCAATCCAGCTCGACGATCTGGCCGCCGTTGCCGGCGAACTCCGGGATCGCTGCCGGCAGGGTGCGCCCGGCGAACAGCAGGTTTCCGTTGGGCAGGAGCTCGCCGTAGTTCCCGGGCAGGTTTTCCGTTTGCCAGCGCTGGACGATGGCGCCCCACATGTCGATGAGCCACACGTTGCGGCCGTACATGGGCGCGAACAGGGTATAGCCCGGCCGTGCGCGCGCCGGTTCATGGTGCGTCACGCCGTGGACCATCCGAAGAGCGGCACTCATGGCCCCGATCCCGTTGCAGGTCAAAGGGTTAGAGGCGATTGAACGGTCCCGCGGACGCGGTGTCAACGCCCGGGCGGGCTCACCGGGCGCGGGCCGCGCGGCCCGGCGGCGCGAGGGGTACGCGGACCTGCGCCGGACGCCAGGCCGCCGCCGGACTGGCGGGGGCGGGCGAGTCGCCGGGCCGGGCGACGACGTCGAAGCGGGGCGCCGGCAGAGAATCGTCGACCGCCCACATCTCCAGTGCCACCCCGTAATAGCGGACGCCCCCGCCGCTATGGAGGTTCAGCCTGTCAATAGCCTCCCGGTGGACGTCGCGGAACTCCCGCGCAAGCCAGACCGCGGCGGCGGCGTCGAATGCCGTCGCATACGCCATGAGCTGGCCGAGATGGGCGTGGTCGGACGGGCCGAGCTGGGCTTCGATCACCACGGGGAGCCCGGAGGCAACGTCGCGGCAGACGATGTCCGCCTGGCAGCCCGCGGCGCGCCGTTCCGGCACCGGGGCCACGAGACGCAACCCTACCGCCTCGCCGAGTGCCTCCAGGTTGTCGGGCGAGGCGAGCCACGGCGCGAATTCCGGGCACTCGCGCGCCCAGACGTCCCGGAGCGCGACGCGCGCGAGTCGTCCGGTGCGGCGTTCGGTCATGCGCCGGGCTCTCCAGGTCGGTCATGCGATGGGTATCGGAAAAGAAAAGGGGCGCCGGAAGGCCCGACGCCCCATCTTTCGCCAGATTGCCAAATATTCCCCGATTCGTGTCCCCGGTCAAGATTTATTTTCACCGAAGAACATATTTGAGCGCCGAACACCCCCTTTTGTCGTCATGCCCGGACTTGTTCCGGGCATCCACGTCTTGCGGCATAGCGGTGCGAGTGGGGCGAGGGCGAGGCGGCGGACCCACGTGGATGCCCGGAACAAGTCCGGGCATGACGGGGAGGGGTCAGGTGCCGGAGAATGCCCGCCCCACCCGACATTGTCCCCGCTCATCGGCGCACTGCCCGCTCCGAAAATCCAGACCGGACAGCAATGGGTTTGTTAATGACGGCTACTCGTCGGCCGGGCGGACGCGGTCGAGCTTTTCCAGCCAGCGGTCCGGCAGGCCGTGCGCGCGGGCGCCCTCGCGCAAGAGAAGGATATAGCGCAGCGACGGGTTGCCGTCGGTTTCCCCGCCGCGAGCCGCATACGCGATCGCCGGGAGGGGTCGATCGTCGGCGTCTTCCGCGGCAACCCGGATCGGGCGGTAGTATCCGCCGGGAATGCCCTCGGTGCTATTCAGCCTGAGGAGATCGCGCCTGACGATCCGGTACGCGACGCCCCACACCTCCTCGCCGGGACAGGGTTCGATGTTCGCCGGTGCGGCCCTGCCCCTCGGCCGGCCTTCCAGGTTGAAGCGCAACCGGTAGCCCGCGACCCGGGCGACCCGCCATTCGCGGGGATTCATGCGGCGGCGGCCGCGGAACACGTCGTCGTGCATGTTGGACCCGAACGCGAAATACCAGACCTCGTCGTCCGGCGCGCCGTCGAGCGGCAACCCGTGAAAGCGGTACCAGAGCTTCGACAGGAGCCACGACCTGGCGATGGCGCGGCGTGCGGCGCGTCTCAACGTCCAGAACATCGCTCGCCCGCTTTCCCTTCGTTCAGGGCGCGTCCGGCGGCTCGTTGAAGGTCCATTTCCACGGGCGGATCAGGGTGGTGTCGAACAGCCCGGCCCGGTAATAGGGATCGTCCCGCGTGAAGGCGAGCACCTCGTCGTACGACTCCGCCTCGAAGACGAACATGTTGCCCGTCGACATCGACCCGTCCTCGGTGACCGTCGGGCCGGCGAACACGATGCGGTCGCGGAAGCCCTCGATATAGTCGTGCTGCGCCGGGCGGTTGGCGAGGCGCACGGCGTTGCGGCCGGGCTTGTCGATGTTGACGATCAGAAACAGCATTTTCCCGGTTTCCCTTTCCACGTTCGGCCCGGACGGCGCCGTGCCCACCATGACGGAAGGGTTCGGATATAGCGCTTCCGACGAAAACAGACCCGCCCTAGCGTTCGGCGCCCCAGACCATGTAGGAAATCGCCGCGCCCAACCGGCCGAACACGCCTGTCCGGTCGACGTCGGCGCCGGCGACGAGCGGAACTTCGAGGGTTTTGAAATCGGGGGCGGTAACCACCAGGCTCGCGATTTTCGTTCCCTTGGCGATCGGCGCCGGAACCGGACCCTCGTAGACCACTTTCGCCTTGAGCCCGCGGCGCGAGGCGCGCGGCAGGGAAATCCTGACGTCGCGTTCCGTCACCAGCGGCACCGTCTCCTCCTCGCCGAGCCAGACATCCGCGTTCTCGACGACGGCGCCGCTCTCGAAGAGGTCGTAGTTCCTGAAGGACTGATAGGCCCAGTCGAGCAGGCGGCGCGCCTCGAACGACCGGGTCCTGGCGCTCCGGAGCCCGGTGAGCACCAGCACCACGCGCCGCCCGTCGCGCACGGCCGATGCCACCAGCCCGTAGCCGGACGCCCGGGTGTGACCGGTCTTCAGGCCGTCCGCTCCCGTGTCGCGGTAGAGCAGCGGGTTTCGGTTTCCCTGCTTGATCTTGTTGTAGCGGAAGGACTTCTCGGCGAAATAGGGGTAGTACTCCGGGAATTCCTCGATGATGCGCTTCGTAAGCGCGGCGAGGTCGCGCGGGCTCATGACATGGTTGTCGGCCGGCCAACCGGTGGAATTGACGAAGTTGGAGTCGGTAAGGCCCAATTCCCTGGCCCTGCGGTTCATCGCGTCGGCGAACGCGCTTTCCGAGCCGGACAGCGCCTCGGCGACCACGATGCAGGCGTCGTTGCCCGACTGGACGACGATCCCCCGGACCAGGTCCTCCACACGCACCCGCTTGTCGACCTCGACGAACATCTTCGAGCCGCCCATCCGCCAGGCCTTGCGGCTGACGACGAACTTGTCGTCGAGAGAGAGCTTTCCCTGCTTGAGCTGCTCGAAAACCATGTAAAGCGTCATCAGCTTGCTCAACGACGCGGGCGGGGTGGGGGTGGCGATGTCTTTCTCCAGCAGCACGGTCCCGGTCTGCAGGTCGACGATGTAGGCCTGTTTCGCCGTCGTCTCCATCCCGGGGGAAGCCGTCGCGGCGAGGCACGTTGCCGCGGCCACTGTGGCCACTACGGCGCCGCGCGCGATCGACCGGATCGACGGTGGGTTCGAGCTCATTTCCGGCCCTCTGAAATGCCGCGGGAGCGGCCGAATCGGCCGCTTAACAGATAGGGCATGGCGGATCGGCCGTCCAGCCCCGGCGGCGCCGCGTCCGGGGCGCCCCCTGCCGGTCCGATCGGGACTTGAGCCGCCGGCCAAACGGCTTCACTCTTGGCGCGCACGAAACCGAACGGAGCGCCAGGCGATGAAACACGACATCCCCGTCTTCGACGGCGACGGCCATGTCCTCGAGCCCGACCGCGAACTCGCGGAGCACTACGAGGGCAGGTGGACCGGCAACCGCCGTCTCGAAGGCATGACCATCTTCCCGAGCCTCGACGGCTGGTCGCGCAGCTCGATCGTGGGGGAAGGCGACGAAGGCCGCAGATACTGGTCGACCGATTCCGACATCTGGGCCGAGATCCTCGACAAGATCGGACTCGAAGGCAGCGTTCTCTACCCCACCTCCGGGCTCGCCTACGGGCTGATGCAGAGCGAGGAGTTCCAGACCGCAACCTGCATCGCCTACAACAACTGGCTGGAAGAGCAGTACACCAGGAAGGACAGCCGGCTCTGGGGCGTCGGGCTGATCCCCTACAACGACGTCGAGGCGGCGAAGAAGGAAGTCGCCCGCTGCGCCACCCAGCGAACCAATTTCGGCGCGATGCTGCTGCCGACGGTCACCGTCAACGGCAAGTATTTCGGCGACGAGTGCTACTGGCCGATCTACGAGGAGGCCGAGCGCCAGGGGATGACCATCGCGTTCCACGGCGCGGTGAGCCGGGGCTTCGGGCTCGACAACCTGAAGCCCTTCCTCAAGGTCCACACGCTCGAGCATCCGGTCCCGCTGATGATCCAGATGACCGACATGATGTTCAACGGCGTCTTCGAGACTTTCCCGAACCTCAAGTTCGCGTTTCTCGAAGGCGGCTGCGCCTGGATCACCTTCATGATGGACCGGCTCGACTACGAGCTCGATTCGGTTTTCGGCGTGCCGGTCCGGTCCAAGCTGTCCAAGAAGCCGTCGGAGATCATCCGCGACACCGAGAGCATCTGGCTGTCCTGCGAGATGGGCGAAAAGAGCCTCAAATACGTCATCGACGCGATGGGATCGGACCGGATCATCTACGCGTCCGATTTCCCGCACGAGCCGACGGAAGACGATCTGACGGCCGACGTGCCGGACTTCCTCGCCGACAACGAGTACTCGATGGAGGTCAAGGAAAAGATCCTCTATCACAACACCAAGGCGCTCTACGGCATCCAGTAGCCGCGGCCGCTCCGTTCGCGCCCGGCCGGCCGGCCTGCGCCGGCGGGGCGTCGGCGGAATCGTCCAGCGCGGGAATACGGGCGTGCGGATATTTTCACGCAAGAAGCGGCCGATGCATCTCGGCCCCTATCCGATGGAGAAGCTGCGGCGCGTCGACCGTCCGACGACGCTGATCACGGAAAACGTGAAGCAGGTGCCCAAGCGCGCCGGCTTCTTCGTCCGCGCCTTCTACGGCGACCTCGGCCCCAAGCCGGCAAGGGAAATCCGCCGCTTCATCACCAAGAACCCGCTGAACGCGGCGATCGGCCACCTGCACTGGAAGCACGTGCCCGCCCACAAGGGCGATCCGGCGGACGAGAAGGCGCCGCTCCCGAACGATGCGGAAGAGCTTACGAAACACATCAAGTCGCTCTGCTACTTCCTCGATGCGGACATGGTCGGGGTCTGCGAGGTTCCCGAATACGCCTGGTTCTCGCACGAGAGCGACGGCACGCCGATCGAGACCCGGCACAAATACGCCGTCGTCATCGTGATCGACCAGGGCTGGGACACGTTCGAAGCGTCGTCCGGCGACGACTGGGTCTCGGGCGCGCAGAGCTATCGCGCCTATCTGAACGGCTCTACCACCGCCACCATCGTCGCCGACTATATCCGCCGCCTCGGATATCCCGCCCAGGCGCACTCCAACGCCCACGGCGACGTGATGCAGATCCCGCTGATGCTCCTTGCCGGGCTCGGCGAGATGAGCCGTATCGGGGAGCTCGTCCTCAACCCCTTCATCGGGCCGCGCCACAAGACCGCGATCGTCACCACCGACCTGCCGCTGGTTCCCGACAAGCCGATCGATTTCGGGCTCCAGGATTTCTGCGACAAGTGCCGAAAATGCGCCCGCGAGTGCCCGGCCCAGGCCATCCCGTTCGGCGACAAGGTGCTCTACAACGGCTACGAGATCTGGAAGCCCGACGTCGAGAAATGCACAAAGTACCGGGTGACCAACCTGAAGGGCTCGGCCTGCGGGCGCTGCATGAAGATGTGCCCGTGGAACAAGGAGGGGCTGCTCGCCCACCGGCTCGCGATGTGGGCGGCGATCAGGCTGCCGCTCTCGCGCCGCTTCCTGATCTGGCTCGACGACGCGCTCGGCTACGGCAAGCGGAACCCGGTCAAGCGCTGGTGGCTCGACCTGGTGAAGGAGGACGGCCGGATCGTCGCGGCGTCCGGCACCAACGAGCGCGACCTGTCGCTCGAACGCGATGTCTCGGGCGGCAACGAACGGGTCGCGACCTACCCGGTGGACAAGCTGCCGACCGCCGGGGACAAGGAGACCGTGCCGCTGGACCGCAAGGCGGGGCTCGACGATACGAGGCGAGCGGAAGAAGAGCTGGCCGCGCTCAAGGAAGAGGTGGCGGGGCCGGCGCGCTGAGTCCGCTCAGCCCTTCGCCGACGCTCCGAGAACGCCCTCCGCCTCGATCTCGACATTCATCTCCGGCGCCGCGAGCGCGCTCACCTCGACCAGCGTCGACACCGGAAAATCGCCCGTAAAGAACTCGCGCCGCGCGCGCCACACCTCTTCGCGGTTGCGGATGTCGGTGACGAAGATGTTGACCCTGACGATATCCGCCATCGATCCGCCGGCGGCCTCGATCAGATGCTTTATCTTGGTCAGGCAGACCCTGGCCTGCTCGTACTCGTCCATGTCCGCGAGCGGCTTGAAATCGGCGCCGCGCGCCGTCATGCCGGCGATGTAGACGCGATCGTCCGCGACGAGACAGTTGGACCATGTCTCCGGCGGGGGCTCCGACACCTTTTCCGACTGAACGCGTTCGATCGCCATCTCGTACCTCCCTGCCGGCCGATGCCGGGTCAGTTTCCGCGCCGCGGCGGGTCGGGGCAAGCCCGGCATACGCTTGTCGCCGGTGAGCCCGCCACCTAGGTTGCTCCGTCGGCATGCGCCGAATCCCGACACAAGGTATTTCGATGGCAGGGAATCCGCTTCGAGGCAGTTCCGACGCGCGCGGCCTTGCCATGCGCGTCCTGACCTCGCCCTATCTCGCGGTCACCGTCGCGATGCTGTGCTGGGCCGGCAGCACCGTCGTCGTGCGCGGATTGCGCGACGAAGCCCCGCCGCTCGGGCTTTCGTTCTGGCGCACCCTGCTCGGCGCCATGATCGTCCTGCCCTTCGCCTGGCGTCCGATGATGCAGCAGATCCACCTCATTCGGCGGCATTTCTGGATCATGCTGCTGCTGGCCTTCCTGCTGTTCGTCGGCGGCAACGCCGTCCTGTTCCTGTCGCTGCAATACACCATCGCCATCAATGTCGGGGTTCTGAACTCCTTCGAGCCGCTGATCATCATCATTGCCGCCTGGGCGATCTTCCGCGACCGCGTGACCTTCAACCAAGTCGCCGGGGTGCTGGTCTCCCTGCTCGGCGTCTTCGCGTTGATCGGGCGGGGCGATCCCCGGGCGATCCTCGCGCTCGACTTCAATCTCGGCGATATCCTGGTGCTCGGCGCCTATATCAGCTGGGCGCTGTACGCGGTCTATCTCAGACTCGCTCCGCGCGCGCTGGACCAGCGCGTGATGCTCTTCCTGCTCCTGTTCCTGGGCGCGCTGCTGCTGATCCCGTTCTACCTGATCGAATGGGCGGTCGACCGGCCGATGACCTTCGGCCTGCCCTCGATCGCCGCCATCGTGGGGCTCGCGCTGTTCTCCTCGGTCATCGCCGTCTTCCTGTGGAACTACTCGATCCAGCATCTCGGCCCCTCGCTCGCGGGAATCTTCATCCACATGATCGTGGCCTTCACGGTGGTCATGGCGATCGCGTTCCTGGGCGAGGTCTTCGCCTGGTTCCACGGCGTGGGCGTGGCGCTGATCGGAGCCGGGATCTACCTGTCGATCTATCGCGGCCGGGCGGATGGCGGCTGACGCGCCCGCGCCATAGACTGTTCCAGGGATATTCGCGGGACCGCCGGCCTCCGCGCGCGCGGCGCGATCCGAACGAACGTTTTCGAGGCGAGGGACGACACGCATGGCCACCGACAAGATGCTGTCCGCGGTCGACGACGGGATCGGCCGGATGATCTTCAACAATCCGGAGCGCCGGAACGCGGTCTCGCTCGAAATGTGGGAAGCCGCGGAGGAGATCCTGCGCGGGTTCGCCGAGAATCCCGACGTGCGCGCGGTGGTGCTGAGCGGCGCCGGCGGAAGGGCGTTCGTATCCGGCGCCGACATCTCGAAATTCGAGTCCGAACGCTCGTCGGAAGAGGGCATCCGGAACTACAACGCCAAGGTCGCCTCGGCCAACGCGATGGTGGCGACGCTCCCGAAGCCCACCATCGCCGAGATCGACGGCTACTGCGTCGGCGGCGGGCTCGGCCTCGCGCTCTGCTGCGATCTCCGCTTCTGTTCGGAGAAGTCCCGCTTCGCGCTGCCGGCGGCGAAGCTCGGCCTCGGCTACGGGTTCGGCGGGCTCAAGCGCCTGGTCGATGCCGTCGGTCCCGGGGCGGCGCGCGACATCGTCTTTTCCGCCCGCATGATCCCCGCCGGCGAGGCCTACGCGATCGGTCTCGTCCAGCGCGTCGTGCCTGACGGCGCGCTCGCCGAGACCGTCACCGAATACGCACGGACCGTCGCCGCCAACGCACCGCTCACCGTGAAGGGCATGAAGCTGATCGTGAACGAGGTGCTGAAGCCCGAAGCCGAGCGCGACCTCGCGCTGTGTCAGGAGCTCGTCGACGCCTGCTTCGCCAGCGAGGACTATGTCGAGGGGCGCACCGCCTTCATGGAAAAGCGCCCGCCCGCGTTCAAGGGACGCTAAGGCGCGGCGCCTTTCTACAGCAAATGCCCGCTCTTCTCCGCCTTGGTCGACAGGTAGAAGGCGTTGTGGTCGTTCGAGGGGAAGCTGTGCGGGACGCGTTCGGCGACCTCGATGCCGAAGCGGGCGAGCGCCTCGACCTTGTCGGGGTTGTTGGTCATCAGCCGGACCGACGAATAGCCGAGCCTGCGCAGCATCTCCGCGGCGGGGAGGAACACGCGCTCGTCGGCGTCGAACCCGAGCCTCTCGTTGGCCTCCACGGTATCGAAGCCGAGATCCTGCAGGGCGTACGCGCGGAGCTTGTTGATGAGCCCGATGCCGCGCCCTTCCTGGGCGAGGTAGAGGAGAATGCCGGCCCCGTCGGCGGATATCTGTTCGATGGCGCCGCGCAGCTGCTGCCCGCAATCGCATTTGAGCGAGCCCAGCAGATCGCCGGTGAAGCACTCCGAATGGAGCCTCGCCAGCACCGGGCCGGGCGGGGGAGGGTCGTTTATCGCGATCGCGAAATGCTCGGTCCCCCCGTCCCGCGGGCGAAAGGCGTGGATCCGCGCCCCCTCGGCCCCTTCGAGCGGCACCCTCGCCGCCGTGACCCGCTCGAGCCGGTGCGAGGCGGCGACGTCGTAGGACATGATCCCGGACGGTCCCACCCGCAGCAGATCCGCCTTTTCGGTCCCCAGCGCGGCGGCGATGTCGTCGACCTCGACGGCGACCGTCGCCGGCAGGAGACGCGCGATCTTGGCAAGCCGAACCGACGCCAGCACGCCGGCCGGCACCGGCTCGCGCCGCGCCTCGAAGGGGCCGCGCAGCGGCTGGGCGAGGTCGGCCGCCGGGTCGGCGAGGCTTGCCAGCGCCTCGATCGACAGCCACCCGGGGACGGGAATCCGGATCACGTCCGGCGTATAGAGGCGGATTTTCAGGGTGGCGGCCCGGTTATGGGTGATCGCGAGGTCCGGTTCCCGACCGGCCAGACGGCGCAACGCGTCGAGCCGGGACGCGGAGACGAGCTCGGCCGCGAAGGCCACGACGCCGCCGGCGTCCCCGGGTTCGGCGAGAATCACGGGCAAGCCGCGGCGCAGATCGCCGGCTGCACGGTCGACCGCGGCGGTCCCGCCGGTCTCGAATCCCGGCATGGCCCCGGGCGGCGCCCGTTCGGAGGACTTCGAACCCATGCCCCTAAATACGCCCCGCATGGCGTCCGGGCAACGCGCCGCCCTGCCTTGCCCGCGACTGTCCCCTATGCCAGTTTGGCGCCCGTTCGCCTGCCGGCGGGGAGCCGATGGACGCAACCGAAGTCAAGGCCCTGGCGAAGGATCTGGGCGCGGACCTGGTCGGGATCGCGGACGCCTCCGTCCTGAACGCGTTTCCGCCCGACCCGCTCTTCCCGCAGACGCCGGAGCGGATCTCGCCGCACGTCAAGAGCGTCGTCGCTATCGCGCAGCGCATTCCGGTCGGCGCGTTCCGCTGCAAGACCAACGTACCGGTCCAGTATATCGACATGCTCGTGCTGAGGCGGATGGACAGGATCGCCTACCGCCTCGTCGACGCGCTCGAACGGGCCGGCCATCCGAGCTTCGTGACCGCCGCGCAGGAGACCGACTGGAGCTACAAGCGCGCGAGCTACGGGCGGCTCTCGACGCGCCATCTCGGCATCGAGGCAGGGCTCGGCACGTTCGGGCTCGAGGTCAACATCCTGACGCCCGAGTTCGGGCCGAGAATCTACCTGACGGGCGTGCTGACGGAGTGCGAGCTCGAGGCCGACAGGCCGATGACCGAGCAGGTCTGCATCGGCGAGAGCTGCAGCCGCTGCCTCTATTCCTGCCCGTCCGACGCGGTCCGTCATTTCGGCATCGACAAGCGCGCCTGCGCGACCGAGGCGCAGGAGTTCGGGTTCACGACGATCCTCAAGTTCTGGGAGCATTTCCTGGTCTCCGACGGGGAAACCAGGCGGCGCCTGATCGCGGACCGGGAAATCTACGGCTTCTGGCAGGGATTGCTCAGGGTGGTCGGCTCGTTCGGCGACTGCCCGCGCTGCCTCGCGGTCTGCCCCGTCGGCAACGACTACCATGCCTTTCTCGCCCCGCTTCAGAAGGTCATCCCGGAGAAGACGCCGGAGAAGGTCGAGAAGGCCTCCGCGTTCAAGGAGGCCCGCAAGTCGGGCGCCGAGGTCGACGGGCTGAACGACTGGAACGTGCGCTGGGTGGGGCCCGAAGGCTACAAGGGCATCGTCGCGCGCCAGCTCCAGGCGTTCAGGGCGTTGCAGCGCGAGCGCGAGACGACCGCCTCGGAGCGATAGATGGTCGGCGTATTCCAGACCCCGCTCGACGCGGAGACCATCAAGGCGAAGGCGAGGGCGCTCGGCGCCGATCTCGTCGGCATCGCCGACGGCGCGGTGATGGACGCGCACCCGCCGGACCCGCGCGACCCGCGCCGCCCGAGCGACATCACCGAGCATGACGGCGGACGGGCGATCGTGCTCGCCAAGCGCTATTCCGCCGGCACCACCCGGATCGCGCGCTGGGACGAACGGCACAAATACTACAACGACGAGCTCGTCCTCACGATGCTGGAAGAGACCTCGCTCGAGCTGGTCTTCTGGCTGGAGGACAACGGCTATCCGGCGATCATCATCCCGCCGACCCACGCCGATCCGTGGCTCTATCGCGGCGACCGCAACCAGCACATGACCACGGTGCTGTCGCTGACCCATGCCGCGGTCGAGGCCGGGCTCGGTACGCTGGGCCTCAATTTGCAGCTCATCACCCCGGAGTTCGGCCCGCGGGTCCTGGTCACCGCGGTGCTTTGCTCGGTCGATTGCGATACTGACGGACGGCGGGAGGAGGCGCTCTGCCTCGGCCCGGAATGCGGCCGCTGCCTGACCGCCTGTCCGGGCGACGTGGTGGGGCACTGGGACCGCGACTGGCCCGCCTGCGACAGCTACCGGTCGCCGCACGGGTTCTCGCAGCTCGCGAGCCATCTCGGCGATATCCTGGAGGCGCCGGACGACGCGGCCCGGCTCGACATGATCCGCTCGGAGACCAGCTTCAACCTGTGGCAGAGCATCTTGCGCGGCGCCGGCGTCATCAGCGGGTGCCGGCGCTGTCAGGACGTGTGTCCGGTAGGCGAGGACTACGCCCGGATGATCGGCGACAGCCTTGACGAGATGCCCGAGGCGACCCCGGAAAAGGCCCGGCGACTCGCCGCCATGGCGGAGGCCGAGGCGTCGGGAAATCTGCCCGCCTCCTATGCCGACCAGGAGCGCTGGATCGGCGCGCTCGGCTATCTCGGGAGCGACGCCGCGGAATGAGCGCGCTGGAGAGCCTGGCCCGGGGGCGCCCGGACATCTACGCCGGCCTGCCGCTCTGCATCCCGGAGAGCCCGGAAGAAATCTCGGAAATCCAGAGCAGGCGGAAGCGCATCGCCGTGGAGCGCGCCCGGCGGTCGTCCTTCTGGCGCCCGCGCCTCGAAGGGATCGCCATCGACAGGCTCGACGATCCGGAGGAATGGTCGAAGATCCCGGTCCTGACCAAGGACCGGCTCCGCGCGATGTCGGACGAGGCGTTCTACCGGGAGTTCTGCACGCTCGACGGTCAGCGGATCTGCGAATACTGGCGCTCGGGCGGGAGCACCGGAAAGCCGCTGTTCTACCCGAAGACGTTCGAGGACATCCTGTTCAACATGGTCGGCTTCATCCGCACCTTCGCGTCCGCCGGCATCGAGGACGGGGAGAACCACAGGGCGCACATCTCGACCCCGCTCGGAGTCCACCCCGTGGGCCACATGTGGGCGCGCGCGGCGCAGATCGTGGGGATGGGCGCGGTGTGGGCGGGCTCCGGCGCGTCGCTGCCGTCGGTTCAGCAGCTCGCCCTGATTTCCTCGCTGAAGCCCACCGTCTGGATGGGCATGTCGAGCTACGGCCTGCACCTGGCCAACCTCGCCAATTCGAACGGTATCGATCTGGGCGAGAGTTCGGTTTCCACCATGCTGTGCTCCGCCGAGGCGCTTTCGGCGGCCAAGCGGGAAAAGCTCGAGCGCGACTGGGGCGCCCGGGTCTTCGACTGTTTCGGGATGACCGAGATCAGCATGCTGGCCGCCGAGGGGCCGTCCCGCGAGGGGTTCAGGATCTGGACCGATCTCGCGATTTTCGAGGTGCTCGACCCCGACACCGGCAAGCCGGTTCCGGACGGCGAGCCCGGCCACCTGGTCTGCACGTCGCTGTTCGGCAACAACGGGGCGCCGTTCCTGCGCTGGGATTCGGGCGATATCGTGGTCATGAAGCCCGCCGCGGGCGACGACGGCGCGTTCTCGGTCTTTCCGACGATGCGCCACGCCCACCGCACGGCGGGTTTCTTCAAGCTGCGCGGGGTCAACGTCAACCACCAGGAGTTCGAGGACATGATGTTCGAGCACCGCTCGGTGAACGACTTCAAGCTCGAACTGATCGGCGACGCCGCCGGGCTCGAAAGCCTGCGGGTCTCCGTCGAGCCGCGGCGCGGCGCCGATACCGACGCGCTGCGCGAAGACCTGGAGAGGCGCACCAAGGCGACGTTCGAGCTTTCGCCCGACATCGTGATCCTGGAACCCGGCGTGCTGGCCCGCGAATTCGAGGCCAGCGTGAAAGCGCCGCGCTTCATCGACCGGCGCCGGTAACGCTGTCGCGGGCGCACCGGCCGGCCGGCGATTCGCTCGGGTGATTCGCTTTTTTTGCCGGTCCCTTACTGTTTTATTTTCTTAAAATCGATCATCAACTTAATGAAATAGAAAGTTTTTCCGGTTTTCCGTTATATTGAATCTCCGTGTTCCCGACAGTGCCGAGCGGCTTCATATTCCGGTAACAATCGCCAATCGCATGTGAAATATTTTCCTTGGATTTGCGGTTTCTCCCTTCCGCAGGTCCCTTGAGGGGGGATCGGGTTGTCCTGCCAGATACCTCCCTGTGTTTCCCCCCTGCGACTTGCGGAGCTGAAGTCGCTGGCTCGACCTAGGCTCCGCACTTTTTTGCGCAGTCCGGATTCTGGCGGATGGGGTGGGATTCGAACCCACGAGACGCTTGCGCGCCTGCCGGTTTTCAAGACCGGTGCCTTCGACCGCTCGGCCACCCATCCGCACCGCAAGACCGCCGCCGGTCGTCGCACCGGGAAACTGAACCGTCATGGAACCGATTGCAACCCGCCCGGGCTGTCGCCCGCGCGGGCCGATTGGTCTAGGATGGGGCGCTTGGGAGAGATGCCGATGAAGACGCTGGTGCTCGAGAATACGGCCCCGTTCCAGGGGTTGTGCGAACTGGTCGCCGACGACGAGAGGCTGTTCGCGAACGAAGGTCTCGAAATCGAATGGGTCGACCGCGAGGCCGGAGTCGACAGGCGGACCCGCGTCGACATTCTCGGTCCCGAAGGGCTCGATCCCCACTCGAGCCACGGCAAGCTCTTCGAAGAGGGCCGGGCGGACATGTACAACGCCTGCGAGTGGGGGAATTACTGCAGGGTGCAGGACTCCGGCATCGAGGGCGGACGCCAGATCGGCCGTCGTTCGATCATCACCTACGCGGCGATCGCGGTGCGCCCCGACTCCGACGTGTTCACCGTGCAACAGCTCGCCGACCGGCTGGTGGGCGTCCCGTTCTATTTCGGCACCCATTATCTCGCCCTTCACATGCTGGAGGGTTTCCTGCCGCGCGACCGAATCCGGGTGTGCAGCGCCCCGATGGGCTCCCGCTTCCGTCTCGATTCGATGATGTCGGGCGAGATCGAGGCGACCACGCTGACCGAGCCCTACATCACGCTCGCGGAGAAAAAGGGCTGCCGTATCCTGACGGCCGCGTTCTATCACGGCACCGAGGTCGCGTCCGACAAGGTCGACGCCGATACCTATGCGCGGTTCAACCGCGCCGTCCGGGAGGCCGTGCGCCTGATCCAAGGCGACAAGACGAAATACCTGCGCCATTTCATCGACTACCATGCCGGCGACCCGGAAATCGCGGCGTTGAGCGTCGGCGATCTCCGCCCGAGCCGGATCGTCGTCGTCGAGCCCGCGCCCATCCCGGACCGCGAGCTCGAACGCACCGCGGCGTGGATCCGGAGCTGGGGCATGCTGCGCGAGACCGAAGACGCGGCTTCGCTGGTCGACCTCGAAATACAGTCGGCGGCCCACCGGGCCGCGGAATAGGGCCCGCCGGCCCCATCCATGCGCGGCTTCCGCCGGGTCTGACCGGGGAACCGGACCACCGGGGAGGAGAACTTGGTCCAGAGAACGACTTACGACTACGTGATCGTCGGCGCCGGGTCGGCCGGCTGCGTGCTCGCAAACCGGCTGAGCGAAGACCCCGAGGTCAGGGTGCTCGTCGTCGAGGCCGGCGGCCGGGACCGGGATCCGATGATCCACATCCCGCTCGGCTGGGGGAAGATCCTCGAGGAACGGCGCCACGACTGGATGTACTTCACCGAGCCGGAGCCCAACCTGGACAACCGGTCGATCGAGTGCGCGCGCGGACGGGTGGTCGGCGGCTCGTCGTCGATCAACGCGATGGCCTATGTCCGCGGTCACCGGGGCGATTACGACCGCTGGCGCCAGAAGGGCTGTCCGGGATGGTCGTATGCCGACGTGCTGCCCTATTTCAAACGCTCCGAGGCCTGGGAAAAGGGGGGCGACGATTACCGCGGGGACGGCGGCCCGCTGACCGTGCGGGCGGGAATCTTCGACGACCCAGTGCTGCACGCGTTTATCGAGGCCGGGCGCGCGGTCGGCCACGATTTCACCGAGGATTACAACGGGGCCCGACAGGAGGGCTTCACCTGGCTCCAGCAGACGATCCGGAACGGGCGCCGCTGTAGCGCCGCCGTCGCCTATCTCAAGCCCGCCCTGAACCGTCCCAACGTGACGCTCGAGACCGGCGCGCTCGCGACCCGCCTCCTGATCGAGAACGGGCGGGCCGCCGGGCTCGAATTCTCCCGGAACGGGCAGCTGACGGAAATCGGCGCCGAACGCGAGGTGCTGCTCGCCGGGGGCGTGATCAACTCGCCGCAAGTGCTGATGCTGTCGGGAATAGGCCCCGCCGACGAGCTCGCCGAGCACGGGATCGACGCCGTGCTCGACCTGAAGGGCGTCGGCAAGAACCTGCAGGATCACCTGTCGGCGACGGTCTCCTTCAGCCGCGAGGACCGCGGCACCTTCCACGGGCAGATGCGGATGGACCGGCTCGCCGTGGACGTGCCCCGGGCCTATGTCGCCGGCTCCGGGCCGGCGACCGATCTTCCCGGCGGCATCATGGCCTTCCTGAAATCCCGGCCGGAGGTCGAGCTGCCCGACATTCAATTCCTGTTTCGTTCGCTCCCCAACGATACCTGGCCGTGGTTTCCCGTGGTGAAACCCGGCTGGGCGGACGGCTTCGGCTGCCGGCCGGTGCTGCTCCGCCCGCAGAGCCGGGGCGAGCTCAAGCTCGCCTCCGCCGATCCGCGGGACAAGATCCGCATCCACCAGAACTTCCTTTCCGAGGAGGCGGACGTCCGGACGATTCGGGACGGGGTGAAACTGGTCCGGGAGGTGGGCCGCCAGGAACCGCTGAAGAAGTTCGGCACGATCGAGGTCGATCCCGGTCCGGACGTGACCGGCGACGACGAGATCGACGCCTTCGTGCGGCGGAACGCGGCGACCGCGCATCATCCCGCCGGCACCTGCCGCATGGGGAGCGACGACATGGCGGTGGTCGATCCGGAATTGCGCCTCAGGGGTATCGACGGGGTTCGCGTGGTCGACGCATCGGTGATGCCGGATCTCGTCGGCGGCAACATCAACGCGCCGGTGATCATGATCGCCGAACGCGCGTCCGACCTGATCCGCGGCCGCGAGCCGCTGGCCCCCGCCGAGGTGTGAGCGAAATCCGCATCCGGGCAAGACGGGTTCCCGGACCGCCTTGCGTAACGTGAAGAGACGCCCGCGTGCGGATTTTCTGTCTCGATCTCGAAGGCGTGCTGATCCCCGAAATCTGGATCGGGCTCGCCGAACGCACGGGTATCGACGCGCTCAGGGCGACCACGCGCGACGTGCCCGACTACAACGCGCTGATGCGTCAGCGCCTGGGGCTGCTCGAAGACCACCGCCTGGGGATGCGGGACGTCGAGGCGGTGGTCGCGACGATGGCGCCGCTTCCCGGCGCGAGGGAATTCCTCCGCTGGCTGCGCGGGCAGGGGCCGGTGATCATCCTGTCGGACACCTATCGCGAGTTTGCCGGCCCGCTGATGGCGCAGCTGGACCTGCCGACCTTGCTTTGTCATTCCCTCGTCGTGGACGAAGACGGGCGCATCAGCGACTACCGCCTGCGGCATCCCGACCACAAGCGCGCGAGCGTCGAGGCCTTCAGAACGCTCAATTTCCACGTCACCGCCGTCGGCGATTCATATAACGACATCGCCATGCTGCAGGCGGCCGACGCCGGAATTCTCTTTCGGGCTCCGGCCGCGGTTCGCGAGGAATATCCGGAGTTCGCCGCGGTCGAGGATTACGACGCGCTCAGGGACCTGGTCCGGAACTGCGGCGAAACCTGAACATTCGCGCTCTATTCTTTTTTCGGTAAGCCGATAGGATGAGTGTGGTATTGCCAACCGGAGAAATCGAGATGAAACGCTTCAAGGGACTCTGCCTCGCTTTCGCGGGCACCTTTCTGATCGGCGCCGGTTCGGCGCTTGCGGATATCACCATCGCGACCGTGGGACCGATAACGGGGCAATACGCTTCGTTCGGCGAACAGATGAAGCGCGGGGCGGAAGCGGCCGTCCGCGACATCAACGCCAAAGGCGGCGTGCTGGGTCAGAAGCTGAAGCTGGAAGTCGGCGACGACGCCTGCGATCCGAAGCAGGCTGTCGCGGTCGCCAACGACATGGCTTCGAAAGGCGTGCGCTTCGTCGCCGGGCATTTCTGCTCGGGTTCGTCGATCCCGGCATCGAACGTCTATGCCGACGAAGGAATGATCCAGATTTCCCCGGCCTCGACCAATCCGAAGCTCACCGAACGCGGTCTGGCGACGACGTTCCGGACCTGCGGCCGCGACGACCAGCAGGGCATCGTCGCCGGCAAGTTCCTCGCCGAGATGTTCGGATCGAGCAAGATCGCCATCCTTCACGACAAGACGGCCTACGGCAAAGGTCTTGCCGACGAGACCCGCAAGGCGCTCAAGGCCAATGGCAAGAAGGAGGCGCTTTACGAAGCCTACACCGCGGGCGAGAAGGACTACACGGCGCTCGTTTCCAAGCTGAAACAGAACGGTATCGACGTGGTCTATCTCGGGGGTTACCACACCGAGGCCGGGCTCATCGTCCGCCAGATGCGCGCCCAGGGCATGAAGACCCGGATGGTGTCCGGCGATGCCCTGGTCACCCAGGAATACTGGGCGATCACCGGCGACGCGGGCGAGGGGACGCTGATGACGTTCAGCCCGGATCCGCGCAAGAACCCCGACGCGAAGCCCCTGGTCGAACGGTTCCGCAAGGACGGGTACGAGCCCGAGGGCTACACGCTCTACACCTACGGAGCGATCCAGGCCTGGGCGCAGGCGGTCGGACGCGCGAAGTCGATGGATGCCGATCCCGTGATCGAGCAGCTCCGGGCGGGCAATTTCGATACCGTCCTCGGGAATATCGGATTCGACGCCAAGGGCGACGTCACGGCGCCCGGCTACGTTTTCTACGAGTGGAAAGCCGGGGAGTACGACTACCTGAAATAGGCCGGGGGACCGGCGGCGCCGGCAACCGCTGGCGCCGCTCTCCCCTTGGAGCACGCACGGGACACGACCGTCAGGCGGCTCCGCGCTGAGCCTGCTGAGGCCCTTGGCCCTTCTTTCGTCCCAGCCCGATTCTCTTTGCGAACTCGGACCGCTTGGCCGCGTAGTTGGGGGCGACCATCGGGTAGTCGGCCGGGAGCCCCCATTTCACGCGGTACTCATCCGGCGTCATGTCGTACACCGCGCGGAGATGCCGCTTGAGCATCTTGAGCTTCTTGCCGTCCTCGAGACAAACGATGTAGTCCGGCGTGACCGAATGACGGACGTTGATCGCCGGTTTCGGCGGCTCCGTGCCGACCTGCGGCCCGTCGCGGTCGAGGACGCTGAGCGACCTGTAAACCGTGTTGATTACGTCCGGTATGTCGTTGGCGGCAACGGCGTTCTTGCCGACATAGGCGGCAACGATCTGGACCGACATGCGGAGGATTTCCGAACGGTCCGCGGGGTCCTTTGAATTGTCCACCATTTGGCTTGGCTGCCCTCAATTGTAAGTTGAACAAATTGCAGATGGCACAAACAATACCAATTGTCAAATGAAATTGTAACAGATCGATACAGAAAATAATCTTATAAAAAGCCGCCTAAACCCGGAATACCATGTATTTCTTTCCAAGTTCTTCAAGTCAACCAAAGAATTCCGGAACCGATATGCATGTCTTGGCTTCCGATAAAGTGTAAACGAAATGCCAGATTTATTCTACTGCAAATGAGGCGGCGTGTCGCGTCTTTGACCGCACCGGCCGGACCTCGGGCCGATTCCGCGATTCTTGGCAACCTCCCCGGCGGTATGGTATCAGGCGCGGACCCGAGCCCTTGAGTCCCACCGCGATGCCCGAAAAGACGGTTGCCCTGGCTGCGGACCATGCCGGCTTCGCGTTAAAGTCGCACCTCCTCGACTGGCTCTCCGGCAGGGGTATCGTCACCAGGGATCTCGGCACCGACAGCGAGGACGCGGTGGACTACCCCGACTTCGCCGGAGCCCTTGTCGACATCCTGCAGGCCGGCGCGGCGGAGTGCGGGGTGTTGATTTGCGGCAGCGGCATCGGCATGTCGATTGCCGCCAACCGGCATCGCGGCATCCGTGCCGCCCTGGCGAGCGATGCCGAAACGGCGCGGCTTGCGCGTCAGCATAACGACGCGAACGTTCTGGTTCTTCCGGGGCGTCACATTTCGACCGTCGAGGCAGAGTGCTGCATGGAAGCGTTCCTTACGGCGACCTTCGAGGGAGGGCGGCACCGGCGCCGCCTGGACAAGATCGCTCAAGGAGTATCATAACGGGGATGACATGTCAGTAAAACAACTTGAAGGCGATGCGGAGATCCACGAAGGCTTCTTCGAACACCCGATTTGCGATTCCGATCCCGCGGTGGACGCCGCGCTGCGCTCGGAACTGGCTCGCCAGCAGGACCAGATCGAACTCATCGCCTCCGAGAACATCGTTTCGCGCGCCGTGCTGGAGGCGGCGGGCTCCGTGCTGACCAACAAATATGCCGAGGGCTATCCCGGCCGGCGCTATTACGGCGGATGCGAATTCGTCGACGTCGCCGAAAACCTCGCCATCGAGCGGGCCAAGACGCTGTTCGGCTGCGCCTTCGCCAACGTGCAGCCGCATTCGGGCGCTCAGGCCAACGCCGCGGTCTATTTCGCGCTCTGCAAGCCCGGGGACACGATCCTCGGGCTGTCGCTCGCCGCCGGCGGACATCTGACCCATGGCGCGGCGCCCAACCTGTCGGGCAAGTGGTTCGACGCGGTGCAGTACGGCGTGCGCGAGGACGACGGCCGGATCGACATGGACGAGGTGGCCCGACTCGCCCGCGAGCATCGTCCGAGGGTCATCGTCGCCGGCGGGTCCGCCTATCCGAGAATCATCGATTTCGCCGCATTCCGCGAGATAGCCGACGAGGTCGACGCCTGCCTGTTCGTCGACATGGCCCACTTCGCGGGACTCGTCGCGGGCGGCGTTCATCCCAGCCCCTTGCCCCATGCCCATGTCGTCGCGACGACGACCCACAAGACCCTGCGCGGCCCCCGCGGGGGCATGGTGCTGACCGATGACGAGGCGATCGCGCGAAAGATCAACTCTGCGATTTTCCCGGGAACCCAGGGCGGGCCGCTCATGCATATCGTTGCCGCGAAGGCGGTAGCGCTGGGCGAGGCGCTGCGGCCCTCCTTCCCGCGCTACGCCGCCGCCGTGGTGGAGAACGCCAGGACCCTCGCGCAGACCCTGCTCGACGGCGGCCTGAACATCGTGTCCGGCGGTACCGACACGCATCTGATGCTGGTCGACCTCAGGCCGAAGGGGCTGACCGGCAAGACCGCCGAGCAAAGCCTCGAACGGGCCGGCATCACCTGCAACAAGAACGCGGTTCCGTTCGATCCGGAGAAGCCGACCGTAGCGTCGGGAGTCAGGCTGGGATCGCCCGCGGCGACCACCCGCGGATTCGGTCCGGCGGAGTTTGCGCGGGTCGGCGCGCTGATCCTCGAAGTGCTCGACGGGCTCGCCTCGGGAAGCAACGACAACGGCCCCGTCGAGACCTCGGTACGCCAGCGCGTGCGTGCCCTGTGCGACCGATTTCCGATATACCCCCACCAGTGACCGGGGTTAGGATGCGCTGATGCGTTGCCCCTTTTGCGGTCACGGCGACACCCAGGTGCGGGACTCGCGCCCGACGGAAGACAATTCCGCGATCCGCCGGCGCCGATCCTGCCAGTCCTGCGGGCAACGGTTCACCACTTTCGAAAGGGTGCAGCTCCGCGAACTGACGGTGGTCAAGAAGGACGGCGCGCGCGAGCCGCTCGACCGCGAGAAGCTGGAGCGCTCGATGCGGATCGCCCTGCGCAAGCGGCCCGTCGAGGCCGAGCGCGTCGAGCTGGTCATCAACAGCATCATCCGCCGGCTGGAGAGTTCGGGCGAGACGGAAGTGAACTCCGACACGATCGGGGAAATGGTGATGGACGCGCTCTCCACCCTGGACCAGGTCGCCTATGTCCGTTTCGCATCGGTCTATCGCAACTTCCGCGAGGCGCGCGACTTCGGAGACTTCATCGGCAATCTCGGTGTCGTCGAAGGCGGAGAGTGACCGGCGCTTCATGCGCGGCGCGATTTCGATCGCGCGCCGCGCGCTCGGCAATGCCTGGCCGAATCCTGCCGTGGGCTGCGTTATCGTCCGCGACGGCGTCGCGGTCGGACGCGGATGGACGGCGCCCGGGGGCCGCCCCCACGCGGAAACCGAGGCGCTCGCCCGCGCCGGCGCCGGGGCCCGGGGAGCCACGGCCTATGTCACCCTGGAACCGTGCGCCCATGTCGGCCGGACCCCGCCCTGCGCGGACGCGTTGATCGAGGCCGGAATCTCCCGCGTCGTCGTCGCCTGCCGGGATCCCGACCCGCGCGTGGACGGCCGAGGCATGGGGACGCTGGCCGCGGCGGGCGTCGCGGTCGAAACGGGTCTGTGCGCCGACGAGGCCGAGGAGGGGCTGAGCGGCTTTCTGACCCGGGTCCGCCACGGCCGCCCCGCAATCACGCTCAAGCTCGCCACCACGCTCGACGGCCGGATCGCGACGCGGTCCGGCGAAAGCCGCTGGATAACGGGCGAGGCGGCGCGCCGGGCCGCTCACATGCTGCGCGCCCGGCACGACGCGATCCTGGTCGGGGCGGGTACCGCGCGACAGGACGATCCGCGCCTGACATGCCGGCTTCCCGGGCTGGAGGAGCGGAGTCCCGTCCGCATCGTCGTCGAGGGGCGCGAGCCCGTTCCGGCGGCCCATTCGCTGATCGCCGACGCGGCCCGCATCCCGACCTGGGCGATGGTGGCGGAACCGCTCGCAGCCGAGCGCGGGGAGACATATCGGGACACCGGCGTCGAGCTCGAGGCGGTCGCGGCCGACCGTGCGGGCGACGTCGATCTCGCCGCGGCGCTCGGAATCGTCGCCCGAAGGGGAATCACGTCGGTGCTGGTCGAAGGCGGAGGGCGCATCGCGGCGGCGCTCCTCCGCGCCGGCCTCGTCGACCGTCTGGTGTGGTACCGGTCCGGGTTGGCCATCGGCGCCGACGGCGCCCCGGCACTCGGAGCGCTGGAGGTCGACGCGCTTGACGCCGCGCCGCGCTTCGGGAAGATAGCGAGCCGGCCGGTCGGCGAGGACGTCGAGGAAGTTTACCGGCCGGCGTCGAAGCCGGACGGTTGAGCGGACAGGCCGATGTTTACCGGAATCGTGACCGATCTGGGGCGCGTGCGCGCGATCGCGAAGGACGGCGACACGCGGTTCGACTTCGAGACCGGCTACGACACGGCGGAGATCGCGATCGGCGCGTCCATCGCGTGTTCCGGCCCGTGCCTCACGGTTGTCGACAAGGCGCCCGGCCGGTTCGCCGTCCAGGCCTCCGCCGAGACCCTGGCGCGCACCACGCTGGGAAGCTGGACGGTCGGCACACCGGTCAATTTCGAGCGCGCGCTCAGGATCGGCGACGAGCTCGGCGGGCATATCGTGTCGGGTCATGTCGACGGCGTCGCCACCGTCCTGGAAACGCGCGCCGAGGGCGACAGCACGCGCTTCGTGTTCGCGGCTCCCGAGGGTTTGGCGCACTATGTCGCGCCGAAGGGGTCGATCGCGCTCGACGGCGTGTCGCTCACCGTCAACGAGGTTGACGAAAGAGGTTTCGGGGTCAACATCATCCCGCATACGCGCCGACACACGACGTTCGGCCATCTGGCGGAGGGCGACCGGGTGAATTTCGAGGTCGACACCATCGCCCGATATGTCGACCGGCTGACGGCGCGGAACTGAAGAGAGGGTTTCCTTGAGCGACAGCCTCAAACGCGTGGCCCCGTCGAAGGTTGCCGAAGCGCTCGACGACACGACCGGATTCCTCTCCTCCATCGAGGACGTGATCGAGGACATCCGGAACGGGCGGGTGGTGATCCTGGTCGACGACGAGGACCGCGAGAACGAGGGCGACCTCGTCGTCGCCGCCCAGATGGCGACGCCGGAGGTGGTCAACTTCATGGCGACCCACGGGCGCGGGCTGGTCTGCCTCGCGATGACGCGCGAACGGGTCGACAATCTGGGCCTGCCGCTGATGTCGCGGAATAACCGGACGCGGCACCAGACCGCCTTCACGGTTTCCATCGAGGCGCGGGAAGGCGTCACCACGGGCATCTCGGCGCCCGACCGGGCGCGGACGATCGCAGTCGCGATCGACCCCACGTCCGGCGAGGAAGACATCGTCACCCCCGGCCATATCTTCCCGCTGGTCGCATGCGACGGCGGGGTGCTGGAACGCGCCGGCCATACCGAAGCCTCGGTCGATATCGCGCGCCTGGCGGGACTCAACCCGTCGGGCGTGATCTGCGAGATCATGAAGGACGACGGCACCATGGCCCGTCTTCCCGATCTCATCCCGTTCGCGCAGTTCCACGGGCTCAAGGTCGCGACCATCGCCGACCTGATCGCGTACCGGTTGCGCAACGACAGCCTCGTCGAGCGCGTGCTCGCCACCCGGCTCACACGCAAGCACGGCGGCGATTTCCGGCTGATCGTCTACGTCAACAAGATCACCGGCGCCGAGCACCTGGCGCTGATCAAGGGCGACATTTCCGGGCCGGAGCCGGTGCCGGTCCGAATGCACGCCATCAACGTGCTCGACGACGTCATCCAGGACGAGACCGCGGGGCGCGCCGGCGTCATCGAATCCTGCATACGGACCATCGGCGAGGCGGGGAGGGGCGTCGTGGTGCTGATCCGCGACTCCTTCGCCCAGAGTTTCGTCAACCAGGTGCGCCAGCGCCACGAGATCCCGGGCGATCCCGGCGCCGCCTCGATGGAGGTGAGCGTCACCACGGGCGCCGAGACGGCGTTCGCGCCGCCCGCGCTCCGCGATTACGGGGTGGGCGCGCAGATCCTGCGCGACCTGGGCGTGACCGAGATGATCCTGCTGACCAACCACAACCGGACCGTCGTCGGGCTCGAAGGTTACGGGATCAAGATCGTCGGGCACCGCCCGATCGAACCGGTGGTCTAGCGGGGGCGGGCATGGCGGCGCATGTGATGATCGTCGAGGCGCGGTTCTACGACGAGATCGCCGACGCGCTCTTCGACGGCGCGACCGCGGCGCTCGACGCGGCGGGCGCGACCTACGAGCGGTTTTCGGTCCCCGGGGCGTTCGAGATCCCCGCCTCGATCGGCTTCGCTGCGCGCGCGATGGAGGGGCCGGACCCGGCCGGCCGGTTCGACGGGTTCGTCGCGCTGGGCTGCGTCATTCGCGGGCAGACGACGCATTACGACTATGTCTGCACCGAGAGCGCGCGCGGGCTCCAGGACCTCGCCCTGCACCGCGGGCTCGCCATCGGCTACGGCATCCTCACCTGCGAGAACGGCGAGCAGGCGATGCACCGCGCGAGACGCGACGAGGCCGATCGCGGCGGCGCCGCGGCGCGGGCCTGCCTCGCCATGATCGAGCTCAAGGCGCGTCTCGGGCTGGCAGGCTGATGCCCGCCCCCCGCGCCGGCTCCGACAGGCCGCGGCAGGCCGACGCGGCGCGGTTGAGCGCGGCGCGCCTCGCCGCCGTCCAGGCGCTTTACCAGATGGAGCTGACCGGCGCCGCCGTCGAGGACGTGCTGGCGCAGTTCCTTCGCTACCACCGGGACGGCGTTCTCGACCGGGACGAGACCCCGGTCCGGCCCAAGAGCGCGCTGTTCGCCGAAATCCTTCGCGGAACCACCGTCAGGCGGCGGGAAATCGAGGACATCCTGCGCGCCGCCCTCAACCCGTCATGGCCGCTCGAGCGGATCGAGGTCCTGCTCGCCTGCATCCTGCGCGCCGGCGTGTTCGAGCTGCTCGGCCGCCCGGCGACGCCCGCCCGCGTGGCGGTCTCCGAATATGTCGACCTCGCCGACGCGTTCTTCGCCGCCGCCGAGAAGGGAATGACCAACGCCGTGCTCGACAGGGTCGCGCGGCGGCTGCGAAGCGGCGAGTTCGCGGAGTCCGGAGGTCCCGCCGATGCCCGGGCGGCCACGGCCGGGTGAGTTCGAGCTCATCCGGGAGCTCTTCGCGCCGCTCGCGGCGGACGAGCCCGGAGCGCTCGGCCTTCTCGACGACGCGGCGCTGATCGCGCCCCGGCCGGGCTTCGAACTCGTCACCGCCATCGACACGATCGTCGAGGGGGTCCATTTCCTGCCCGCGGATCCGCCTTTCGACGTCGCGCGCAAGCTCATGCGCGTGAACCTGTCCGATCTCGCCGCGATGGGAGCGAGGCCGCGCGCCTACCTGCTCGGCCTCGTCGTGCCCGACGCGCTGGATTTCGACTGGCTGCGGGATTTCGCGCGCGGGCTTGCGTCCGATCAGGTCCGGTTCGGCATGACCCTGGCGGGAGGCGATACCACCGCGACGACCGGTCCTCCCTGTCTCTCTCTCACAGCGATCGGCGAGGTCGAACCCGGCCGGGCGCTCCTGCGGTCGAACGCGGCGCCGGGTGAGCACATCTACGTATCAGGCGCCATCGGCGACGCCGCGCTCGGCCTGCGCGTGCTGCGGGGCGAGGATACCGGGCTTCCGGAAGACGCATGTGAGGCTGCTGCCGTCCGTTACCGTTTGCCGGAGCCGCGCCTGTCCCTCGGCATGGCGGTCCCCGCCTCGGCGGCGGTGGACGTGTCCGACGGGCTGGTCGCCGATCTCGGCCATATCTGCGTGGCTTCGGGCCTGGGCGCCCGGATCGAAGCGGCGCGGGTTCCCCTGTCCGGCCCCGCCCGGGCGGCGCTCGAGCTGGGCACGGTCGGTATCGCCGATGTGCTGACGGGCGGCGACGATTACGAGCTGGTCTTCACCGCGCCGGCGGATCGCGGCAACGCCGTCCGCGAAGCCGCGGCGCGGGTCCGCGTACCCGTCACCCGAATCGGCGCCATGACCGAAGGGGAGGGGGTGTCGGTGGTCGACGAAGCGGGCGCGGCGATGGAGATCGGCAGAGCGGGCTACGCGCATTTCTAGCCCGCCGCCGCGCCGTTTCGCCGTGCCGCCCTCATGGTTTAGTTTGCCGCCGTGCAGTTCTTCTCGGGCATAAACCGCAACGTCGCGCTGCTGGCGGTCTGCCAGGCGCTGATGATGACCACCACCTCGGCGATCATCGTTTCGGCGGCGTTGATCGGTCATGCGCTCGCCGAGGACAAGGCGCTCGCCACCGTTCCGGTCGCCTTCCAGTTCATCGCGACCATGCTGACCGCGATCCCGGCGTCGCTATACATGCGCCGGGTGGGACGGCGCATCGGCTTCGTCACCGGCGCGCTGATCGGCGTCGCCGGCGCGGCGATCGCGACGGCGGCGATCGTCATCGCGTCGTTCTGGCTGTTCGCCCTCGGCATCGCGCTGATCGGTTCGCTGCACGCATTCGGCCAGTTCTTCCGCTTCGCCGCCGCCGACACCGCCGGCCCGGACATGCGGAGCCGCGCGATCTCGCTGGTCCTGGCGGGCGGCGTGGTGGCGGCTTTCGCGGGCCCCAACCTGGCCCGTTTCACCAAGGACTTTTTCGACCCCGTGGCGTTCGCCGGCACATTCGCCGCGATCGTGCTGATCTACCTGGCGATGGGTCTCGTGGCCTCGTTACTGACCATCCCGCCGATGAGCGCGGCGGACAAGAGCGGGCCGCAGCGCCCTCTGACGCAGATCCTCGGCCAGGGCAAGTGCTTCGTCGCCATCCTCGGCGCGGTGACCGGGTATACGGTCATGACCTTCCTGATGACGGTGACGCCGCTCGCGATGGAGGATTGCGGTTTCGCGTTCGGCGACTCGGCATCGGTGATCCAGTGGCACATCGTCGGCATGTTCCTGCCGTCGTTCTTCACCGGCCACCTGGTCGCCCGCTTCGGCGCGACCAACATCATGATCGCCGGCGGGTTGCTCCAGACGCTGTGCCTGGCGATCAATCTGGCCGGGATCGAGTACCTCAATTTCGTCAGCGCGCTGGTCCTGCTGGGCGTCGGGTGGAACTTCCTGTTCATCGGCAGCACCACTCTGCTCACCGAATGTTACCGCCCCTCCGAGATGGCGAAGACCCAGGGGTTCAACGACTTCTGTATCTGGGGCTGCGTCGGCGCGGGCGCGCTTCTGTCCGGCGCGTCGATCCATCACTTCGGCTGGGCGATGGTGAACACCGTGGCGATCCCGGCGATCGTCGTGGTCCTGATCGCCGTGGTCTGGCTGAAATTCGATCTCGCACGGCACCGGGCGGCGGCCTGAAAGCGGCGTCGCGGGCGTGCAATGTTGCCTTGTCGGGTGAGTTCTGGCATGTTCCGCGCGCTCGTCTGAGCCTCATCACCCACAGAGCGGTCGGTTCGGCGCTCACGGTCGCGCGGACGCCGCCGCGCCGCCTTTCTCGACAAGATAAGGGATCCTGGAAGCATGACGGCAACCTATTGGATCGTCATCGCCTGCGGCGTGCTGGCGATCCTTTACGGACTCTATGCGGTTCGATCCATCCTCGCCGCGAGTCCCGGCACGGAACGCATGGTGGAGATCGCCGAGGCGATCCAGGAGGGCGCGCGCGCCTATCTCAACCGCCAGTATCTGACCATCGGCATCGTCGGCATCGTGGTGGGCGTGATTCTCGGCCTTCTTCTCGACGTCTATGTCGGTCTCGGTTTCTTCGTCGGCGCGATCCTCTCCGGGGTCGCCGGCTATATCGGCATGAACGTTTCGGTGCGCGCCAACGTCAGGACCGCCAACGCGGCGAGGGAGGGCGGCATCAAGCCGGCCCTCGACGTCGCCTTCAAGTCGGGCGCGGTGACCGGGATGCTGGTCGTCGGGCTCGGCCTGCTCGGCGTCGTCGTCTACTACATGATCCTGCGCGGCGTCCACGACCCGTCCGACCCGGCGGGGCTCCGCCACATTCTGGAGGCCCTGGTGGCGCTCGGTTTCGGCGCTTCCCTGATCTCGATCTTCGCCCGCCTCGGCGGCGGCATCTTCACCAAGGGCGCCGATGTCGGCGCCGACCTCGTCGGCAAGATCGAGGCCGGAATCCCGGAGGACGATCCCCGCAACGCGGGCGTCATCGCCGACAATGTGGGCGACAATGTCGGCGACTGCGCCGGCATGGCGGCCGACCTGTTCGAGACCTACGCCGTGACCGTGGTGGCGACGATGCTGCTCGGCGCGATCTTCTTCACCGGCGCGATGCAGGAAACGATGATGGCCCTGCCGCTGGTGATCGGCGCGGTCTGCATCATCGGTTCCGTCGTCGGCACGTTCTTCGTCCGGCTCGGCGCCAGCAACAACGTGATGGCGGCGCTCTACAAGGGGTTCGTGGCCGCGGCGCTGATCTCCGCCGTCCTGATCGCGCTCGCGATCTACCTCATCTTCGGGAGCTTCACCGCCGAGATCGCGCTCGCCGGCGACACGATCCAGTCGCGGCACCTGCTCTATTGCGGTCTCGTGGGGCTGGCGGTCACGGGGCTCCTGGTGTGGATCACCGAGTACTACACCTCGACGGCCTACCGCCCCGTCCGCAGCGTCGCCAAATCGTCCGAGACCGGGCACGCGACCAACGTGATCCAGGGCCTCGCGGTCTCGCTCGAAGCGACCGCGCTGCCGGTGCTGGTGATCTGCGCCGGCATCATCCTCTCCTACTTCGCGGCCGGGCTCTACGGCATCGCGATCGCCGCCACGACCATGCTTGCGCTCGCCGGCATGGTGGTCGCGCTCGACGCCTACGGGCCGGTGACCGACAACGCCGGCGGCATCGCCGAGATGGCGGAACTGCCCGAAGACGTTCGCAGGCACACCGATCTGCTGGACGCGGTCGGCAACACCACCAAGGCGGTCACCAAGGGCTACGCCATCGGCTCCGCCGGCCTCGCGGCGCTGGTCCTGTTCGCGGCCTACACCCAGGACCTCCAGTACTACTTCCCGGAACTCGCCAAAAGCATCTCCTTCCAGCTCGCCGATCCCTACGTGGTGATCGGCCTGTTCATCGGCGGGCTGCTGCCCTATCTGTTCGGCGCGCTGGGCATGATGGCGGTCGGGCGCGCCGGCGCGGCGGTGGTGGTCGAGGTCAGGCGGCAGTTCCGCGAGATCCCGGGAATCATGGAAGGCACGAGCCGGCCCGAGTACGGCCGCGCGGTCGACCTTCTCACCCGCGCCGCGATCCGCGAGATGATCGTGCCCTCGATGCTGCCGGTCCTCGCGCCGATCGTGACCTATTTCGTGATGACGTGGATCGGCGGCCCCGCCGCCGGGTTCACGACGCTGGGCGCGATGCTGCTCGGCACCATCGTCACCGGCATCTTCGTCGCGATCTCGATGACCTCGGGCGGCGGCGCCTGGGACAACGCCAAGAAATACATCGAGGACGGCAATCACGGCGGCAAGGGATCGGATGCCCACATGGCCGCGGTCACCGGCGACACGGTGGGCGATCCGTACAAGGACACCGCCGGGCCGGCCGTCAACCCGATGATCAAGATCATCAATATCGTGGCGCTGCTGCTGCTCGCGGTGCTCGCCGCCTGACCCGGCGGCGGGTCGGGGCTTCTAGAGCCTGTCCGTTTCAGATAGAAGCGCCTTTACCCCGGCTCCTCACCGTCATGGTCGGCCTTCGCCGACCATGACGGAAGAGAACGGAAGAAGCGGTTCCAACCAGAACGGATCCGCCCTACCGGTCCGTAGTGGGCGTGAACCGGCCGATATTGCCGATCAGCTGTTCGAGAATCGTGAACTCGTTGCCCTCGGTCGGCGTCACGCGGTCCACGGGGTCCGGTTTGGCGAACCCGGTGGCGTCGATCGTGTTGACCTCGCTGACCCGGCCGTCGGCGCCGAACCGGATTTCGACGACCTGATGCTCGAGCACTTCCGGTTTGAGGAAGGCGACGGTCCTGGTGCGCTTCCCGATATAGTACCAGACGGGGTTCGCCTCGAACGCGCTCACCGCCGACGGGCTGCCGAGGGTTTCCTTCACCTGCTCACGGGTCTGCTTTCCGGGCGCGATCTGCTCCATCGACTCGGCGATCGGGATATTGCCGTTATTGTCCTGGATCGGCGAGCAGGCGAGAAGGAGCGCCGCGGCGGCGGCCACGACCCCGGGGACCGGGCAACGAATTGGAAGTCGAGCGTGCATCGGTATCCGCCGTTCGCCGGCCCGCCGGGACTCTCCGCTGGACCTCCGCCAGAGATTGCATCAAGTTCCCGACCTGTCAATGCGAAGTCCGGAGCCGCCGCGACATGCTGAAGCGTCTGCGGGACAGGAGGACGGCCCGCGAGTCCGCCGGGATGCTCTACCGCGCCCTGGTGGCGCAGGCGCGCTCGTCGGCGTTCTACCGGGACGCGGGCGTTCCGGACACGCTGGACGGAAGGTTCGAGCTCGTCGCGCTGCACGCCTTCATGGTGCTGCGCCGGCTCCAGGCGGACCCCGGCCGGACCGGCGTCCTGGCACAGGCCCTGTTCGATGCGATGTTCGACGACATGGACCGGAGCCTCCGGGAGATGGGGGCGGGCGATCTCGGCGTGGGACGCCGGGTCAAGTTCATGGCCAGCTCCTTCCTCGGGCGGGTAAAGGCCTATGAAGGCGGTCTCGACGGCGGGGACGAGGCGCTCCGGTCCGCGCTGGTCCGCAATCTCTACGGCACGGTTCCGGCGCCCGCCGACGGCGCGGTGGCGATGGCGCGCTACATGCGGGATCAGCTCGCCGCGCTGGAGGCCCAGCCGCTCGACGATCTCGTCGCGGGCCGCGTCCGCTTCGATGCGGCCCTGGCTGAGTGCGCCCCCGGATGACGCCCGAGTTCTCGCGCCCGGTCCGCGTCGACGGGATTCCCGCATCGGGGACCGTCCGCGAAATCGCGGCCCGCGAAGCGGAACGCCGCGCCCTTGCCGGGCGTTTCGGCATCGTTGCGATCGAGTCGCTTTCCGCCAGGGTGGCGCTCAGGCGCACCGGGGAGGACGACATCGCCGTTACCGCGCGTTTCGCCGCCCGCGTCGTGCAGGAATGCGTGGTGACGCTCGATCCCGTCGCCGGCGATATCGACGAGGAGGTCGCGCTTCTCTTCCGGCCGGTCGGGCCGGAGGCGCTCGACCGGAAGACGGTCGTCATTCCCGCCGACGAGGACTTCGAGCCGTTCGCCGGGGAGTCGCTGGACATCGGGGAGGCCGTCGCCGTCGAGCTCGCGCTTTGCCTCGATCCCTTCCCCCGGTCGCCGGACGCGGACGCGGCGGCCGGGCACGGCGACGAAGCCTTGCCCGAACGCGGCGATTCGCCGTTTCGCGTGCTGGCAGGACGAACCGAAAACCGCTAGACTCCGCTTTCGCTTGCCGGCCGCCCGGCAGTCGGCTAGGTATCCGCGCAATTCCATTCGACAATCTCAACCAGAGACGCTGGCGATGGCCGTACCGAAGAAGAAAGTATCCAAGTCCCGCCGCAACAAGCGGCGTTCGCATCATGCGCTGAGCGTTGCGGCCTATGTCGAATGCCCGAACTGCGGCGAATACAAGCGTCCGCACCATGTCTGCCCGTCATGCGGATATTACGACGGGCGGGAAGTGACCGAGGCGAGCACGGCATAGCCCGCCGCACTCCACCGGAGGCCGGTTCCGCTTGAAGGCGCTGCTCACAATTGCACTCGACGCGATGGGAGGCGATAGCGCGCCGCGTATCGTGGTCCGGGGCGCCAACATCGCACGGCGACGTTATCCCGACGTCCGCTTCCGGCTGTTCGGGGACGAGCGCAGGATCGCACCGCTCCTGAAGCGCATGCCCAAGCTGCGCAGGGCGATCGCCATCGATCACACCGAGGAAGTGGTCACCGACGACGACAAGCCGTCCCACGCGCTGCGCCAGGGAAAGCGGTCGAGCATGCGGCTCGCCATCAACGCGGTACGCGACGGCGAGGCGGAAGGCGTGGTCTCGGCGGGCAATACCGGGGCGCTGATGGCGATGGCGAAGTTCACGCTGAAGACCCTGCCCGGTATCGACCGTCCCGCGATCGCGGCGGTCTTTCCCAACTACCGCAGCGAGAGCGTGATGCTCGACCTCGGGGCCAATGTCGAGTGCAATGCCGACAACCTGATCCAGTTCGCGGTCATGGGATCCGAATTCGGGCGCTCCGTTCTGGGGCTCGAGAACCCTTCGGTGGGCCTCCTCAATGTCGGAACCGAAGAGGTCAAGGGGCATGAGTCCGTCCGCCAGGCGGCGGCCATATTGCGCGAGGACGGCGCCGGCATCCGCTACCACGGTTTCGTCGAAGGCGACGATATCGCCATGGGGACGGTCGACGTCATCGTCTCCGACGGGTTTTCCGGCAACATCGCGCTCAAGACGATCGAGGGTTCGGTCAAGCTCTATTCGGAGTTCATGCGCAAGGCGTTCAAGAGTTCCGTGAGCTCGCGGCTCGGCTACCTGCTCGCCAGGCGCAGCCTCAACAAGATGCGCGCCCGGGTCGATCCGAGGCGCTACAACGGCGCGATGTTCCTCGGGCTCAACGGCAACGTGGTCAAGAGCCACGGCTCCACCGACGCCTTCGGCTTCGCCAACGCGATCGGCGTGGCGGTGGACATGGCCGCCCACCGCTTCAACGAGAAGATCACCGCGCAGCTCGACCGGGGCTCGCTGTCGATGCCCGTCCGGACGCGCGCGGCCGCATCCTGATGGTGAAGCGGGCCGTCGTCGCCGGCTGCGGCGGATATCTGCCCGAAAAGGTGCTGACCAACCAGGATCTCGCGCGGATGGTCGACACCTCCGACGAATGGATCGTCCAGCGCACCGGCATCCTCGAACGCCGCATCGCGGCCGAAGGGGAGTTCACCTCCCACCTGGCGGCCGCAGCCTCCCGCGCCGCGCTCGGCCGGGCGGGGATGGAACCGTCGGATCTGGACCTGATCGTGCTGGCGACCGCGACCCCGGACGAGACTTTCCCCGCGACCGCGACCCGGGTCCAGAACGAGCTCGGCATGACCCGGGGCGCCGCCTTCGACGTGCAGGCGGTCTGCTCGGGCTTCATCTACGCGCTCAACGTGGCGGACAATTTCATCCGTCTCGGCCAGGCCGAGAGCGCGCTCGTCATCGGCGCCGAGACCTTCTCCCGCATCCTCGACTGGACCGACCGGGCGACCTGCGTCCTGTTCGGCGACGGGGCGGGGGCGGTGGTGCTGCGCGCGGAGGAAGGGACGGGGACCGCCGAAGATCGCGGGGTGCTGTCGAACCATCTCCATTCGGACGGGCGCCACCACGACCTCCTCTTCGTCGACGGCGGGCCGTCGAGCACCCGCACCGTCGGGCATCTCCGGATGGCCGGCCGCGACGTGTTCCGCCACGCGGTGGTCAATCTCGCTTCGGTGATGCGGGAGGCGCTGGCCACCGCCGGCGTCGACCCCGAAGACGTCGACTGGGTGGTGCCGCACCAGGCCAATCTGCGGATCATCAACAGCACGTCCGGCAAGCTCGGCATGCCGGCGGAAAAGGTGATCGTGACCGTCGACCGGCATGCCAACACGTCCGCGGCGTCGATTCCGCTGGCGCTCGCCGACGCGGCGGGGGACGGCCGGATCAAGCCCGGCGACCTTTGCCTTCTCGAGGCGATGGGCGGCGGTTTCGCGTGGGGCGCCAGCCTAGTCCGCTGGTAGGCAAGCCCGGCCGCGCCCGGTTGCGCGGCCCTGCGGGACGCGGAATTACATTAGGCACTCCGTCTATCCTATTGATAATTGACTGGATTCCTCGTTCGGCTTACCCTGAGCGAAGAACAGGCGGAGGCTTGGAGAAATGGCGTCAGCGACGGTGACGCGTGCGCATCTGGCCGAGGCGGTGTACCGGGAAATCGGGCTGTCGCGCAACGAATCGGCCGATCTGGTGGAAACCGTGCTCCGCGAAGTGTCGATGTCGCTGGCCCGCGGCGAGTCGGTCAAGATTTCCTCCTTCGGCAGCTTCTCGGTCCGTCAGAAGGGCGCTAGGGTCGGACGCAACCCGAAGACCGGCGAAGAGGTGCCGATCCTTCCGCGCAGGGTGCTGGTGTTCCGCGCTTCCAACGTGCTCAAGTCGAAAATCAACGAATCGATGGCGGCCGCGCGGCCGGGCGACCCGGACGCATCCGGCGGCTGAGCCATGGCGGAAGCGGCACAGCCCGTAGAAGCGAGACGCCGGGGCGCGGCGAAATCGGCCTCGGCGTTCCGCACCATCAGCGAGGTGGCGGGCGAGCTCGACGTGCCGCAGCACGTGCTGCGCTTCTGGGAGAGCAAGTTCATCCAGGTAAAGCCGATGAAGCGCGGCGGCGGGCGGCGCTACTACCGCCCGGAGGATATCGAGCTCCTGAGATCCATCCGCGAGCTGCTCTATACCGACGGCTATACCATCAAGGGCGTTCAGAAGCTGCTGCGCGAGGGCGGCGTGAAGGCGCTCGCCGAGCGTCGGCACGTCCCGGACCCGGAGCCGGAGGTCGGGCCCGATTCGGTCTCCGGAGCGCAAGCCGATGCGTCGGACGTCGAGGCGCTGAGAGCCGCGCTCGCCGACCTCGTGGAAGAGCTCGAACGGATCGCGACCCGCCTCCGCAAAGCGCTCGAATAGACCGGGTCCGTTTCAATTGGAACCGCTTCGTCCGTTTCCCTCCGTCATGGTCGGCGAAGGCCGACCATCCATGTTTTGTTTTTGTTTCCAGCGCCTTAAAAACTCGTGGGTGGTCGGCCTTCGCCGCCCATGACGGTGAGGAAGCAAGGGTAAGGGCGCTTCCATCTTAAACGGACGGACTCCAGGCCGGCGCACGTCCTCCGCCGCCGTTGTCATCCACGCCGAAGGTGCGATATGGTCGGCTGCGTAATCGGCCGGCCCGAACCGGCGCCGACCTCGACGGAGCGTGGCGCAGTCTGGTAGCGCACTTGACTGGGGGTCAAGGGGTCGTAGGTTCAAATCCTATCGCTCCGACCAAATGTGTCAGGGGTTCGGCGCGGATCGCCGGACCCCTGATGCGTATAGGGCGGCAACGCGTATCGTGGAGAGTAGTTCGGTACGTCGAATCAATCGATTGTTTCGATATTCGAAGGAATGAGATGAATTCCGGCGGCCGATCCGTCTCTACCGTTTCGCTCCGGCCGCGACGCCGGACGGTGCGCGCGGCGGTGCTGTCGGCGGCCGTCCTCGCGTTCGGCGCGTGCGTGCCCGAGACCGGAACGCCGCCGCCGAGGGTGGAGGCCTCCCCGCCGCCGCCCGCCCCGAAGGCCGACCGCGCGCCGGAGAGGCCGGCGCCGGCGCCCGCGCCCGCGGCCGGCGAAACCCCGGATCCCGCGAAGAAGGACGCGGCGCCGGTCGTCGTCGGACTCCTGCTGCCGCTTTCGGGGGACGAGCGGGAGCTGGGCCGGGCGATGCTGAACGGCGCCATGATGGCGGTGTTCGACCACGCCGCCCCCGGGCTCGCGCTCAGGCCCTACGACACCGCGGGAACGCCGGCGGGCGCGGCGGAAGCGGCGGAGGCGGCGCTGAAGGACGGCGCGAGGCTGCTGCTCGGCCCGCTGTTCTCGGACTCCGTGGCGGCGGTCGCGCCCGTCGCCGCGCGCGTCGGCGTCAACGTGCTCGCGTTCACCAACGACCGGGCCGCGGCGGGACGGGGGGTCTTCATCCTCGGCCATCATCTGGAACCGCAGATCCGGGCGGTCATCGCCTATGCCGGAAGGCGCGGGATCCGCAGCCTGGCGGTCCTGATCCCGACCGGCAGGTTCGGCGCCCAGGCCGCCGTCGCCGCCGACGCCGCGGCGCGCGAGGCCGGCATCGGCGTGCACGAGATCGCGGTCTACACCGACGACGTGCCGTCGATCGACCGCGCGATTCGCCGGCTCGCCCGCTACGACGGACGCAAGGCCGCGCTGCGCGAGCACCGCGCCGCCCTGAAACGGCGCGGGGATGCCGAGTCGATCGCCATTCTGGAGCGGCTGAAGAATCGCGACACACTGGGAAATGTCGACTTCGACGCGATTCTCGTGCCGTCCGGCAGCGGCACTGTCTACGCCATCGCGGCGCGTTTGCCGTATTACGACATTCCGAGCGACCGGGTGCGCGTACTCGGCATTTCGACCTGGGACCGGCTCGAGCTGAGATACGAGCCGGCGCTCAGGGGCGCATGGTACGCGAGCCCCGCGACCGAGCCCGGGAGCGTGTTCAAGCGGCGCTTCGCCGAATCCTTCGGCAAGCCGCCCGGCCCGCTGGCAGCGCTGGCGTACGACGCGGCGGCCGTCGCGGCGCTCCTCGGACGGCGCCCCGGCGCGGATTTCGGCGCCCGGGCGCTGCGCGACGCGCGCGGCTTCGAGGGCGCCTCCGGGCTGTTTCGCTTCGGCGAGGACGGGCTGTCGGAGCGCAGCTACGCCATCGTCGAGGTGGGAGAGGACGGGGCGAAGCCGGTGAGCCCGGCGCGCCGGAGCTTCGATGCGCCGCGCGCCGAGGCGCGCCTCGGGACGCCCACGCGCACGAACTGAAACGCTTCCCGTCGGTCAGCCGAGCAGCGCGTCGACCTCCTCGTCGGTCGGGAAACGCCCGGTCCCGAGCTTCGAATAGACGATGCGCCCGTCGATGATTATCTCGAAGGCGCCGGTCGCGCCGGGCGCGATCTCGACATCCTGGGCGCCGAGCGCCGTGAGCCTGTCCCTCGCACGGAGGGCGCGCGGCTCGTAGTTTCATCTCACGCAGTATTCGATCCGTATCGCCATGCTCGCCCCTCCGGCCCTCGCGCGGCCGGACAACCCTGTCTATAGTCCGCCGCTCGTCGGATCATAGGCATTCAGGGCCGCCCCGCAACGCGGCGGCGGCTGCCTTGTGTATGATCCGGACTATCGAAAGCGTTTCGTCGGAACGGCGCGATGGCTGAGCGCGCGATGCGCGGATGAGGGGCAGGTTTCGCCGCGGGGGCGCGCTGACGGCGCTCCTGATCACCGTCTTCATGGACATGGTGGGGTTCGGGATCATCATCCCGCTCACCCCGTTCTGGGCCGAGCGGTTCGGCGCCGGGCCGGCCACGGTGACGCTGCTGTTCGCGACCTATTCGGCGTTCGGCTTCGTGTTCTCCTTCCTCTGGGGCTGGGCGAGCGACAGGTGGGGGCGGAAGCCCGTCCTGCTCCTCAGCCTGATGGGCTCGGTGCTCTCCTTCCTCTGGCTCGGGTTCGCCGAGGCGCTCTGGATGCTGTTCGCCGCGCGCGCGATGGGCGGCATCTTCGGCGCCAACATCGCGGTCGGCCAGGCCTATATCGCCGACGTGACGCCGGAGGAGGACCGGGCGAAGGGGCTCGGCCTGTTCGGCGCCGCCTTCGGGCTCGGCTTCGTGCTGGGACCCGCGATCGGCGGCATCCTCGCCGGGCCGGACCCGGCGAATCCGGACTTCCGCACGCCCTTCCTCGCCGCCGCCGCGATGTCGTTCGTCGGCGTCCTCTTCGGGCTCCTGTTCCTGCGGGAGCCGGAACGGCGGGAAAAGACCGGGCCGCGCTACAGCATCCCGGCCCAGCTCGCAGGATTCGCCAGGGTTCTCGTCATGCCGGCGGTCGGCATCCCCGTCCTCTGCTTCGCCATGATGGGGTTCGCCATGGGCGGGCTCGAATCGACATTCGCCATATGGGCGGAGCGCGCGGTGGGCTGGGGGCCGCGCGAGACCGGCTTCTTCTTCGCCTATATCGGCGTGCTGCTCGTAATCGTCCAGGGCGGGCTGGTCGGGGTCGTGGTCAGGCTGCGCGGCGAGGCGCGGACGGCGGCCTACGCGCTCCTCGCGATGGCGGTCGGCATCGGCACGCTGCCCCTGTCCGACACGGTGACCGGGATCGCGCTGTCGGGCGCGGCGATAACGCTCGGCTACGGCCTCGGACAGCCCGCCTTCAACGCGCTGATCTCGCGCGCCTCGCCGGAAGATACCCAGGGCGCGATCCTCGGCGTGACCCAGTCGGTCCAGAGCCTGATGCGCATCCTGGGCCCGATCACCGCCGGCGCGCTGTTCGCCGCCTGGGGGCGGGACATGCCCTATATCGCCGGCGCCGCCATCCTCGCCGCCGCCTTCGCCGTGTCGCTCACGATGCTGCGCGGCCGGCGGGTCGCGTGAAAGGGCGATGCCCCCTTTCGATTGAATCTCCGTTCATGGTATTCACGCCAGACGGGTTGAAGCATCCGGGTGCGGAAAGCAGACGGGGTTCCGACCGAATGAGCGCCGAAATTCTGCAATACGCCAACCTGGCCGGCGTTGTCGCTGTCCTGGCTTTTCTCTGGAACCTGCACCGCGATATCGTGGGCCTGCGGGATCGCATGTCCGGGCTGGAAGGCGATCTGCGGGAGCGCCTCGCACGACTGGAGGGCGCGGTCGACCTCCTCACCAAGTTTCTGATCGACAGAGAGCGCCGCCCGGCGGAGGCGGCGGAGTAAGAAATAGGGATCATATCGATCACTTGACGAGCGGGAGGCAGACCGGCGTTCCGGTTCGAACGAAACCCGTTCCTCCCTCCGCCACGGCCGGTGTACGTCTTCGGTCGTCCCTCGTGGTCGGTGCCCCGCCCGCCCTCCATACCGTCATGCCCGGAACAAGTCCGGGCATGACGACTGGGAGGGCGACGCGTACGGTCGGGCCGCGATCCGTGTCCCGATCCGGGGCCTGCCGTCGACATAGGCATCGGGTAGACAAATCGCTACCGGGTCGACATTCGCGTTCCGCAAATGCCGAGCGGGAATGTCGACATTTGCCGACTCGACCGGCCGGTCGACATTTCCGTCGGCAACCACCCCTTCGGAAATGCCGAACGCGCGAGCGCGACACCGGCGGGGGGGCGCGCGATCCCGCTTTATCGGTCCCGGCAATGGAAAGGGGCGCCGGCATTCTCCGGCACTCCTTTCCCTCCCGGTCGTCATGCCCGGACTTGTTCCGGGCATCCACGTCCCTCCGCCGCCTCGCCCGCACCCGGCCCGCACCGCGATGCCGCAAGACGTGGATGTCCGGAACAAGTCCGGGCATGACGGCGGAGGAAACCAGGGCGAGACCGGGGACGGCGACGGGAGATGCCGGCGTGCCGAAATCCGAGCCTCGACCCGCGCAATCCGCAGGAAACCCGCTTGTGCCCAAGCCTTACGCCTCGCTGGCAAAATTAAACCGGACAGCAGTGGAACAAGTCCGGGCATGACGGTGGAGGTGTCGCGTCGCGGACCTCCCGTCCCGTCAGGTAGTCTATATAAACCTAAAAAATATCCTGAACAGACATTTTTTTTCGAATCTGCCCTTGACCGGGACCATTTTCAACCCATATTTCTCATATGCGGGAAGTAGGGGCGCCAGAGAGACCGGCGCCCTTTCCCGTCGCCGAGCGCGATGCCATCCCGGGCAACGCGTATCGCCCCGGACGGCTTGCCGAAGCGGGGCTGAATGGGCACCATCGGGAATATCCCGCCAAGCGATCGGCGGGGGAGTTTGCGCCTGGGAGGCATTGCATGACGGAGTTGAACTACGCCGCGCCGGACAGTCTCGACGCGGCGGTCGGGATGCTGGCCGACGCCGGCGCCGGGGCGAGGATCCTCGCCGGCGGCACCGACGTTCTGGTCCTGCTGCACGGGGACCTGATCGAACCTGAACTGATAGTCGACATCAAGAACATACCCGAACTGACTGAAATTTCGGTCGAGGACGGCGCCTGGCGAATCGGCGCGGCCGCCTCGGGCATGAAGCTGATGGACCATGAGGACTTCGCCGCCGCGTGGCCCGGGGTGATCGAGGGCGTGGCCCTGATCGGCTCGGTCCAGGTCAAGGGCAGGGCGAGCGTCGGCGGCAATTTGTGCAACGCCTCGCCCGCCGCCGACAGCGTCCCGCCGCTGATCGCGGCCGGCGCAATGGCCAACATCGCCGGCCCCGGCGGCAAGCGCGACCTCCCGGTCGAGGACGTCATCACCGGCCCCGGCCAGACCGCGCTGGAGGCGGGCGAGATGGTGGTCTCGTTCACCTTCCCGAAGCGCCCGCCGCATTCGGGGGATTGCTATCTCAGGCTGACGCCGAGGACGGAGATGGACATCGCCGTGGTCGGCGCGGCGGTCAATCTGACGCTCGACGACGGCGGCACCTGCACCGCTGCCCGGGTTTCGCTCGGCGCGGTGGCGCCGACGCCGCTGCTGGTCGAGGACGCCGCGGCGGCGCTGATCGGGACTTCGGTCGACGACGCGGCGCTGGATGCCCTGGCCGCCGCTGCGAGCGCGGCCTGCGATCCGATCGACGACAAGCGCGGGACGATCGCGTACCGGATCAAGACCGCCGGCGTGATGACGCGGCGCGCGGCGGAAACCGCGCTCGACCGGGCGAGGAGGAACTGATGCCCAAGGCTCATGTAACGACCACCATCAACGGCGACGCGTACGAGGTCCTGTGCGAGCCGGGTCAGACCCTGGTCGACGTTATCCGCAACGGGCTCGGGCTCACCGGGACCAAGGAGGGGTGCTCCACCGGCGACTGCGGCGCCTGCTCCGTCATGCTCGACGGCGAACTGGTCTGCTCCTGCCTGGTGCTCGCGGTCGAGGCCGACGGCAAGTCGATCGACACCATCGAGGGGATGGCCGAGGGCGAGGACGAGCTGCACCCGCTGCAGCGCAATTTCCTCGAGCTCAACGGGCTGCAATGCGGCATCTGCACGCCCGGAATCCTGATCGCGGCGCGGGCGCTGCTGGAGCGCAACCCCGATCCCACCGAAACCGAGATCCGTTTCTGGCTGGCCGGCAATCTCTGCCGGTGCACCGGCTACGACAAGGTCATCCGCTCCGTCCAGGCGGCGGCGGAAGAGATGAGGGAGGCCTGAAAATGGCGAGCATTCTGGAAAACAGCGGCTTCAACCCGGACAAGGAACTCAAGATCGTCGGGACCAACCCGGTCAAGCAGGACGGGCCCGACAAGGTGACCGGGCGCGCCAAGTTCGGCGCCGACCTGATTCTGCCCGGCATGCTGTTCGGCAAGATCCTCAGGAGCCCGCACCCGCACGCGGTCCTGAAGTCGATCGACACGTCGAAGGCGGAGGCCCTGCCGGGCGTGAAGGCGGTGGTCACGCGGGACGATTTCCCGGAACTGCCGCCCGGCACGCCGGGAGGCGACCTGTCGCGCAACGTCATGGCGCGCGAAAAGGTGTTCTATGACGGCCATCCGGTGGCCGCGGTCGCCGCGACCAGCGAGCCCGTCGCCAAGCGCGCGCTCAAGCTGATCGAGGTCGAACACGAGGTGCTGCCTCATGTCATCGACCCGGTCGAGGCGATGCAGCCGGGCGCGCCGATCCTGCACGACCATCTCAGGACCAAGGGCGTCGAGGGGGCCGAGGACACGCCCACCAACATCGTCGAGCGGCTCGACCTCGCCATGGGCGACACCGACGCCGGCTTCGCCGAGGCCGACGTGATCGTCGAGCGCGAGTACGATTCCAAGCCCATGCACCAAGGCTATATCGAGCCCCAGGGCTGCGTCGCCGACTGCAACGAGGACGACCAGATCGAGGTCTGGTGCTGCACCCAGGGCACGCACGTCTTCCGCGACCGGCTGGCCGACATCCTCCGGCTCGATTCCTCGCGCATCAAGGTGATGCAGTCGGAGATGGGCGGCGGCTTCGGCGGCAAGACCGGTTTCTACGGCGAGCCCCTCGCGATCGTGCTGTCCAAGAAGGCGCGCCGGCCGGTCAAGATCGTGCTGACCCGGAACGAGGTCTTCCGCTGCACCGGCCCGGTGTCGGGCACCCGCTCGCGGATCAAGATGGGCTGCACGAAGGACGGCAAGATCGTCGCGGCCGAGGCCGAGCTGATCTTCCAGACCGGCGCCTTCACCGGCTCGATGTTCTTCAACGCGCCGCACGCGATGTTCACCCGTTACGCGCTGGAGAACATCAAGACGACGGCCTGGGAGGTGGTCTCCAACCGGCCCAAGGTGAACGCGTTCCGCGCGCCCTGCGTGCCGCAGATCGTGTTCGGCGTCGAGGCCATCGTCACCGAGCTCGCCAACAAGATCGGCATGGACGAGCTCGACTTCCGGCTCAAGAACGCCGCCACCGAGGGCTACACCACGCTCTACGGCGCAACCTTCGGGCCGATCGGCTTCGTCGAGACCCTGGAAGCGTCGAAAGAAACCGACCACTACAGGTCGCCGGTCAAGCCGGGCGAGGGGCGCGGGGTCGCGGCCGGGTTCTGGTTCAACCGGGGCGGCGACACGACGGGCTCGCTCACCATCACCCCGGACGGGTCCGTCAACATCATGCTGGGGACCTCCGACGTCGCGGGCTCGCGCGTCTCGATCAGCATGATGGCGGCGGAGGAGCTCGGCGTTCCGCTCGAAAAGGTGCGCGCGAACTTCGCCGACACCAGCGCGATCGGCAACAACCGGGTGACCGCCGGCAGCCGGACCACCTTTTCGTCCGGCATGGTCATCGTGGACAGCGCGAGAAAGGCGATCGACACGATGGTCGAGCGCGCGGCCGAGATCTGGGGCGTCTCACCGGAGGAGGTCACCTTCGAGGACGGCCACTGCCGCCCGGCGAGCGCGAACGTGGGCGATTTCGAGCCGCTCTCCATCAAGGACATCGCGTCCCGGACCAGCGTCAGCCACGGCGCCATCGCCGGCCATTCGGAGATGAACGTGACCGGCGAGGGGCCCGGCTTCGGCGTCCATATCGTCGATCTCAAGGTGGACCGCGGCACCGGCCGGGTGGACGTCACCCGCTACACCGTGATCGAGGACGCCGGCAAGGCGATCCATCCGCTCCAGGTCGAGGGCCAGTATCAGGGCGGCGCGGTCCAGGGCGTGGGCTGGGCGCTCAACGAGGAGTACATCTACCGCGCGGACGGGACGCTGGATAACCCGAGCTTCCTCGACTACCGGATGCCGGTCGCCTCCGACGTCCCGATGATCGACACCGTGATCGTGGAGGTGCCCAACCCGAACCATCCCTACGGCCTCAGGGGCGTGGGCGAGGTCCCGGTGGTGCCGACGCTGGCCGCGATCGGCAACGCCATCGGCGACGCCATCGGGATCAGGCCGCAGTCGCTGCCGATGTCGCCGCCCAAGCTGCTCGAGCTGATGGACGGCGACGAAACCAGGGCGGCGGCCGAGTAGCACGGCGCGGCCTCCGCGCAGCTGGAGAGCGGGGAGGAGAGAAGATGAGACCGCTTGAGATCATCTTCGAGGTGACCGAGGCGCCCGAAGGCGGATACGATGCCCGCGCGCTCGGCCATGCCATCTTCACGCAGGGCGATGACTGGGACGACCTGAAGGAAATGGCGCGCGACGCGGTCCTCTGCCACTTCGAGGATGACGACGCGCCGCGGGTGATAACGCTCTTCGGTTGACCGACGGCGACGAACCTTGGTCAGCTGAACCGGCGTCCTAGGGTATCCGGTCTCGATTATGTCCCTGCGGTCGGGCGCCCAGCAAAGAAGCACCGATCTTGACGGCGCGTACCGCCTGGGCGTGGACGTGGGCGGTACGCATACCGACCTCGTCCTGGTCGACGGGTCGGGCGGAATGCGCGTCGAGAAGGTGCCGAGCACGCCCGGCAATCCCTCCATCGCCGTCCTCGAGGGAATCGGCCGGCTGATCGAGTCCGGCATCGCCCCGGACACGATAGGCTTCTTCGGCCACGGCACGACGGTGACCACCAACGCGCTCCTCGAAATGAAGGGCGCGCGCGCCGGGCTGCTGATCAACGACGGCTTCCGCGCCGTCCAGGAGGTGCAGACCGGGGCGCGCGAGGCCAACCAGTTCGACCTCAGGTTCCGCCGCCCCGCGCCGCTGGTGCCGCAGAGCCGGACGGCGGAAATCCCGGGCCGCATCGACTATCGCGGCCGCGAGATCGAGCCGCTCGACGAGGACGCGGTGGAACGCGCCGCGAGGGCGCTGCGCCAAAAGGGCGCGGAGTCCTTCGCGGTCTGCTTCCTGTTCTCGTTCGTGAACCCGGCGCACGAGCGCCGCGCGGGCGAGATCGTCCGGGGCGTCGTCCCGGAGGCCAATGTGTCGCTCTCCTCGGACGTCCTGCCGCGGATCCGGGAATGGCCCAGATTGTCGGCCTGCCTGATCGACGCCTATCTGGCGCCGGTGCTCACGCGTTACGTGGCCGATCTCGACGCCGGCCTCGACGCGCGTGGCATCGCGACGCGGAGCCGGTTCCTGATGCAGTCGAACGGCGGCGTGATGCCGCTCTCCGCCGCCGGCGGCAAGGGCCGCACGGTCCATACCCTGCTCTCGGGACCCGCCGCCGGGGTCAAGGCCTGCGCGTACGTGCTCGGCGAGCGCCAGGGCCGGTCGCGGCTGATCGCAATGGATATGGGCGGGACCAGCTGCGACATCGCCTTCATCGAGGACGGGGTTCCGCTGGAGGCGACCGAAGGGACCGTGGCCGAGCGCAAGCTCGACGTGCCGGCCCTCGACATCGCGACGATCTCGGCGGGCGGCGGCACGGTGGCCCGGGTCAATGCCGCCAGCCATCTGACGGTCGGACCGGACAGTGCGGGCGCCGAGCCGGGGCCGGCGTGCTACGGCCTCGGAGGCGACCGTCCCACGGTGACCGACGCCGATCTGGTCTCGGGCTTCCTCAACCCGGACTACCTGCTCGGCGGGGCGACCGCCCTCGACGCGGAAGCGGCCGAGAGGGCGATCGAGACCGGTATCGCCCGACCGATGGGACTGTCGACGCGCGAGGCGGCGTCCGGGATCGTGCGGCTGATCAACGCGCGGATGGCCGACGAGATCCGTGTCCAGGCGGCGAAAAAGGTCGTCGATCCCGCGGCCGCGAGCCTGGTCGCGTTCGGCGGGGCGGGACCGGTGCACGCGGCGATGGTGGCCGACGAGCTCGGCATCCGCCGCGTGCTGGTGCCGCCCCGGCCAGGCGCGTTCTCGGCCCTCGGCCTGCTGTGCTCGGATGTCGTCCACGACTACATCCGTTCCGAAATCGTCGCGCTCGGCACGTTGGACGCGGAGCGGGCCGAAGGCCTCTTTCGGGCGCTCGAGGAGCAGGCGAAGCGGGAGCTCGCGGAGGAAGGGCTGGGCGGCAGCGAGCGGCAATTCGTGCGGGAGCTCGACCTCCGCTATGCCGGGCAGGGCTACGAGATCCGCACCCCGCTCGACGGGCTCGCATGGTCCCCGGTCGCCGACACCGGCATCGCCCAGGCGCGGGAGCGCTTCCATGCGCTCCATCTCCGCCTGCACGGCCACTCGGCGCCCGACTCGACGATCGAGGCGGTGAGCTTCCGCCTGCGCGTCGCCGTTCCGGTGCCCAGGCCGGCACTCGTGGACTGCGGCGCGGCCGCCGGGCCAGGGGCGAAAGCGGAGAACGTCCGGAGCGTCACGTTCGACGGGCGGATGCAAATGGAAGCGCCGGTCCGCGGCCGCGGAGACATCGGCGACGAACCGATGGCGGGCCCGCTCATCGTCGAGCAGGCGGACGCCACCACCGTCGTCCCACCCGGCTGGTCGGCGCATCGCGACCGTTTTGGCAACATCGTCCTGGAGGCGGAATGAGCGTCGATCCGATCACCGTCGAGCTGCTGCGGAACCGCATCGCGAGCGTGATGCAGCAGATGGACTACCACTTCTTCCGGTCGGGCTATTCCACCATCGTCCGCGAGTCGCGCGACTTCAGCTGCATCGTCGTCGACGCCGAAGGGCGGCTGGTCGTAGCGCCCTGGATGTTCTTCCACGGGCCGGTCTATTTCCACCTGGTGCAGCGCATCCTCGCCCTCTACGGGGCGGAGAATTTGCGCGAGGGGGACGTGTTCGTCACCAACCATCCCTATGAGGGGAACATGCCGCACGCCTCCGACATGGGTTTCGTGGCGCCGATCGTGCACGATGGCAGGCTGGTCTCCTTCGCCGCCACCATCGCGCACAAGGCGGATGTCGGCGGGACGGTGCCGGGCTCCACCTACGGCCAGGCCACCGAGCTCTATCACGAGGGGATGCTGCTGCCGCCGGTCCGGATCCACGACGCCGGCGAGCCGGACGAGGACATGATGCGGCTGATCGCCGCCAACACCCGCGCGCCCTATGTCGTGCTGGGCGACATTTCCGGACAGATCGGCGTCACCCGGATCGGGCGCGAGCACATGCACGCGATGTGCGAGCGCTATGGCACCGACACGGTGGCGGCGGCGATGCAAGCGATGATCGAGGCCTCGGCCGAGGAATTCCGCGCCGCGCTGGCATCGATCCCGGACGGCGTCGGCGAGGCGGAGGGGTTCCTCGACCATGACGGGGTGGACGATACCCGACCGGTCCGAATCCGCGTCCGGGTTACGGTCTCGGACGGGGAGCTCGAATTCGATTTCACCGGCTGCGATCCCCAGACGAAGGGCCCGGCCAACCTCCGGATCGCGATGGTGGAGGGGTGCGTCTGGTACTGCCTGATCGGGCTGGTCGATCCGACGCTGCGGTACAGCGACGGCGCGCGCCGCCTGGTCTCGTTCAGGTTCGACGACCGCAGCGTGCTGAGCGCCGAGGCGCCGGCGCCCTGTTCGAGCTACATGAAGACCTGCCAGAAGCTGGTCGACGTAATCCTGGAGGCGCTCGACCCGTTATTGCCCGGCCGGTCGATCGCCCATTCGGGCGGCAGCGGCGGCAGCATCGTCGTCGCGCGCCCGGGCGGGAATCGTCCCGGCCGCGGAAACCAGTACGAGATCTTCGGCTCGGCATACGGGGCGGGGGAGGGGACGGACGGCGCTTCGGGCGTGACCGTGCACCTCGCCAATCTCTACGCCGCGCCGGTGGAGATCGTCGAGTCCGAGTTCCCCTGCCGGATCCGGCGCTTCGAGCTCAACCCCGACAGCGGCGGCGCCGGGGAGTTTCGCGGCGGTCTCAACTTCCGCCGGGTCTACGAGATGCTTGAGCCCGCGCAGGTCGTCTATCGCTCCGACCGCGCCTCGGTGCCGCCGGCGGGATTGCGCGGCGGCAAGCCGGGCGGACCGAGCCGCTTCGTTCTCCATCCCGGCACCGACCGGGCGGAGGCGATGCCGTCCTCCTGCCGGCTCAGCCTCGATGCCGGTACCGTGTTCAGCGTCCAGGGCGCGGGTGGCGGCGGCTATGGCGATCCGGCGAGGCGCTCGGCCGACCGGATCGCCCGCGACCTGGAGGAGGGTTACGTGACGGAGGACGGGGCGCGCCGGGATTACAGCATCGACCCTGACGGGATCGGCCTCTGAGCAGCCGGCGTCTACTCGGCCGGCACCTCTCCCGGCGCCGATTCGTTGCGACCGAGGATATAGCTTTCCACGAAGGCGAGCCTGCCCTTCAACTCGGAGACGCCCTGCTCGACCGAGCGCAGGCGTGTATCGATGCCGTCGAGCCGCCTGTCGATGCCATCGAACCGTTTGTCGATGCCGTCGAACCGTTTGTCGATATCTTCGAAGCGCTTGTCGATGCCTTCGAAGCGCTTGTCGATGCCTTCGAAGCGCTCGCCGAAGCGATTCTCGATGCCTTCGAGACGCTCGTCGAAGCGATTCTCGATGCCAAGGAAGCGTTCTTCAAAGCGCATCTCGACGCCGTCGAACCGCTTGTCGATGTCGCGGCGCAGCGATCCGATCATGGTCACGATCAAGGCGGCAAGCGCCGCCGCGACGCCGACGATCATGATCGAACCCTGATCCATTACGCGAATTCCAACTGTCCGCTACCGGTGCGTGTAGAAGGCGACTGAATACACGTTAACAGACGAAACGAATTCAGTCCACGCCGGGATCAGCCCCCGAGCCGCCGGCTCGCGATCTGCGCGCCCTCGACCAGCGCCGCCAGCTTCAGGCGCGCGATGGCGGGGTCGACTTTTCCGATGCCGGCGAATGTCGCGAAGCCGCAATCGGTTCCGGCGATGACGCGGTCGCACCCCGCGATGTCGACGAACCGGCCGACCCGCTCGGCGACCAGTTCCGGATGCTCGACATAGTTGGTCGTCGAATCGATGACGCCCGGAATCAGGATCTTGTCGTCCCAGCCGCTGCGGTCGCGGAACACGGTCCATTCGTGCGCGTGGCGCGGATTGGCGGCCTCGAACAGGAGGCCTTGCGGCTTGGCCGAGAGCAGCACGTCGGCGATCGCCTCAAGCGGGATGTCGCGGTGATGCGGCCCCTCGTAATTGCCCCAGCAGACATGGAGGCGGGCGCGGTCGGCGGGCACGTTCTCGAGCGCCGCGTTGAGGACCTCGACCTGCATGGCCGCGCGGCGGAGGAACAGCGCGTCGTCCTCTTCGCCGTAGATCACGTGGCGTCCCATGGCGAGGTCGGGACAGTCGATCTGAAGGACCAGTCCCGCCGCCGCGATGGCCTCGTATTCCGGCTTCATCGCCCGGGCGAGCGCGCCGAGATAGGCGTCCATGTCGGAATAGAAGTCGTTCGCCTGGAAGACCGCGATCACCCCGGGCGAGGCGGCGTTCATGAAACCCTCGGCGGCCCCGGCCGCGTCGAGCGCGGCGGTGAGCCGTTCGATCTCGCGCGCGAGCGGCGCCGAGTCCCGGAGCGCGACCGGGCCGGTGCAGCGCGGACGGTGCAGCCGTCGGGTGCCGGCCGCCTGGCCCATCCGCCGGCGGTACTCGGGAAAGTCGCTGAGGTCGTCGAAGCGGAGCGACGGGCTTTCGCCCGAAAAACCGGAAAGCCGGTCCTGGATATAGGTCGCGTAGCCGGTGCGCCCGACCTCGCCGTCGTTGACGATGTCGATGCCGACGGCGCGCTGGTCCGCGACCGCATCCCGAACCGCCGCTTCGGTCAAGCGGTCGAGCGCGTCTTCGTCGTAGTCCTCGCCGTGCTCCTTCGCGAGCAGGAGCGCCGCGAGCGCATCGGGCCGCGGCAGGCTGCCGACATGGGTTGTGAGGATACGCCCGCCGCCGGTACGCACGGGGTCAGATGTAGTGGATCGTCTGGCCCATGAGTTCGCGCCACGCGACGGGCGCGCCCGCCTTCTCCGCCGCCTCCTCGGGCGGGATGTCGGGGTCGAACAGCGCGGCGCGAAAACGCCTTCCGCTGACCTCGTCCGTCGCGCGCGAGGCGAGCCAGACGATCGGCGCCCGCATCACCTCGGGCTGAATCAGGTATTTCCGGTCGGCGTATTTGCCGTCGGCCGGGATCATCCGCGTATTGGCCCGCCCGCCGGGAACCAGCACGTTGGCGGTGACGCCGGTCTCCTCCAGCTCGAAGGCGAGCACCGACGTCAGGGCCTCGGTCGCCGCCTTGGCGGGGCCGTAGGGGCCGAGCCCGGGGTTGATCATCGTGTCCAGGCTGGTGGTCACGTTGACGATCCGCCCCCAGTTCCGTTCCAACATGCCGGGCAGCGCCGCCTTGGTCATGATGAACGGGCCGGAGGAGTTGACCGCGACGATCTTGAGCCAAAGGTCCAGGTCGGCCTCCCAGATGGGCCGACGCGGCGCGGTGTTGGTGGGCGAGTGCTCCTGCGGTCCGAGGGCGGCGTTGTTGACCAGCACGTCGAGCTTGCCGAACGCATCCTCGACCTCCGAGACCGCCCGCGCGGCGTCGTCGGCGCTGGTGACGTCGCCCTGGACCGCGATCGCGCGGCCGGGATCGGTGGCCGCGCCGATTTGCGCCGCCGCCGCGTCGAGCTCGGGCCGGTCGCGCTCCATCAGCGCGACGCTCGCGCCGGCCCCGGCCAGCGCGGCCGCCATCTCGCGGCCCAGGCCGCGGCCGGCGCCGGTGACGAGGATCGACGTTCCGCTCAGATCGGCGTTCATCCGGTTGTCTCCAATCGTGAAAGTGGGTGGCTACCCGGCGACGTCGAGGGCGATATGGACGACCTCGGTGCCGTCGTCGACCTCGCGACCGAGGGCGCGCACCGCCGTATCGGTCTCCTCCAGCGGGAACATGTGCGAGCACAAGGGCTGCAGCTCGCCGCCCCGCCGCCGGAGGATGTCGAGCGAACGCTCGATCGATACCCAGCCGGCCGAAAGAAGGCCGATCAGCTGGATCTCGTTGATCACGATCTTGTCGGTGATCAGATTGCCGACCGGCTTGAAGCTCTTGAGTCCGGCGAGGACGATGCGCCCGCCGCGGCGCACCATGTCGACGGCATCGACGATGGGCTGGGTCGCCCCGGCGGAGACCTCGACCACGACATCGGCGCCGCGGCCGCCGGTCGCCTGCATGACCCGCTCGACCGGGTTCTCGCTGTCGACGTCGATCGCGATGTCGGCGCCGAGCTTGCGGGCAAGCTCAAGCCGGTGGGCGTCGTTCGCCGTGCCGGTGACGATGACCGTGCCGGCGCCGGCTTCCCGCGCGGCGACCACGCACAAGAGCCCCCGCTGGCCGGGACCCTCGATCACCACGGTCTCGCCGATCTGGGTGTTGGGCGCCTCGTAGGCCCAGCGTACGCCGTTCGACAGCGGGTTGAACAGCGAAAGCACGTCGCGCGGGATGTCGTCGGGAGCCTTGTGAACCAGCGTGTTGGGATGGAGGTACATGTGGCTCGCATAGCCGCCCCAGAGGCCCGGCGCCTTTTCCGTGGAGGCGTAAAGGCCGTAACCCAGATTGCTCTCGCAGAGCGTCGTCTTGCCGATCGCGCACTGGAAGCAGTGGCCGCAGGGGATGATCGATTCGACCACCACCCGGTCGCCCTCCCTGGCGCCCCAGCGCTTGGCGGCTTCCGGCCCGACGCGCTCCAGCCAGCCCATGATCTCGTGCCCCGGGATGATCGGGGTGATGTCCCACGGCGTGCCGGCGAGGTGCCCGGTATACTGCTCGTAGTCGGTGCCGCACAGCCCCGCCGCCTCGACCCGCAGCACGCCCTCCTCGGGCCCGATGTCGGGCAGGTCGAATTCCCGGAACTCGAAACTGCGGGGACCCGTCAGAACGGCCGCATCGGCCTTGTCCGCCATGGTTTTCCTCCCGAGGACCGGGTCGCCGCCAATCGCAACGGCGACCCAACCCCTCCGGTATCAGCCGCCCGCGTGCGACTTGGCGACCGTCTTCATCAGCTCGAACATTTCCTTGGTGTCCTTACGCTGGCCAAGGACGTCGTCGCCGATGGGCGCCACCGTCTCCATGAACTTCGTCTGGTCCGCCGCAGACAGGCGGATCACCTCGGCGCCGCCGTCGCGCCATTTCTGCTCGGCGCGCGAGCCGTAATCCTGCGCGGTCTTGAACATGAAGCCTTCGACGGCCTTTCCTGCATCCTCGACAGCTTGCTGCAACTCGCGCGGCAGCTTGTTGTAGAACGCCATCGAGACGAAGCCGATGCAGGGTATGTAGGTGTCGTTCACCACGGTGATGAACTTGGCTTCGGTAAAGTGCTTGGTCGCCGCCATCACCGTGATGTTGGAGCGGATCCCGTCGATCAGCTTGCGCTGCAGCGCCGGCAGGGTCTCCGAATAGGGCATCGGCACGCCGGTCGCCCCGAGACGCGCCATCACCTCGGTCTCGACCTTGGTGGCGAGGACGCGGAATTTCAGACCCTTGAAGTCGCCCAGCTTGCGAACCGGGGTGAGCGAGGCGTAGGAGGTCGGGCCGTACATCCAGATGCTGACCCCCTTGACGCCCTTCTTGGTCGCCATGTTCAGGAACTTGTCGCGGAACCTGGGGTCGGTGATCGTCTTGTGGGCGTGCGCGTCGCTGTTGAACACACCCGGCACCTCCAGCACCTGGAACCGCGGATCGACGCCCTTGAGGAAGCCCGCCGGGGTCCCGAACAACTCGACGGTGCCGAGCTGGAGCCCCTCGATCAGCCGCGGAATCTTGCCGAGCTGCGCGGAAGGATAGAGCTCGGCCACGATCTTGCCGCCCGATTTCATCTCGACCTGGCGCTTGTACTCCTTGATGAACTCGTGCAGCGGGTCGTTCGCGACCACGATCGCGAGCTTCATCGTGTGCTTGCCCTGCGCCAAGGCGGGCGCGCCGCCCGCGAGAAGGGCGAAGGCGGGGAGGGCAAGTGCGAGGGCGCAAGCCCCGAAACGTCTGATCCCCATCGTGATTGTCTCCTCGATGTTGTGCGAATTGCCCCGGCGCGCGGCGCGGGGGCGGGATTGTCGCCCAACGGCCGGGGCGTGTAAACGCGGGCGCGGCGTTTCCCGGGCTCAAGCGTCGCCGATCCGGGTTTTAGCAAATTCGGGGTAGGTCTCGGCGACCTGTTCGCGGACAACGCCGCGGATCAGTTCGAGCCTGCCGGGCTCGGGCGCGGGTGTCCGGGCGACGTCGGCCGGGATCTCGAAGTCGAATCCCGTGGCATCGCGGACCTCCGCAAGTTCCACGCCGGGATGCAGGCTCTGCAGCCGGAACCCGCCGGCGGCGCGATCGAATTCCATGACGCAGAGACGGGTGACCAGCGCGTGGGGGCCGCCGGTGCGGTGGACCGCCGGCGGGCTGGTGCCGGGCGCGCTCACGAAGTCGACCTTCGGCACAAGCACGCGGCGGCTGTGTTCCTCCCGGAACAGGATCACGCGGGGAATGAGAAAGTACAGGAAAGCCGATCCGTAACCCCCTGGAAAACGGACATTTACGCCCGGATACGAACCGGTCCCGACCAGGTTGATGTTGCCTCGCCCGTCGATCTGGCCGCCGCCGAGGAAAAACGCGTCGATCCGCCCCTGCGCGGCGCGGTCGTGGATCTCGCTGCCACCGTCGTTGAACGGGTTGTAGCGCCGGCTGCCGAGGATGCTCGCCCGGGTCCGGCCCGCGCTCTCGGTCTCGACCAGCAGCGCCGCCGTCGCCGCCACCGGCGAGCTGGTGCCGACCGCGACGTTCCTCAACCCCTCGATCGTGCGCGCCAGCACGCAGGCGAGGAACTCGTCGGCGGTGGGCGGGGCGGTCACGCGGCCCGGTCGGTCCCGAGCGCGTGCCGGTCGAGCCAGGCGGCGAAGCCGTCCTCCGTCGCGGCGGCGGCGGCATACCCGGCGAGGCATTCCCGGTCCGCCGGATAGGTGCCCGGGAGGGCGAGGGGCCAGGCGCCCTTCGGCGCGTGCGCGGCGGCCTCGACATAGATAGGCGCGATGGTGCCCGCCGTCATGCGCTCGTCGTCGAGCAGGTTGCCGTCGTAATGCGCCTCGAAGGTCGCGACGGAGCCGTGTGCGGCGTGTGCCAGCACGACCGCCTCCCGGGCGTTGCCGACCCAGAGGTTGCCGAAGGAATCGCGGAGGCGCGCGTGGATCAGCGCGACGTCGGGCCGGACGGCGGGAAGGACGACCACCGGGTCCTCGTCGCCCGCGAACGGGTTCTGCATCGTCTTCCAGTCGTCGCGGTGGGCGAGAATGTCCGAGCCGATAATGCCGCGCAGCCCGACGAAGGGCATGCCCTTCTCGCCCGCCTGAACCGCGGCGTACATCGCCTGGCAGGTGCTGTCGACGACGCGCACCGTGCCGTTCTCCGCCGCCCGGCGGAAACGCGGCGCGGCGCCGAACTCGCCGAGCGAAACGCCGCTGCATTCGATCGAAGCCACGCAGCCGGCGCCGATCAGGAGGTCCGCCTGGAGCCCCGCCGCCGGCAGGCACCAGAGCCGCAAACCCTTCGCGCCGCGCCGGATCAGCGCCCGGATCGCCGCCATCGAGGCGCCCGCGTCGGGTTTCGGCAGAGCGAGCAGGCAGCCGTCGGCGATACGTGCGGCGAGCTCGTCCACGGTCGTTTCGGGCGGTCCGGTCACGGAAGACATAGTGCCGCCCGCCGGGCCGACAGGCAACGGCCCGCATCAGGCGGGGAGGGGGGCGCCTCCCTCCGGCAGGGGAGCTTCGTCGCCCGCGTCCTGCTGCCGGGCCCACATCTGCGCGTAGGTGCCGTCCCTGGCAAGCAACGTTGCGTGGGTGCCGCGCTCGACGATGCGCCCCTGTTCGAGAACCAGGATCTCGTCGGCGTCGACCACGGTCGACAGCCGGTGGGCGATCACCAGGGTCGTGCGATCCCGCGATATCTCCCTGAGGGCGACCTGGATTTCCCGTTCGGTCCGGGTGTCGAGCGCGGAAGTGGCCTCGTCGAACATCAGGATCCGGGGGCGTTTCAGGATCGTCCGCGCGATCGCCACGCGCTGCTTCTCGCCGCCGGAAAGCTTGAGCCCGCGTTCGCCCACCACCGTCTGGTAGCCGTCCGGCATCGCCACGATCTGGTCGTGGATCGCGGCGGTTCGCGCCGCCGCCTCGACCTCCGCCGGCGTCGCGTCGGGCCGGCCGTAGGCGATGTTGTAATAGACGGTATCGTTGAACAGCACGGTGTCCTGCGGGACGATGCCGATCGAGGCGCGGACGCTCTCCTGGGTGACGCCCCTTATGTCCTGGCCATCGATGGTAATCTCGCCGCCCGTCACGTCGTAGAACCGGTAGAGCAGGCGCGACAGGGTCGATTTCCCGGCCCCCGTCGGCCCGACGATGGCGACGCGGCGCCCGGCCGGCACGCTGAAGCTCACGTCGTGCAGGATGCGGCGGCGCGGATCGTACGCGAAGCGGACGTCGCGGAAGACGATATCGCCCGGCCCCTCGGCGAGCGGCGGCGCCTGCGGCGCGTCCTCGACCTCGGGCTCCACGCCGAGCAGGTAGAACATCGCCTCCATGTCGGTGAGCGACTGCTTGATCTCGCGATAGACGAAGCCGAGATAACCGAGCGGCAGGTAAAGCTGGATCAGGTAGGTGTTGACCATCACGAAGTCGCCGACGGTCATCGTGCCCCCGGCGACGCCATAGCCCGCCATCAGCATCATGCCGCTGAGGCCGGTGCCGACGATGAGCGCCTGCCCGATATTGAGCAGCGACAGCGAGGCGTTGCTGGTCACCGCGGCCCGCTCGTAACGCTGGAGCGCGGAGTCGAAGCGGCGCGCCTCGTAAACCTCGTTGCCGAAATACTTGACGGTCTCGTAGTTGAGCAGGCTGTCGATCGCCTTCGTGTTCGCTTCCTGGTCGGTCTCGTTCATCCGCCTGCGGTATTTCAGCCGCCATTCGGTGACGACCATCGTGTAGGCGACGAACCCGACGATGGTGCAGAGCGTCACCAGAGCGAACCAGAAATTGAACAGCGTCCACAGGATGCCGCAGACCATCGCGAGCTCGAGCAGGGTCGGCAGGATGTGGAACAGGGCGAAGCGCAGCAGGAAATCGATCGCCTTGGTGCCGCGCTCGATCGCCCGCGACAGCCCGCCGGTCTGGCGATCGAGGTGGAAGCGGAGCGCGAGGCCGTGAAGATGGCGGAAGGTCGCGAGCGCGACCTGGCGGATCGCGCGCTGGCCGACCTTGGCGAAGACGGCGTCGCGGAGTTCCCCGAAGGCGGTCGCCAGCACCCGGGCGACGCCGTAGCCGAGGATCACGCCGATCGGCACCACCACCAGCGCCTCGCCGTCCGCCCCCAGAATGTCCACCGCCTCCTTGTAGAGAACCGGGATGTAGACGGTGGCGATCTTGGCGAAGACGAGGAAGGACAGCGCCGCGACGACCCGCAGCCTGATCTCGAAGGCGCCCCGAGGCCAGAGATAGGGCAGCAGCGATGCCAGCGCGTGCCACTCGAAGCTGTCCTCGAGCTTGCGGCCCGCTCCGGTCCGCTCGGCCTCCGTCATGGCGAATTCGGCGAGATGTCACGCATCGCCTGTCATATAGAGGCGGGTGGCGGCGCTGGCCAGCGGGGACGGATCGCCGTTGCCGAGTCGCCCGAACCGTGGCACTAACGCATCGGTTCGCAGCCTCTTCACGGATCCGGAAAGGGGCCGATGGAATTTCGAAACGCTTGGCGGCCGCTGATTGCCGGCGTCGTTCTCGCCGCGCTGGCCTCGCCCGCCTGCGCCGATCCCGGTTTCGACGCCTGGCTGGAGGGCGTCCGCAAGGAGGCCCGCGAGCGCGGCCTCAAGGAATCGACGATCGAGTCCGCGCTCTCGGATATCCGCCCGATAAAGCGCGTCGTCGAGCTCGACCGCAGGCAGCCCGAGTTCAAGCTCACACTCGACGAATACCTGTCCCGCGTCGTGTCCGGGGCACGGATCGAAAAGGGCAGGGCGCGGCTCGCCGAGCACAGGGAAATCCTGGGGGAGGTTTCGGCGAAGTACAGGGTCCAGCCCCGCTTCATCGTGGCGCTATGGGGGATCGAGACGGATTTCGGCCGGTATCTCGGCGGGTTCGCGGTCATACCGGCGCTCGCCTCGCTCGCCTATGACGGGCGCCGGTCGGCCTATTTCCGCAAGGAGCTCTTCAACGCGCTCACCGTCATCGACCAGGGGCACATCGCGGCGAAGGACATGATGGGCTCGTGGGCGGGCGCGATGGGCCAGAACCAGTTCATGCCATCCTCCTTCCTGCGCTACGCGGTGGATTACGACGGGGACGGGCGGCGCGACATCTGGGGCACGCCCGCCGACATCTTCGCCTCCAGCGCCAACTATCTGAGCAAGGTGGGCTGGCGCGGCGACCAGACCTGGGGCCGCAGGGTCCGCCTGCCCGAAGGGTTCGACCGCGCGCTGATCGGACTCAAGGTGAGGAAGGGGCTGCGCGACTGGCAGGGCCTCGGCGTGCGCAGGCCGGACGGGCGGGACCTGCCGACGCGCAATCTGCGGTCCTCGATCCTGGAGCCGGGCGGCGCGAACGGATCGGCCTATGTCGTCTACGACAACTTCCGCGCGATACTCCGGTGGAACCGGTCCAACCTGTTCGCGACCGCGGTGGGCAGCCTCGCCGACCGCATCGCCGGCCGATAGAGGCCCGAGCCCATGACCGCGCGCCGCCCGCAAGACTGCGTCATCGAAAGCCTCCGGCGACGGGCCACGGCCGGCCTTGCCGCAGTTGCGGTGCTCCTGCTGGCCGCGTGCGGCAGCAGCGAGCGCAAGACGGCCTATGTCGCGCCGCCGCCGGGCGAGGGGACCTACAAGGTCGGCAAGCCCTACGACATCGACGGAGTCACCTACCGCCCGATGATCGACGAGAGCTACGACGAGACCGGGATCGCGTCCTGGTACGGTCCCAAGTTTCACGGCAAGCGCACCGCGAACGGCGAGTTCTTCGACATGAACGCCGTGTCCGCCGCGCACAAGACCTTGCCGATGCCGTCGATGGTCCGTGTCACCAACCTGGACAACGGGCGTCAGATCGCGGTTCGCGTCAACGACCGGGGTCCGTTCGTGCGCGGGCGCATCATCGACATGTCGCGCCGGGGGGCTCAGCTCCTCGGGTTCCGCTACAAGGGAACGGCCCGCGTGCGCGTCCGGATCATGCCCGAGGAAAGCAGGCAGGCGGCCGCGCTCGCCAGGACGACTCCGCCGCCGGCGTCGATGCAAAGCGCGGCCGACGGCGTGGTGTTCGAGCCGCTGCCGCAAAGCACGGGGCCGGTCGAGACCGCCTCCCTGCCGGCGCCGGGGCAAGGGGCCGGGAAAGTCGTCGGCACGATCGAACGGGTCTACATACAGGCCGGAGCCTTCCTCAACCGGGAGAACGCGAACAAGCTGAAGGCGAAGCTTGCGCCGCTCGGCCGCACCGTGATCGCGCCGCGCGGCCAGGGGCCGATGCTCTACCGCGTCCTGCTCGGCCCCTATGCCGATGTGGCCCGGGCGAGGAGCCTGCTCGGCGCCGTGTCGGCGAGAAGCCGCTCCACCGCCAAGATCGTGTCCTATTGATCCGTCCGCGGGCATGAAACGCGGCCGGTTCATCACCATCGAAGGCGGCGAGGGGGCGGGCAAGTCGACCCACGCCGCGCGTCTCGCGCATAGCCTCGAACGGCGCGGCATACCCGCCCTCGTTACGCGCGAGCCCGGCGGCACCGCCGAGGCGGAACGCATCCGCGCGCTGCTGCTCGACCCCGGCGAGGCGGGCTGGGAGGCGGCGACCGAGATGCTGCTCCATTTCGCGGGACGGGCGGAGAACGTCGCGAAAACGGTGAAACCCGCCCTTGCCGCCGGGCGCGTCGTGATCTGCGACCGTTTCGCCGATTCGACGCTTGCCTATCAAGGCTACGGGTCCGGAGTGCCCCTGGCGGCGATCCGGTCCGTCGGAGAGGCGGCGCTCGACGGCTTCCGGCCCGATTTCACGGTGATTCTCGACCTGGATCCGGCGCTGGGGCTGGAGCGCGCGAGGAAACGCCGAACCGCCGCCGACCGCTACGAGAGCGAGCCGCTCGACTTTCATCGTCGGGTGAGGGACGGTTTTCTGGAAATCGCCGCCGCCGAGCCCGAACGCTGTGCGGTGATCGGCTCCGCGCAGGACGAGGACCGGGTCGCGGAGGAAATTCTCGCCGCCGTCTTGCGCCGGCTGGATGAGCCGGCGAGCTGAACGGGGACGAGGGATGCCGATGCGCCCGCGCGAAAATCCGGTTCTGCTGGGCCACGAAGCGGCGGAGGCGGTCTTCCTGTCCGCCTGGCGTTCGGGACGGGTGCCGCATGCCTGGCTGATCGCGGGACCGCGAGGCATCGGCAAGGCGACGCTCGCCTTCAGGATCGCGCGTTTCGTTCTCGCCGGCGGCGACGCGGGGCAGGGCGGTTCCCTCGCGGTCGCGGAGGATCGTCCGGTGTTTCGCCGCGTCGCGTCGGGCGGTCATTCCGACCTGCTCACGCTTTCCCGAGACCTCGCGGGAGACAGGCCGAAGACATCCATCGAGGTCGACGCGGTGCGCGCGGCCGGCGACTTCGTGCATCTGACCGCGGCCGAAGGGGAATGGCGTGCGGTCGTCGTGGACAGCGCCGACGAACTCAACCTGAACGCCGCCAACGCGCTTCTCAAAATACTTGAGGAACCATCGGACAATACGCTGATATTACTCGTTTCCCACTCACCGGGCCGGCTGCTTCCGACGATCCGCTCGCGATGCTGCCGCCTGCCGCTCGACCGGGTTCCGGACGACGCCATGCGCGAGATCCTGACGCGCGGCGGGGCAGGGGCCGGGCTCGGGGACCTCGCGCGGCTGCTCGCGGTCGCCGAGGGCAGCCCGGGGCGCGCGTTCGCGCTGCTGGAGGCCGGGGGACTCGAACTGCTGGACACCGTCGTCGGCTTCGCCGCCACGCTCCCCGATCTCGATCTGCCGGCGCTGCACGAATTCTCCGATCGTCTCGCGCGGCGCGACGCGGAGCCGGCCTACCGGACGGCCATGCAGCTCTTCCTGTGGTGGATCGCGCGCATCGCGCGGGCGGGCGCCGACGGCGGCCTTGCGGGCGGAGAAATCGTCGAGGGAGAAGCCGAGACCGCCTCGAAGATCGCCGCCCGCGCCGGTCTTGATCGCCTTGCCGCGCTGTGGGAGAAGTGTGCCCGGCTGATCGACCGGGCCGAAAGCGTCAATCTCGACCGCAAGCAGGTCGTGCTGGGCGCGTTCCGGCAACTGCAATCCGCGATGCGCGTCTGACCGCGCCCGAGCACCGGAGGGCGAGATGTCCGACGACAAGCGCTTCTACCTGACAACGCCGATCTACTACGTCAACGACTCGCCGCATATCGGGCACGCCTACACCACGCTTGCCTGCGACGCGCTCGCGCGCTTCATGCGGCTCGACGGCTATGACGTGTTCTTCCTGACCGGGACGGACGAGCACGGCCAGAAGGTCGAGAAATCGGCCCAGGCGGCGGGCATCGACCCGCAGGTCTTTACCGACCGCGTGTCGGAGAATTTCCGCGAACTCGCGAAGGCGATGAATTTCTCCAACGACGCGTTCATCCGCACGACCGAACCGCGTCATGCCCGGGCCTCGCAGGCGATCTGGCAGGCCCTGATGGACAATGGCCACATCTATCTCGGCAGCTATTCCGGCTGGTACGCGGTACGCGACGAGGCGTTCTACGACGAGAGCGAGCTCACCGAGGACGAGGAAGGGATCAAGCGCGCGCCTTCTGGCGCCGAGGCGGAGTGGGTCGAGGAACCCAGCTATTTCTTCGATCTGTCCAAGTGGCAGGACCGGCTGCTCGCGTTCTACGACGCGAATCCGGATTTCATCGCGCCGCCGTCCCGCCGCAACGAGGTGGTGAGCTTCGTCAAGGGCGGGCTCAAGGATCTCTCGGTCTCGCGCACCAGCTTCAAGTGGGGCGTGCCGGTGCCCGGCGACGCCGATCACATCATGTATGTGTGGCTCGACGCGCTGACCAACTACGCCACGGCGATCGACTACCCGGACAAGGATTCACACGCGTTTTCAAGCTATTGGCCATGCGATCTTCACATGGTGGGCAAGGATATCCTGCGCTTCCACGCGGTCTACTGGCCGGCCTTCCTGATGGGCGCCGGCATCGATCCGCCCAAGCGGGTCTTCGCGCATGGCTGGTGGACCAACGAGGGCCAGAAGATCTCGAAATCGATCGGCAACATCATCGATCCGTTCGACGTGGTCGAGCGCTACGGCCTCGACCAGCTGCGCTACTTCCTGCTGCGCGAGGTGCCGTTCGGCAATGACGGCGACTTCTCGCACCGCGCCATGGTGAACCGCATCAACGGCGACCTCGCCAACGATCTCGGCAACCTGGTCCAGCGCGTCACATCCATGATCCACCGCTATTTCGACGGCACGATGCCGGTGCACGAGGGCGGGCACAGGGACCCCGACGGGGAACTTCTCGACGCGGCTTCCGGGCTCCTCGAAACCTGCCGCGACCGGATGCGCGCCCAGGCCTTTCACGAGGCGCTGGACGCGGTCTGGTCGGTGATCCGCCAGGCCAACGCCTATGTCGACCGTCAGGCGCCCTGGGCATCGATCAAGGAAGACAGGATTCGCACCGCCGCGGTGCTCGCGACGCTGGTCCAGACGATCCGCCGCGTCGCGATCGTGCTGCAGCCCTTCATGCCGGACTCGGCGGGCCGCATCCTCGATCAGCTGGCCGCGGACCCCGAACGCCGGACGTTCGCCAATCTGGGCTCGGCCGACAACGTGCCCGTGGGGACGGCGCTCCCCAAACCGACCCCGGTCTTTCCCCGGCTGCAGGAGGAGAAAGCCGCCGGGGAGGCGTCCGCCTGATGCTGGTCGACAGCCATTGCCACCTCGATTTCGACGCCTTCGATGGCGACCGGGCCGAGGTCCTCGAGCGGGCGTCGGCGGCGGGCGTCGGCCGCGTGGTGACGATCTGCACGCGGCTCACCGAGTTCGAACGGGTGCGGGCGCTCGCGCGCGATCACCGGGCGGTCGACTGCTCGGTCGGCATCCATCCGCACAATGTCGAGGACGAGGGAACCGCGGAGACCGCCCGGCTGGTCGCGCTCGCCGCCGAACCCGAGGTCGTCGGTATCGGCGAGACCGGCCTCGACTTCTACTACGATCACAGCCCGCGCGAAGATCAGCGCGCCAGCTTTCGCAACCACATCGCAGCCGCGCGCGAGACCGGCCTGCCGCTGATCGTCCACACCCGGGACGCGGACGACGAAACGGCGGCGATTCTTTCGGAAGAGATGGGCGAGGGGGCATTTCCCGGGGTCATCCACTGCTTCAGCGCCGGCCCCGCGCTCGCCGAAACGGCGATCGAACTCGGGCTTTACATATCCTTTTCCGGGATCGTGACGTTCAGGAAATCGGACGAATTGCGCGGGATCGCGGCTGAAGTTCCGCTCGATCGCATGCTGGTGGAGACCGATGCGCCCTATCTCGCGCCCGTGCCGAGGCGGGGAAAGCGAAACGAGCCCGCCTTCGTCGCCCACACCGCCGCCGCCATCGCCCAAATCAAGGGCATCGACGTGGATGCGATTTCTCAACAAACTACAGATAACTTCTTCCGGTTGTTCAGGAAATCGGCTTTCCGCGCCGGCCTATGAAGGTCACCGTCCTCGGCTGCGGCAGCTCCCAGGGCGTGCCGATGATCGGCGGCCATTGGGGCGACTGCGACCCCGGCAACCCGCGCAACCGGAGACGACGCCCGTCGATTTTCGTGCAATGGGACGGCGTCAACATCCTCGTCGACACGTCGCCCGACCTCCGCGCGCAGGCCCTGGACGCGGGAATCGATCGGATCGACGCCGTCCTGTTCACTCACGCCCATGCCGACCACGTGCACGGCATCGACGACCTTCGCGGCATCTGGCGCGGCACCGGGGAGGACATCGACGTCTACGCCGAGCCGGAGGTGCTGGACGAGATCCTGGGCCGGTTTCCGTACCTGTTCCACGGAATGCGCGGGCCCGAACGCAACTATCCGCCGTTCCTGCGGCCCCACGCCATCGACGGACCGATCGAGACGCAGGGCTTGACGATCGTCCCGTTCGAGCAGGACCACGGCATCTGTGCCTCGACGGGCTTCCGCTTCGACGGTTTCGCGTATTCGACCGACGTGGTGCGACTGTCGGAGGAAAGCCTCGACCTGATCGCCGGCATCGATACCTGGCTCGTCGATTGCCTGCGGCTGCATCGAGCGCATCCCACGCACGCGCACTGGCCGGTGACCAGCGCCTGGCTCGACCGCGTGCGCCCGCGGCGCGCGGTCCTGACCCACATGAACCATCATGCGGACTACAACGCGATGCAGGCGGCGACGCCCGACGATGTCGAGCCGGCCTACGATGGAATGCCGATTGAAGTTCCATAAGATATATTATGCGACAAATCAGTGCAGGTTCGACCGGGAACGCGGGCGATGAATGAAGCGGACGAAAAAGAAGACCCCACCCCTATCGAAGCGCTCCTGGCGCTGATGACCCGGCTGAGGGACCGCGAGAACGGTTGCCCCTGGGACGCGGTGCAGACTTTCGCGACGATCGCGCCGTACACGATCGAGGAAGCCTACGAGGTGGCGGACGCGATCGCCCGGGAGGATCTCACGGGTCTCGAGGAAGAGCTTGGAGACCTCCTCCTCCAGGTCGTCTTTCACGCCGAGATGGCGCGCGAGGCCGGCGCCTTCGACTTCGATTCGGTCGCCCGCAAGATCACAGACAAGATGCACCGGCGGCATCCTCACGTCTTCGGCGACGCTGCGAAGAACGGCGACCTGCGCCCGGCCTGGGAAGCGATGAAGGCACGGGAACGGCGGGACAAGGCGGGAACGAAGGCCGCGCGGTCGAGCGCGCTCGATGGGGTGGCGTTCGCCCTGCCCGCCCTGATGCGCGCCCGGAAGCTTCAGGAACGCGCGGCCCGCGTCGGTTTCGACTGGCCGGACATGGCATCGACCCTCGCCAAGGTCGATGAAGAGCTCGACGAGTTGAAGGGTGCAATCGGTGACGATGGCGGCAAGGCCGAGCTCGCGGAGGAGATCGGCGATCTGTTATTCGCCTGCGTCAACGTCGCCCGGCGGCTCGGTATCGATCCGGAAGAGGCTCTGCGCGGCTGCAACGACAAATTCGTGCGCCGTTTCAGCTATGTAGAAGACGAACTTGCCAGAACAGGAAAGGCGCCGGAAGATTCGACGCTCGAAGAAATGGACGCGCTCTGGGAGGACGCCAAGACGCGCGAGCGCGCCTAGGACTCATCCCGGTCAGTCCTCGCTCAGCAGGATCATCAGGCTCGACGTGTCGTAGCGGTTGCCGCCGCGGGCCTGGACGTGCTTGTAAAACTGATCGACCACCGCGGTCAGCGGAAGGCGGGCGCCGTTCCGGTCCCCCTCCTCCAGCGCGATGCCGAGATCCTTGCGCATCCAGTCGACCGCGAAGCCGTAATCGTATTTCCCGGCGAGCATCGTCGCCGCCCGGTTTTCCATCTGCCAGGACTGCGCGGCGCCGCCTGAGATGACCTCGACCGCGCGTTCGGCGTCGAGCCCCGCGCGGACCGCGAAGTTGAGGCCTTCCGACAGCCCCTGAACGATGCCCGCGATGCATATCTGGTTGACCATCTTGGTGAGCTGGCCGTTTCCGGCCGGCCCCATGTGGACGATGGTGCGTCCGTAGGCGCCCATCACGGGCTCGGCGCGGGCGAACGCCGCGTCGTCGCCGCCGACCATGATCGTCAGCACGCCGTTCTCGGCCCCCGCCTGGCCGCCGGACACCGGGGCGTCGAGAAAGCCGATGCCGGCGTCCTTCGCCGCCGCGTCGACCTCGCGCGCGACGGTCGCCGACGTCGTGGTGTGGTCGACCAGCACCGTCCCCTCGCCCATCCCGGCGAGCGCGCCGTCCGGACCCAGGATCACGGCGCGGAGGTCGTCGTCGTTGCCGACGCAGGAGAACACGAAGTCGGCGCCGTCCGCGGCTGCCGCCGGCGTCGCGGCGCTCTTGCCCCCGTGCTGTCCGGTCCAGCTCTCCGCCTTCGCGGCGGTTCGGTTGTAGACGGTGACGTCATGGCCCTTGGCCGCCAGATGCCCGGCCATCGGAAAGCCCATCACGCCAAGCCCCAGGAATGCGACGGATGCGGTCATCGGATGCCCTGCCCCAGTTCTTCGTGGATGCGCCGGATCATAGGGAGAGCCCGGAGGCCGGGCAATCCGGGTCGGCTCACATGCCGAGCGAGCGTCGAATTCGCGGCGCGAGGCCGGCCCAGATCCGCTTCGTCGGCGCCAGCAGCAGGCCCTCCTGGTTCTTGCGGCCCGGCCGGTAGGCGCTGCCGTCGACGCAGGCGCTGTAACCGCCCGCTTCGGCATGAAGGAGCTGGCCGGCCGCGTGGTCCCACGGCTTCAGGCTTCGGTAGAACGCGAAATGCGTCCGCCCCTCCCCCAGCGCCAGATAGTCGAAGCCGCAGCATTTGTTGTAGGTGCGCGCCCGGAAACGGCCGCTGAAGGTCTTGTCCTTGTTGAGGCGCCAGCCGAAGGCGCCGGTCATCTCGGCGTCCGGCACGGGTTGGGCCACGCGGAGCCGGTCTCCGTCCCGCCAGGCACCTCCCCCGCGCTCCGCCACCGCGATCGATCCGGTCACCGGATCGTATATCCATCCGGCGACGGTCTCGCCGTCGACCGCCAGCGCGATCATCACCGCGAAGCAGGCCTTCCCCTCGGAGAAATTGGCCGTGCCGTCGATCGGGTCGACCACCCAGACCGGTCCCGGCCGGTTGAGCGCATCCAGCGTTTCCGGCGCTTTTTCCGAGGCCTCCTCCGCGACGATGCCGGAGCCCGGAAGGATCGCGGCGAGCCCGTCGGAGAGCGCCGCCTCCGCTCTTTCGTCCGCCACCGTAACGACCGCGCCGGAGCGCTTCTCCCAGGACTCGCGGTCGCCGAGAGCGCGAAAGCGAGGCAGGATCTCGGCTTCCGCCACGCTGCGCATCAGTCCGGTGACGGCGTCGATGTCGACGTTCATCGGGGTACCCGGCAGGTTCGGCGACCCGAGGGTTAGTGCGGCGGCGGCGCGATGGCAACCGAATAAGAAGGGCCGCCCTGGGGCGGCCCTTCCCTACTCCACGCCCGGCCGGTACGCGCGGCCGGCTTGAAAAGACAGCTACATCATGCCGCCCATGTCGCCCATGCCGCCCGGCGGCATTGCCGGAGCGGCCTTGTCCTCCGGCTTCTCGGCGACCATCGCCTCGGTGGTGATCAGCAGCCCGGCGACCGAAGCCGCACCCTGGACCGTCGCCCGCACCACCTTGGTCGGATCGATGATTCCGGCCTTGACCAGATCGGTGTACTCGCACGCCGCGGCATCGAAGCCGTAATTGGCGGCCTTCGATTCCAGCAGCTTGCCGGCCACGACCGAGCCCTCGAACCCCGCGTTCTCGGCGATCTGCCGGAGCGGCGCCTGCAGGGCGCGGCGCACGATCTCGACGCCCGCCTGCTGGTCGGGGTTGTCGAGCTTGACCTTGGCGAGCCCCTGCGAGGCGTGCAGAAGGGCGGTGCCGCCGCCGGCGACGATGCCCTCCTCGACCGCCGCGCGGGTCGAGTTCATCGCATCCTCGACGCGGTCCCGCTTCTCCTTCACCTCGACCTCGGTCGCGCCGCCGACGCGGATCACCGCGACGCCGCCGGCGAGCTTGGCGAGGCGTTCCTGCAGCTTCTCGCGGTCGTAGTCGGACGACGTCTCGTCGATCTGCGCCCGGATCTGGCCGCAACGCCCGGAGATGTCGCCCTTCTTGCCCGAGCCTTCGACGATGGTGGTCTCGTCCTTGGTGATCGAGATCTTCTTCGCGCTGCCCAGCATGTCGAGGCTGACATTCTCGAGCTTGATCCCGAGATCCTCCGACACCACCTGGCCGCCGGTGAGGATGGCGATGTCCTCGAGCATCGCCTTGCGGCGGTCGCCGAAGCCGGGCGCCTTGACGGCCGCTACCTTGAGACCGCCGCGCAGGCGGTTGACGACCAGCGTCGCCAGCGCCTCGCCCTCGACATCCTCGGCGATGATCAGAAGCGGACGCCCCGACTGCACGATCGACTCGAGCAGCGGCAGCATCGACTGGAGACCCGAGAGCTTCTTCTCATGCAACAGGATGAAGGGATTCTCGAGGTCCGCCAGCATCTTCTCGGCGTTGGTGATGAAGTAAGGCGAGATGTAGCCGCGATCGAACTGCATGCCCTCGACCACGTCGAGCTCGGTCGCGAGGCTCTTCGCCTCCTCGACCGTGATCACGCCTTCCTGGCCGACCTTCTGCATCGCGTCGGCGATCATGTTGCCGATCTCGCGCTCGCCATTGGCCGAAACGGTGCCGACCTGGGCGATCTCTTCCTCGGTCTTCACCTTCTTGGACCGCTTCTGGACGCTGCTCACGACCTCTTCGACGGCAACGTCGATGCCGCGCTTGAGGTCCATCGGGTTCATGCCCGCGGCCACCGACTTGAGGCCCTCGCGCACGATCGCCTGGGCCAGAATGGTCGCGGTGGTGGTTCCGTCGCCCGCGTCGTCGTTGGTCTTCGACGCGACCTCGCGCACCATCTGCGCGCCCATGTTCTCGAACTTGTCCTCGAGCTCGATCTCCTTGGCGACCGTGACGCCGTCCTTGGAGATGCGGGGTGCGCCGAACGCCTTGTCGAGGACGACATTGCGGCCCTTCGGACCCAAAGTCACCCTGACCGCGTCGGCCAGAACGTCGATGCCGCGGAGCATCCGCGTCCGCGCATCGGTATCGAATTTGACTTCCTTGACTGCCATGATCCGCTCCGCTTACTCGATGATGCCCATGATGTCGGACTCCTTCATGATGAGGAGGTCCTTGCCATCGATTTTCACTTCCGTGCCGGACCACTTTCCGTAAAGGATCCGGTCGCCCGCCTTGACGTCGAGCGCGGTGACCTTGCCGTCCTCGGAGCGCGCTCCGTTCCCGGCGGCGACGATCATCCCCTCCATCGGCTTTTCCTTCGCCGTGTCGGGGATGATGATGCCGCCGGCCGTCTTCTCCTCGGCATCCAGCGGCTCAACCAGCACACGATCGTGCAGTGGCCTGAGTTTCATTCCAAAACCTCCTGACTGGTCGAATGTCCCGGCGCGGCGGTAGCGCACGTCGCGCGACCCCGCATTCCGGATGAACGGAAGAGAGCGCCAACGGTGTTAGCACTCCCCCCTGTTGAGTGCTAACAAACTAGGCATCCGATCGGCGCCTGTCAACGGTGTCGAGGAAATTCGCCGGCCGGTGGGAATATCAGCCGTCGTCCCGGCGGAAACGCTCAAGACGTCCAAGGTGGGCGGGATCGAGCCCGACCCGGATATGCGCGCGAAGCCCGTCGTCCCTGCGGCTGAGCACCTCGCCGTAACGGTAGAGCCAGGCCAGCCGCGCGCCGTCGGCGAGGTCGACCTCGAGGTCGACGATCTTTCGCCGGGACCCGAACGCCGATTCGAGCCGATGCATCAGCCCCTCGACCCCCTCCCCCGTCAGCACCGAAACCGGGACCGCATCGTTGCGACCCGCCGCCAGACCGGACAGGAGCGACCGCTCTTCCGGAGCGAGCTTGTCGATCTTGTTGTGCACCTCGACAAGAATTCCGTCGTCGGCGTCGATGCCGAGTTGGGAGAGCACGTCGCCGACGTCGCGGCATTGGGCGTCGCTGTCCGGGTGGGCGACATCGCGGACATGGACGATCAGGTCGGCGTCCCGCACCTCCTCCAGGGTCGCCCGGAAGGCCGCGATCAGCATCGTCGGCAGTTGCGACACGAACCCGACGGTATCGGACAGGATGACCCGTCTTCCCGACGGCAGATCGAGTCCCCGCATGGTGGGGTCGAGGGTGGCGAAAAGGAGGTCTTCGGCGGCGACCTGCGAGTCCGTCAGACGGTTGAACAGCGTCGACTTGCCGGCGTTGGTGTAACCGACCAGCGCGGCCACCGGATACGGCACCCGGCGCCGCGCGGCGCGGTGCAGTCCCCTCGTCCGTTTCACCGTGTCCAGTTCGCGGCGGATTCGCACGATCCGCTCGTCGATCTGGCGGCGGTCCGCCTCGATCTGGGTTTCGCCGGGTCCGCCCATGAAACCGCGCCCGCCGCGCTGGCGCTCGAGATGCGTCCAGCTTCTTACAAGCCGGCTCCGCTGATAGGTCAGGTGCGCGAGCTCGACCTGGAGAACGCCCTCCCGGGTGCTCGCGCGCGCGCCGAAAATTTCGAGGATCAGCCCGGTGCGATCGATGACCTTGCAGTGCCAGGCGCGTTCGAGATTGCGCTGCTGGACCGGGGTCAGCGCGGCATCCACGCAGATCAGATCGACCTCGAGCGCCTCGACCGTCTCGCTGAGCGCCTCCACGCTCCCGGCGCCGAAATAGGTCGACGGACGGCGCCGGGGCAGCGCGATCCGTTGGGCATGGACCACGTCCAGCCCGATCGCTCCGGCAAGACCCACCGCCTCTTCGAGCCTGGCATCGGGGCTTCGCGAATCGCCGCCGCGGCTCTTCGCATGGGGATGGATGACGACGGCGCGCCCGGTCGCCGCCGAGCCGTTTTTCCCGTCCGGACTATTCCGCAGCGTGTTCGGCCTCGCGCTTCTCGTCATAGAGCTGTACCGGCGCGACCGGCATCACCGTCGAAATGGCATGCTTGTAAACAAGCTGCGAATGCCCGTCGCGGCGCAGCAGAACGCAGAAATTGTCGAACCAGGTGACTATGCCCTGCAATTTGACGCCGTTGACCAGAAAGACCGTGACCGGCGTCTTGTTCTTCCTGATGTGGTTGAGGAACGTGTCCTGGAGGTTTTGGGATTTTTCCGATGACATTTTGGGTCCCGCTCTCTTCGAGTCTTGACTTCGAACCGTTGACGGCGGGACGCGACATGCGCACCCCGCCAACACACACAATCGCGGGATGATTACCGCAAAACCCGCGCGGGGGAAATAACCGTAGTCAAAGGCTTGCGATATGGCGGCCAAGGTCGGCGCAGCGGACGAAATGCGCATCCGGCGGAAACCCGGCGAACTCCGCGTCCCCCGGCGGCTCTTCCCGCACCAGTATTCCCGTGCAGTCGGCCCTGTGTGCGCATTCGAGGTCGATCGCGGTGTCTCCCACGAACCAGACATCGGCGCCGCGCTCCACGCCGCTGCCCGACAGCGCGAGCTCGACGGGCTCGGTCGCGGGCTTGTCGCGCGCGGCATCGGTCGCTCCCACCAGGCGAAAAAAATGGCGGTCCCAGCCGAGATGGGCCGCCTCGCGCCGCAGATTCCGGCCCATCTTGTTGCTGACCACGCTGAGGCAGACCCCTCTGTCGACGAGCAGGACGATCAGCGCTTCCGCGCCGTCGCACACGGTCAACCGTTCCAGGTGGATCGCGTCGAAACGCCGGTAGAAGATCTCCCGCGCCTCCTCCCAGCGCGCGCCGAACAGCGGCGGAAAGGCCTCGCGGAGCGATCGTCGGACGCGTCCGCGCGTCTCTTCCGGCGACCACGGTTCATGCCCCATCGCCCGGAGCGTCTCGTTCATCGAGTCGTGGATTACCGGCCAGGTATCGACCAGCGTGTTGTCCCAGTCGAAGATCACCGCGCGGGGAAGGCGGTCGAGCGCGCTCATTCCGCGCGCTCAGAAATAGTCGGGGCGCACCGAGAACAATCGCTCGACGTGCTTGATCGCGTTCCTCGCGACGAACATCACGATTCGGTCCTGGATTCGCAGCACGGTGGAGGCGCGCGGGATCACCACCTTGCCGTCCCGGACGATGGCCCCGATGAGAACGTCGGAAGGCAACCCCGCGTCGCGGATGGCGTGGCCGGCGAGGTCCGAAGACTCGTGAAGCTCGGCCTCCATGATTTCGCCGATGCCCTGGGGCAGGGCGTGCACGGCGCGAATGCGGCCGCGCCGGACGTGCTGGAGGACGGTCGAGACGGTAATCGCGTGGGGATTCACCACCACGTCCACCCCGAGCGTGCTGATCAGCGGGGCATAGTTCATGTTGTTGATCAGGGTGACCGCCCGTCCCGCGCCGTGCCGCTTGGCGAGAAGCGAAGCGAGCACATTGGTTTCGTCGTCGTTGGTGACCGCCACGATCGCCTCCGCGGTCGGCACGTTCGCCTCGTTGAGGATTTCCGGATCCAGCGCGTCGCCGTTAAGGACCGTCACCCCGCCAAGCTCCACGGCGGCGTGTTCCGCCCGGACCCTGTTCGCTTCGATGATCTTGGCCCTGACGGACGGATGTTCCTCGCGAATCAGGCCGGCGAGGAAACGGCCGACATGCCCGGCGCCCGCGATCACCATACGCCTGATCTCGGGTTCCTCGTGCCCGAACACGGTCATCGCCCGGCCGACATGGTCGTTGTCGGCGATGAAATAGACCTCGTCTCCCGCCAGCATCTGGTCGTCGGCCGTCGGCACCAGCGTCGCATCGCCCCGGTTGATTCCCACGACGACGATGTTGAGGTCGGGAAAGATTCCGGTGAGCTGGCGCAAAGGGGTATTGATCACCGGACAGTCCTCGCCGCACCGCACGGCGATCGCCCGCACCATGCCGTCGGCGAGCGAGATGGAATCGATCGCCCCGGGGACGAACAGGCGGCGCAGGATCGCGCGGGCGACCTCGAGCTCGGGCGAGATGATGACGTCGATCGGCATGTGGTCGCGGCTGAACAGGTCCGCCCAGATCTGGTGCAGATAGGACTGCGCGCGAATGCGGGCGATCTTGGTCGGGACGTCGAACAGCGAATGCGCCACCTGGCAGGCCACCATGTTGACCTCGTCGGCCTGGGTGACCGCGATGATCATGTCGGAATCGCCGGCGGCCGCCCGCTCGAGAACGTCGGGATGGGACGCAAATCCGGCCAGCGTCCGTACATCCAGCGCGTTACCGACCTGGCGCGAGAGGTCCTCAGACTGGTCGATCACCGTGACGTCGTTGCCTTCGGAGGCCAGCTGGCGCGCGATGTGGTAGCCGACCTGGCCGGCGCCGCAAACGATCACCTTCATCGAACTGGATTCCGACCTTCGTGGAAGGGGTTGGACGCAAGAATTATCGCGTGCGGGTCTACGGAGCCTTGTTTCCCGGCGCCACACCCAGCGTCCTCAGCTTGCGATGGAGAGCGGAACGCTCCATGCCGACAAACTGGGCGGTGCGCGAGACGTTGCCCCCGAAACGGTCCACCTGGGCAATCAGATATTCCCGCTCGAACCGCTCGCGCGCCTCGCGAAGCGGCAGCCCCATCACTTCGGCGCCATTGTCCCAGCGCAGCGGATCGGGCGTCCTGGCAACGATATCGGGCGGCAGCATGTCGGACCGCACCGGGTCCGAGGCGCTCCCCGGCGCCATGATCAACACCCATTCGGCAACGTTCCGGAGCTGCCGCACGTTGCCCGGCCAGTCATAGGCCTGCAGGGCGGCGAGCGCGTCTTCCGCCAGGTCGCGGCTCGGCATGCCGCTGGCGGCGGCCGCACGCTCCGCGAAGTGACGAAACAGGAGCGGTATGTCGTCGCGGCGGGACGACAGGGGGGGAACCTCGATGGGCACCACGTTGAGCCGGTAGTAGAGATCCTGGCGAAAACGGCCCGCCGCCATCTCGCTCACCAAGTCTCCGCTCGCGGTCGCGATCACCCTGACGTCGACGCCGATCCTGGTTCCGCCCCCGATGCGGACGAACGACTGTTCCTGCAGGACGCGGACCATCTTGCCCTGGGTCTCCAGCGGCATGTCCGCGACGCCGTCGAGGAGCAGCGTTCCGCCATCGGCCTGCTCGAACGTCCCGACATGGGGGGCGCCGCCGTTCCGGGCTTCCGAGCCAAAGAGTTCGCCTTCCATGCGCTCGGGCGCCATGATCGCGCAATTCAGCACGATGAACGGGCCGTCGCGGCGGTGCGAGCAGGCATGCACGGCGCGAGCCGCGACTTCCTTCCCCGCGCCGGACGGGCCGGTAATCAGGACCCGGCTTCCCGTCGGGCCGACACGGTCGATCACGCTCCGGAGTTGACATATCGACTGCGAGCTTCCGATCATCGGCCAGTCGGCGCCGGCGCGCTCCCGCAGTTCCGCGTTCTCGCGCTCCAGCCGGGCCGTGTCCACCGCGCGCTTGGCGGTCAGCACCAGACGGTCCGCCTTGAAGGGTTTCTCGACGAACTCGTACGCGCCGAGCTTTATCGCCTTGACCGCGGTTTCGATCGTTCCGTGGCCGCTGATCATCACCACGGGAATTTCCGGAAACCGGGCCTTCAGGATCTTGAGGAGCTCCATGCCGTCGCGATCCTTGTCGCGCAGCCAGATATCCAGGATCACCAGGTGAGGCCGGCGCTCCTCGATCGATTCCAGCGCCGAGACGCTGTCGGCCACGGCCCTGCAATGACAGCCCTCGTCCTCGAGCGTATCGGCGATCGTTCGCCGGATGTCCGCCTCGTCGTCGACGATGAGGATTTCAACCTGCACCGCTGGGTCCCCCAGGCTGTTCCTGGCCGGCCGAACGTATCAGACTGCCACCCTCCCCTTCCTTTGGGAAGACCAGACGGGCGCGCGCGCCCCCTCCCGGCGCCGCTTCGAGGGTTACGTCGCCGTTATGGTCTTCCATGATTTTCCTGACGATCGCGAGCCCCAGCCCGGTGCCCTTCTCCCGTGTCGTTACATAGGGCTCCGTCAACCGTTCGCGAGCCGCGTCGGGAAGGCCGCGACCGTTGTCCTCGACCGAGACGACGACGGAATCCCCGTGCTCCGCGACCGCGACCTCGATCCGGCCGCGGCCCGCCCCCTCCCCGCAACCCTGGATCGCCTCGACGGCATTCTTCAGCAGATTCGAAAGCGCGCGCGCCACAAGCCCGCCGTCGCACTTCACGACCAACGGATCCGCTGGCAGGTTCGCCTCGAAAGCTATCTCGGGATGCGCCTCCCTGTAGAGCGCAAGCTCGACACGGCACAAATCGCCGATATCGCTCGCCGCGAGGACGGCGGCCGGCATGCGCGCGAAGTCGGAGAACTCATCGACCATTCTCCCGATGTTCCCGACGTGGCGGATGATGGTTTCCGTGTAGTCGTCGAAGGACTTCGGATCGCTCTCGATTTCATCCAGGTACTTCCGGCGCAGCCGCTCGGCGGACAGCTGGATCGGCGTCAGAGGGTTCTTGATCTCGTGGGCAATGCGGCGCGCGACATCCGACCAGGCGGCCTTCCGCTGGGCGGCGAGCAGTTCGGTGATGTCGTTGAAGGTGACCACGAAGCCGACGATGGCGTCGTCCTTCAGGTCGGCGGTAACGCGGACGAAGAGGGTTCTCGCGCCCTCGTCGCGCTTCAGCTCGACCTCGGACTCCGCCATTCCGTCCGGTCTGATCCTCGCATTCGCGAGCAGCGCGCTCATGCCCGGCACCAGCAGCGCGAGGGGCGCGCCCAGGCGTTCGTCCAAGTCCCGGGAAAGCAGTTCGGAAGCGAGTCTGTTGGCGACGTTGATCCGTCCGGAACGGTCGAGTCCCACCACGCCCGCCGAGACCCCGGACAGCACGGTCTCGATGAAATGGCGCCTCGTTTCGAGTTGGCGATTGGCTTCGAGAAGTTCGTCTCGCTGCGTTTCGAGTTGGTCGGTCATGCGATTGAAGGCGTTGGTCAACGAGCCGATTTCGTCCCGGTCCCCGCTTTCCTCGACCCTGGTCGACAAGTCGCCGCCGCGTACGCGTTCCGCCGCCGCCGCGAGCGCCGTTACGGGTCCCGCCAGCCGGGTCGCGAAGGTAAGGCCGGCCCAGGTCGCCGCCATGAGGAGGAGAAGAGCCACGAGCACGAACATCATCGCGAACGTGATTTCGAACGTATGCCGCTGGCCTTCGAGCGACTGGTACTCGGCGACCGCTTTCCGGGTTTGGGCGATGTGGTCCAGGACCTTCGGTTCGACGAAACGGCTGATATACAGAAATGCGTTGATCGCGCCGTCGAGCTTGACGATTGCGCGCATCCGGTCTTCCGTACCGCTCGCGAGAACCACCAGCTCACCGCGCTGCACCTTCTCCATCGCCGAGGGTGGAATCGGCGCCAGGTCGAGCACGAAGCTCAGACTCCAGCGGGCGATCACCCGTCCCGTCCCGTCGAAGACATAGGCTTCGCTAAGATTTCGCAGGAGGCCCTGCGCCGCCATCATTTCGTTGAACTTGGCGGGCTGGGCCCACAGCCTGGGCGCGGCCCGGTTGACGTCCCGCGCGATTGCCAGGATGTCGCCCTGGATCACCTTCTGGTGCTCGCGCAGATAGGACTCCGCCACGATCGACGCCTCGTCCAGCGCGGTCTGAACGCGGTCGCTGAACCAGGCCTGGACACCCAGGCTGAAGAAGACCGCGGAAAAGACCGAGACGATAATCGCCGGGACAAGGGCGATCAGGCTGAACCAGAGAACGAGCCGGCTGTGCAATTTGGAGCCGAGAGAACCTCGCCTACGCGCGATCCAGATCCGGGCCACGCGCCCGGCGACGATCGCTCCCAGCGCCAGGAACAGCACCAGATCGACGTTGAGCAGGATGAGCAGCGCCCGGGGATCGGCAAAAATCGGCAGCGAGCCCGTGAGCGCCGCGTAAGTCACCAGTGCGGAACCGAGCGAAGCCACGGCAAGGACCACCGCCAGCCGTCGCCCAAGCCGGTACCGTCCCGCCCATTCGACGAGCCGCACGGCCCCGGGCGCATCCAGTGCCGCCGATTTATTCGCCATCTCGCGTCGAACCGGTTAACCGCTCCTGCCGGGGCCACGATCCCGGCGGGCCGCCTCATCTTAGGCCCCGCACGATGTCGATGTCGAGGTCGCGGATTTTCTTCCTCAGCGTGTTGCGGTTGAGCCCGAGAAGGGTTGCCGCCTTCAGCTGGTTGCCGCGCGTCGCGTCGAGCGCGTGGGTGATGAGAGACCTTTCGACCTCGCGCAGGACCCGGCCGTGCAAACCGGGTCCGGGAAGTCCCGGGGCGTGCGCTTCGAAATAGCGTGCCAGATGCGCTCCGACCGCGCGCGAGAGGCTGTCCTGGCCGCTTCTCGATCCTGCTTCCACGCCGTCGAAGGCGTGCCCGATCGCGTCCAGCAAGCCTTCCCCGTCGCCGGGCAGCGGGGCATGGCGGGTCGGGATAGGGAAGCGTACGGGCCCCTCTCCCCCCAGAACGACTATCGGGATCCCCGGCCGTTTCCGCTCGACCGCATCCGCGATCCGGCGAGCGGCGGCCGACAGCATTGCCGCGTCCACCACCGCGATGTCGCCGTACCCCGAGCCGAGCACGTGAATGAGCGCGTCCGCCGTCGGAGCGAACAGGAGCGCATATCCCGCCGCCTCCAGGACCTGCCGGGTGCGATCGTCCGCGCTGGCCAGCACGACCGCCGGGGCGTTCATGCAGCCATGGCGGCGGTGCCCGCCAACCCGAAAAAAACCGCGATTTCGGAGCGTACGTGATGCGGGTCGGATATCGAGTTGACGGCGGCGCGAAACGCCGCGCCTCCGCGACAGGACCTGGCGTACCAGGCGAGATGCTTGCGCGCCATGCGGACACCGGTCAGCGGTCCGTAGTGGTCGATCATCGCATCGAAATGGTCGAGCACGATGGCGGCGCGCCGCGCCGGAGGCGGATCGGGCAAGCGCGTCCCGGAACGGAGCCAGGCGATCGTCTGCCTCGGGAACCACGGCCTGCCGCAGGCGCCCCGGCCGATCATCACCCCGTCTGCGTTGGAGGCGGTCAGCGCGGCCTTAGCATCCCCGAGGTCGACGATATCTCCGTTGACGATTACAGGGATCGAGACACTGGCCTTGACCCTGGACACGAACCGCCAGTCCGCCTGTCCCGCATAAAGCTGGTTCCTGGTCCGTCCGTGGACCGTGATCATCCGGATTCCGCAATCCTCGGCGATGGCGGCGAGCTTCGGCGCGTTGAGATTCTCGTCGTCCCATCCCAGACGCATCTTGAGGGTTACCGGAAGGTCGACCGCGGCCACCACCGCACGAAGGATCCGCGCCGCATGAGTCTCGTCCCGCATCAGGGCCGAGCCGCACATCTTCTTGACGACCTTCTTCACCGGACAGCCCATGTTGATGTCGACGACGGCGGCGCCGCGGTCCGCGGCAATGCGCGAGGCCTCGGCCATCACGGCCGGATCGTAGCCCACCAGCTGAACCGCCATCGGAAACTCCTCGGCGCAGTCCGCGGCGATCTTGCGGGATCCTTTTACCTGCCGGACCATCGCGTCGCTCGCGATCATCTCCGAGAACACCATTCCGGCGCCCCAACTCTTGACCAGACGGCGGAAGGGCAGGTCGCTGATCCCCGACATCGGCGCCAGGAATACCGGGTCTGCGATCTCAACCGGGCCGATCCGGATCGGAGCGAAGACGGACATGGAGCCTCGAACGGCGAAGACGGGAGGTACTATATCACCCCTGCGATGGACGAACATTGCGCTGAGCGAAGGCGTCCTTGGCAATCGATTCCGGGGCGATTAGGGTCTCCGCGCAACCGCACGGGTACGATATGTCGGGCTGCGTCGCTCTCATCCTCGCCGGCGGGCGCGGCACGCGCCTGGGCGCGGAACTTCCCAAGCAATATCTGCCGCTTGGCGACGGCGTCGTCTTGCGCCATGCCGTGCGCAATTTCGTCGATCATCCGGGCGTCGACGACGTTCGAGTCGTGATCGGCGCGGAAGACCGGGAGCGCTTCGACTCCGCCCTTGCGGGTCTCGACCTGCTTGAGCCGGTGACGGGTGGAGGCAGCCGCCAGGAATCGGCGCGCCTCGGTCTGGAAAGCCTGGTCCCCATCTCTCCGAAGAGGGTGCTCATCCATGACGCCGCCCGACCCTTCGCCGACGCCGGCACGATCGCCCGCACGCTCGCGGCGCTCGACACCCATCCGGCCGCGCTGCCCGCGCTACCCGTCAGCGACACCCTGAAGCGGGAACGGTCCGGCGACGGAGATCGGATGATCGCCGAGACCGTGGAGCGCGCCGGGCTGTGGCGGGCGCAGACGCCGCAGGGCTTTCGTTTCGCGGAGATCCTGGCGGCCCATCGCACTGCCGCCGGCCTGACGTTGACCGACGATGCGGCCGTCGCGGAGCAAGCCGGCCTCGACGTCGCGCTGGTTTCCGGCAACGAGGAGAACGTCAAGATCACCACCGAGGAGGATCTCGACCGCGCGCGGCGCCGGCTCGAGGGTCGGCACGTCGATCTCAGGACCGGCACCGGGTTCGATGTCCACAAGTTCGGCGAAGGCGACGCCGTCACGCTTTGCGGCGTGGAAATCCCGCACGATCGGGCGCTGGCGGGGCATTCCGACGCGGATGTCGGGATGCACGCGATTACCGACGCCCTGCTCGGCGCGATCGCCGAAGGCGATATCGGCATCCATTTCCCGCCGTCCGACCCGCGCTGGCGCGGCGAGCCATCGAGGACTTTTCTGAGCCACGCGGCGGAGCTGGTACGGCGCCGCGGAGGCTCTATCGTCAATCTCGATCTCACCCTGATCTGCGAACGGCCCAGGATCGCGCCGCATCGCGAGTCGATGATCCGCCGTGTCGCCGAGACGCTCGGGATCGAGCCCGGACGGGTCAGCATCAAGGCGACCACGACCGAAGGGCTGGGCTTCACGGGGCGCGGCGAAGGGATCGCCGCGCAGGCGGTCGCGACCGTACGAATCCCCGCTTGAAGCGCCCATGTCGGGTCCCGCTGACAAACATGCGCCCTACTCTCCCCCGTGGCGCGACACGCCCACTTTCGTCGCGACTGTCGGCGGCGCCGGATTGCTGCCCCATGCGCCGGGAACCTGGGGATCTCTCGCGGCGCTCCCGTTAGCCTGGCTGATACTCGAAGGTCTCGGGCCGCTGGCCTTGAGCGCGGCGGCCATCTGCGTATTTCTTCTCGGCTGGCGGGCTTCCGTCCTCGTGCTGCGGCGCACCCGGGACGACGATCCAGGCCCCGTCGTCATCGACGAGGTTGCCGGCCAGCTCACGGCCCTGATCCCCGCGGCGACCGAGTTGTGGCAGTTCGCGCTCGGCTTCGCGCTGTTCCGTATCGCCGATATTGCCAAGCCCTGGCCGGTTTCGTGGGCCGATCGCCGCATCGAGGGCGGGCTGGGTGTGATGGCGGACGACATTCTGGCGGGGCTGTACGCGTTGGCGGGACTCTTGGCTGTCCGGGAGATGCTGACTTGAATGACGAAATCCTTCGCGCGTCCGAATCTCTGCTGCAGCGCTGCCGGTCGGCGGGCCTGACGGTGGCGACGGTGGAATCCTGCACCGGCGGACTTCTGGCCGGCGCGCTCACCGCGATCGCCGGCTCCTCCGACGTCGTCGAGCGCGGACTTGTCACCTACACCAACGAGGCCAAGTCCGAGCTCGCCTCCGTTCCCGCCCGGCTGATAGATACCCATGGCGCGGTGAGCGAGCCGGTGGCCCGCGCGATGGCGGAGGGCGGGCTGGCCAACAGCCGCGCCGACATCGCCGTCGGAATCACCGGGGTCGCGGGACCTGGCGGCGGTACCGAGGCCAAGCCGGTCGGCCGCGTCCACATCGCCGCCGCGCGCCGGGACGGAAGGGCCGTGCACCGGCGCTACCTGTTTTCCGGCGACCGGACAACCGTCCGGGAAGCTTCCGTGCTTGCCGCGATGGGTCTCGTCGGGCGGCTTCTGGGGTGACGCGCCGGCGCGTCATCGGCGTCGATTTCTCGGGTGCGCGGCAAGCGGGCGATCACATCTGGATTGCGGTCGGGACGCAGGCGAATGGCCGGCTGACGCTGGAAAGTTGTCGGCCGGCGCGCGACCTGCCCGGCGGTGCACGGGACCGCCATTCGGCGCTCGCCGCGCTCAGGGCGTTCCTGGCGGATGAGAGACGCGCCGCCGCCGGCCTCGATTTCCCTTTCAGCTTGCCGAGACCGCTGATCCCCGAGACGCGGTGGGTGTCGTTTCTTCGCGCCTTTCCCGGGCGCTATCCCGACGCGGAGTCGCTTCGCGAGGCGTGCCGCAGCGCCGCGAGGGGACGGGAACTGAAGCGGTTCACCGATATCGCGGCGAGGGTGCCGTTTTCCGCCTACAATCTCAGGCTGTACCGCCAGACCCATGCGGGAATCGCGGAGGTGCTGCTGCCGCTCGTCCAATCCGATGCCGCGAGGGTCGTCCCGATTCAGGCGCCGGCGCCGGGCAAGGTGCTGCTCGCGGAAACCTGCCCCGCCTCGCTTCTAAAGCGGCTCGATCTCTATGCGCCTTACAAAGGCCGCGAGGAGGCTTTGCGCGATAGACGTTGTGCCTTGATAAAGAAACTGGAAAACAAAGGGTTATTGACTGAACCGAATAAATCGCTTTCGGAACGCCTCGTCGACGATCGGGGCGGCGATGCGCTGGACGCGGTGCTCGCCGCCGTCGTCGCGGCGAATCTGCCCCGGCTGCGCGGGGCCGCGCGCGATCCCGTCGAGCGGATCGAGGGCCGGATCTATTTCTGAACCGAGGGCGAGACCATCTCGCGGATGTCTTCCCCAGCACGGTTCCCGCGTCCATACAAGAAGTCCGCGCGTCGCACGAAGGCGCCCACGCTCCGCCGGACCGCCTCGTTGAAGATCGGCCCCATGATCCTGCGCAGCAACAGCGACCGGAACTCGAAGTCGATCGAGAAATCGATCAGGCAGCCCTCCCCTTTCGGACTGAACTTCCAGCTGCTGTTCAGGTAGCGGAACGGCCCGTCGAGATAGGCGATGTCGATGCGGTCGAACGGATCGAGCGTCACCCGGGATCTGAAGCTTTCGCTAATCATCTTGAATCCGACCTTGAGGTCGGCATGGATCACATTGTCCTCGCGCTCGCAGATCCGGCAATCGGTGCACCAGGGGAGGAAGGACGGGTAGCTCTCGATATCCGCCACGAGGTCGAAAATCTGGGCCGGTTCGTAGTCGGCGTAACGGACTTCCGCGTGTCTCGGCATGGCGTCAGCCCGACGCCTCCGCCCGCCGCAACCGGCGTGCCGCCCGCAACGCCTCGAAATCCCGGTCGGCATGGTAGGAAGAGCGGGTCAGCGGCGTCGCGGAGACCATCAGGAAACCTCTGCCCCTGGCCATGCGGGCCAGCCCCTCGAACTCTTCGGGGGTCCAGAAACGTTCGATCGCGTGATGCTTCGGCGTAGGCTGGAGATACTGGCCGACGGTGAGGAAATCCACGTCCGCGGAGCGCAAATCGTCCATCACCTGGTGAACCTCTTCCCGGCTCTCGCCGAGTCCCACCATCAGCCCGGATTTGGTGAACATCGCGGGATCGAGCTGTTTCACCCGGTCGAGCAGCCTCAGGGAATGGAAATATCGCGCCCCCGGCCGCACGGTGGGATAAAGCCTCGGCACGGTTTCGAGGTTGTGGTTGTAGACGTCCGGCCGCGCCTCGACGACCTCTTCGACAGCCCCGTCCTTTCTCAGGAAGTCGGGCGTCAGAACCTCGATCGTGGTATCGGGGTTGAGCTGTCTGATATCGCGGATTACGCGGGCGAAATGCCCGGCACCCCCGTCGTCGAGATCGTCGCGGTCGACGGACGTGATGACGACGTGCCGCAAGCCCAACCGCGCAACCGCCTCCGCGACCCGACGCGGCTCGTGCGGATCGACGCGGTCGGGGATTCCGGTAGCGACGTTGCAGAAGGCGCAGGCCCGGGTACAGACGCTCCCCAGGATCATCATCGTCGCATGCCGCTGGGCCCAGCACTCGCCGATGTTCGGGCAGGCCGCCTCCTCGCAGACCGTCGCAAGACCCAGGTCGCGCACCACCTTGCGCGTCTCGCCGTAAGCCGGGGAGACCGGCGCTTTCACCCGGATCCAGGGCGGCTTGCGGGGGATCGGGTTGTCCTCCCGTCCGACCTTTTCGGGATGGCGGGCTGTGGCGATTTGGCTGGCGCTGGTCATCGCAAGGGTAACGGTTCCCGACCGGCTCTACCTAGAAATGAAGTGCCCGCCCGTAGGCGTCAAGCACCGACTCGTGCATCGTTTCGGACAGCGTCGGGTGCGGGAAGACCGTTTCCATGAGCTCCGCCTCGGTGGTTTCCAGCGTCCTGGCGATGGCGAAACCTTGGATCAGCTCCGTCACCTCGGCCCCGATCATGTGCGCGCCGAGCAATGCGCCGGTCGAAGCATCGAATACCGTCTTGACCATCCCCTCGTCGTCGCCGAGGGCGATCGCCTTGCCGTTGGCAAGGTAGGGAAATCGTCCGATCTTGACCTCGTGGCCGGCCTCTTTCGCCGCGGCCTCGGTGAGGCCGACGCTCGCGATCTGCGGCCTGCAATAGGTGCAGCCCGGGATGCCCGAAACGTCCAGCGGACGGGTCTCCATTCCCGCGATGCGCTCGACGCAGATCACCCCCTCGTGGCTTGCCTTGTGCGCCAGCCAGGGCGGGCCTACCAGGTCTCCGATCGCGTACACTCCGGCCTCCCCGGTCTCGTTCCAGGAATTCACGACGACATGGCCGCGGTCGACATCGACGGCGGTTCCTTCGAGCCCGATGTCCTCCACGTTGCCCGCGATTCCGACCGCGAGAATGGCTTTGTCGACCTCGACCCGACGGGACTCCTCTCCGGACTCGATCGTTGCCGCCACACCTGCGTCCTCGGGTTCAAGCGCGGTGACCGACGCTCCGGTCAGAATTTCCATACCCTGATTCTCGAAAGCTTTTCGGGCTATTGAAGAGATTTCCTCATCTTCGACGGGAAGTATGCGTTCGAGGATTTCGACGACCGTCACCTCCGCGCCGAGGTCGCGGTAGAAGCTCGCGAACTCGATGCCGATCGCGCCCGAGCCGATCACCAGGAGAGATGACGGCATCTCGCGCGGGACCATCGCTTCCCGGTAGGTCCAGATCCGCTCGCCGTCCGGTTCGAGTCCCGGGAGCGTGCGAGCGCGCGCGCCGGTGGCGAGCACGATGTGCGGCGTCTCGATTTCCTCGGACCGTGCGCCGTCGCGTTCGACCGATAGCTTTCCCGTCCCCTCCAGCCTGCCGTGTCCCTCGATGACGGCGACCTCGTTCTTTCGAAGCAGATGACTTACCCCGGCGCTCAGGCGATCCGCCACGTTCCGCGAGCGTTCGACGATCTTTTCGAGATCGAAAGCGACGGAGTCCGCCGCGAAGCCGAAGGCGTCGAGATTGCCGAGCAGGTGATTGAGCTCGGAGGTCCGGAGCAGGGCCTTGGTCGGAATGCAGCCCCAGTTGAGGCAGATCCCGCCCAGATGTTCCCGTTCCACCACGCAGGCCTTCATGCCGAGCTGGGCCGCACGAATCGCGGCGACGTAACCTCCCGGTCCGCCGCCGAGAACGGCGATGTCGAAGGAATGCCGGGCCACGGATGCCTCCCCGTCTAGGCCAGCATCGCCGGCGGGTATTCGATATTCCGCTTGATCGCGCCCAGCAGTTCGGCCCCGATGGCACCGTCCACCACGCGGTGGTCGACAGACAGCGTGCAGGACATGACGGTCGCCGGAACGATCTCGCCGTCGCGTACCACCGGGCGCGGTTCCGCCGCGCCGACGGCGAGAATGCAGGCCTGCGGGGGGTTGATCACCGCATCGAAGCTCCTGACGCCGTACATGCCGAGATTGGAGATCGAAAAGCTTCCGCCCTGGTATTCGTCGGGAAGCAGCTTGCCCTCTTTCGCGCGCGCGGCGAGTTCCTTCATCTCGGCGGCGATGCCGACGAGGCCTTTCGCATCCGCGTTCCTGACGATGGGCGTCACCAGCCCGCCCGGGACGGCGACCGCGACGGATATGTCGACGGAGCCGTGCTGCTTCATCGTTCCCTCGCCCGCCCACGAAACGTTCGCCGCCGGAACCTCGCGGAGCGCGAGCGCGCAGGCGCGGATCACTATGTCGTTGACGGAAACCCGCGCGCCCTCGATCCGGTCGTTGATCTCGCGTCGGACCTTGAGCAGCTCGTCGACCTCGCAGTCCACGGTCAGATAGAAGTGCGGGACCGTCGCCTTGGATTCCGTCATCCGGTCGGCGATCACCCGCCGCATGGTCGACAGTCTGACCGTCCGGTCTTCGGCGGAGGCCGCCACGGCAGGGGCGCGCGCCGGCACACCTGTGGGAGCGGCAGCCGGGGCCGCCGCGCCGCCGGCCAGCACGGCCTCGATATCGGCCTTGACGATGCGTCCCTTCGGCCCGCTGCCCCGGATGGCCGAGAGCTCGAGCCCAGCCTGAGTCGCCATGCGCCGGGCAAGCGGGCTCGCGGCGACTCTCTCTCCCGGGACGGGCCGGGCGGGGGCCCTTTCGGCAACGCTCTCCGAAATCTTCGGCGGCGCTTCCGGCGCCGGTTCGGCCCTGGGCTCGGGCGTCTCTGCCGGGGCGGGCGCGTCCTCGATGGCGCCGGCGTCCTCACCCTCGGCGAGAAGGACTCCGATCACCGCATTGACCGCGACACCCTCGGAGCCCTCGGGCACGACGATCTTGCCCAGAACGCCCTCGTCGACCGCTTCGACCTCCATCGTCGCCTTGTCGGTCTCGATTTCGGCGATGATCTCCCCCGCCTCGACAGGATCGCCTTCGCTCTTGAGCCACTTGGCGAGGTTTCCCTCTGTCATGGTCGGCGACAGTGCCGGCATCAGGATGTTGACGGGCATCGAATTCTATTCCTCGGGGATCGTCGGCGCGCTCAGCTCTTGTACAGCACGTCCATGGCGGCGCGTACCACGTCCTCGACCTGGGGAAGCGCGAGACGCTCCAGGTTCGCGGCGTATGGCAGGGGCACGTCGGCCGCGGCCACGCGCGCGACCGGCGCGTCGAGCCAGTCGAAGGCCTGCTCCATCGTGACCGCGGCAAGCTCGGCGCCGATGCCGGCAAACGGCCAACCCTCCTCCACCGCAACCAGGCGGCCGGTCTTTTTCACCGATTCCACCAGCGTCCGGGTATCGAGGGGGCGGATCGTCCTCAGGTCGATCACCTCGGCATCTATCCCCTCTCCCGCCAGCAGGTCCGCCGCTTCGAGCGCATGCCCGACGGTGATCGAGAGAGCCGCGATCGTCACGTCCGAACCGGCGCGGCAGATGCGCGCCTCGCCGATCGGAATCGTGAAATCGCCGCCCTTGGGGACGTCGAACGAAGCGCCGTAGAGAATCTCGTTCTCGAGGAAAACGACCGGGTTGGGATCGCGGATCGCGGACTTGAGCAGCCCCTTGGCATCGGCCGCGCTGTAGGGCGCGATCACCTTCAGCCCCGGCACGTGTGCGAACCAGCTGGTAAAGTTCTGGGAATGCTGGGCGGCGACCCGGGCGGCGGCGCCGTTCGGTCCCCGGAAAACCATCGGCGCCGATATCTGCCCGCCCGACATGTAGAGGCTCTTGGCCGCCGAGTTGATCAGTTGATCCATCGCCTGCATGGCGAAGTTGAAGGTCATGAACTCGACGATCGGCCGCAGCCCGGCGAATGCCGCGCCCACGCCGAGACCGGTGAAGCCGTGCTCCGTGATGGGGGTATCGACCACCCGTCGCGGGCCGAACTCCTCCAGCAACCCCTGGCTCACCTTGTAGGCGCCCTGGTATTCCGCGACCTCCTCGCCCATGAGGAACACGGTCTCGTCGCGGCGCATCTCCTCCGCCATGGCATCGCGCAGGGCCTCGCGAACGGTCTGGCGGACGGTCTCGCCGGTTTCCGACTCCCGTTCCGGTACCGCCGCGGCTGGAGTTGCGGGCGCGGGGCCGTGGCCGTTGGAAGCGGCGGCCGAAGCGGCGCCAAGCGCCGACGGATCCTCGCCGTCGACCAGCAGCACCCCGATGATCGAGTTCACGGCCACGCCTTCGGCACCCTCGGGCACGACGATGCGGCCCAGCACGCCCTCGTCGACGGCCTCCACCTCCATCGTCGCCTTGTCGGTCTCGATCTCCGCGATGACCTCGCCCGAACTCACCGGGTCGCCCTCGTTCTTGCGCCACTTGGCGAGGTTGCCCTCGGTCATCGTGGGCGACAGCGCCGGCATAAGAATGTTGATGGGCATGTCGGGCTATCTCTACCGCGCCGCTGTCAGGCCTCGATCAGCACATTGGTCAGCAGTTCGTCCGGATCGGGCTCCGGACTGTTCTGCGCAAACTCCGCGGCGTCGGCGACGATCGTCCTGATATCCCGGTCGATCTCCTTGAGCGAGTCCTCGTCCGCGGCGTCGAGGGCGATCAGCTGGGTCCGGAGGTTCTGGATCGGATCGTGCTCTGTGCGCATCTCCGCGACCTCTTCCTTGCTGCGGTACTTGGCGGGATCGGACATCGAGTGACCCCGGTAACGGTAGGTCAGGGCCTCCAGCACGTATGGCCCCTCTCCGGCCCGGCAGCGGTCCATCGCGATCCTGCCCGCGTCTCTGACCGCAAGCACATCCATGCCGTCGGTCTGCGCCGACGGAATTCCGAACGGATCTGCGACGCGATGGAGTTCCTGCAGCGCGGAAGCCCGTTCGACCGAGGTCCCCATGCCGTAGCGGTTGTTCTCGATCACGAAAACGATCGGAAGCGACCATAGGGCGGCCAGGTTGAGCGCTTCGTGGACCTGGCCCTGGTTCAGCGCCCCGTCTCCCATATAGGCGGCGGTTACCCCGCCGTCGCCCCGGTACTTCTGCGCGAACGCGACACCCGTACCGATCGGAACCTGGGCGCCGACGATCCCGTGTCCGCCGAAAAAGTTCTTGTCCCGGCTGAACATGTGCATCGAGCCGCCCTTGCCCTTGGAGTAGCCGCTGCGCCGGCCGGTCAGCTCCGCCATCACCCCTTTCGGGTCCATGCCGCAGGCCAGCATGTGGCCGTGGTCCCGGTAGCTCGTGATCAACGCATCCTTCGGGCCGGCTGAAGCCTGCATGCCGACGACAACGGCCTCCTGCCCGATATAGAGGTGGCAGAACCCCCCGATCAGCCCCATGCCGTAGAGCTGGCCCGCCCGTTCCTCGAAACGGCGGATCAGCAGCATTTCGCGATAGAAGGCGAGAAGTTCGCCCGGATCGGCGTCGGGCGCCGCCGCGCCGCCATTCACGGCATTGGCGGGTCGTTCCCCTGCCGTCGACGTCGCGTTCTGGCCGGTTGCGGATTTCTTCGGCCTTGCGGCCATCAGCGATATTCCCATGCGTTTCCGAGCGATCGCACAGCGATTCGGATCAAGCGGCTACCGCCGATCCAAGGATACTAATCGACCCCGACGCCACGCAACAAACGGATGCGTAAGTTTGTGTCGTTTTGGCAAGAGTTTGCGCAACGAACATGCGCGAGGTGACGCCGGGCGCCGCTACAGGGGCTACCGTCCGAGGGAGGTTAGCGGGCGATCGTGGGCGGACCGCCGACGATCGAAAAACGCCGTTTCGTCTCGGTGTCCGAAATCACGATATCGTCGGGGCGGACGAGACCGGTGACGATACGCGCCCGTTCGTCGAGATAATCTGCGTCGAGTTGCTCGTCCCTGAGCGCTTCCACGTATCGGTCGAGATGCTCGCGCTCCGCCGTCACCCTCGCGAGCGTTTGCTCCGCGCGAACGATTTCCTGTTCGAGCTGGATGATTCGCAATACGCCGCGATCGCCCTCGAAAACGCTGAAGGCGAAATAGGCGGTCAGGGCCACCCCCAGAACCGGGCCGGCCACGCTTCTGATCGCTCGACGCTTGTCCAGGCTCACAGCCATGACTTCACCCAATCACGATAAGATTCAATGAGTCAAGCCGCAAATTTCAAGTGGCGAGGGAAAGGCAGCGTGCAGCGGCCCGATAGATTTCAGGCTTTGCGACCCACCGACAGGGACGCGGAGCCGGCATAGCGCGCCGTCGAATCCAGCCCCTCCTCGATGCGAATCAGCTGGTTGTATTTGGCCGTTCTGTCGGAACGCGACAGCGAACCGGTCTTGATCTGACCGCAATTCGTGGCTACCGCCAGATCTGCGATCGTCGTGTCTTCCGTCTCGCCCGAACGGTGCGACATCACCGCCGCGTAGGAGGCCTTGTGAGCGATTTCGACCGCCCGCAGGGTCTCGGTGAGCGTGCCGATCTGGTTGACCTTGACAAGAATTGCGTTGGCGACCCCGATCTCGATGCCCCGTTCCAGAATCGCCGGATTGGTAACGAACAAATCGTCGCCCACGAGCTGGATCCGATCTCCGACCGCCCGGGTGAGCTTCGCCCAACCGTCCCAGTCGTCCTCCGCCATCCCGTCTTCCAGTGAGACGATGGGATAGCGGCCGCAAAGGTCTTCGTAGTAACCGACCATCTCGTCCGGCGTGAGCGACAGCCCCTCCCCCGCGAGCTCGTAACGGCCGCCGCGGTAGAACTCGCTGGCGGCAGCGTCGAGCGCGATCGTCACCTGATCTCCCGGCGCGTAACCCGCGTCCGAAACCGACTTCAGAACGAAGTCGAGGGCTTCTCCCGCGCTCGGCAGGTCGGGCGCGAAGCCGCCCTCGTCTCCCACGTTCACGCTGAGGCCCGCTGACGAAAGCCTGCGCTGAAGGGCGCGGAAGATCTCGGCGCCGCAACGCACGGCTTCCGATACGGAACCCGCGCCCACCGGCATGACCATGAACTCCTGGAGGTCGATCGGGTTGTCGGCGTGCGCGCCGCCGTTGACGATGTTCATCATGGGCGTGGGCATCGTGCACGCGGAAACGCCGCCGAGATAGCGGTATAGCGGGAGACCCGACTCTTCCGCCGCCGCCTTCGCGACCGCGAGGCTGACGCCGAGAATGGCATTGGCACCCAGGCGGCTCTTGTTCGCGGTGCCGTCGAGCTCGATCATCGTGCCGTCCACCGCCGCCTGATCGTCGGCGTCGAACCCGGTGAGCGCGTCCGCGATCTCGCCGTTGACCGCCCCCACCGCCTTCAGCACGCCCTTGCCGTGGTAGCGCCCGGCATCCCCGTCGCGCAACTCCACCGCTTCGCGGCTGCCGGTCGAGGCGCCGGACGGGACGGCCGCACGGCCCTCGGCGCCGGTCTCCAGCAGCACGTCGACCTCGACTGTGGGGTTGCCGCGGGAATCGAGGATTTCCCGGGCGTGAAGGTCGACGATCGCGGACATGGGCGTACTCCTTGCGGCGCGGGGCGCTACAGCGCGATCGGCGGCAGGCTCTTGGCGAGCCGGTCGATGGCGACGAGCTGTTCCAGCAGCGGTTCCAGCGCATCGAGCGGAACCATCGCCGGGCCGTCGCTCGGCGCGTTGTCGGGGTCCGGATGGGTTTCCATGAAGACGCCCGCGACGCCCACCGCCACCGCGGCGCGCGCGAGCGCCGGCACGAATTCCCGCTGCCCGCCGCTGGCCTCCCCGAGCCCGCCCGGCCGCTGTACCGAATGGGTCGCATCGAACACCACCGGGCAGCCGGTCCGGGCAAGCTGCGGCAGGGCGCGCATGTCGTTGACCAGCGTGTTGTAACCGAAGCTCGCGCCGCGTTCGCAGACCATCACGTCGTCATTGCCGGAAGCGCGCGCCTTCTCGACCACGTTGACCATATCCCACGGCGCCAGGAACTGGCCCTTCTTGATATTGAGCGGCCGGCCGGTTTCCGCGGCCGCGACGACAAGGTCGGTCTGACGGCACAGGAAAGCGGGTATCTGCAGGACGTCGACCCGCTCGGCCGTCGGCGCGCATTGCTCCGGCAGGTGGACGTCGGTCAGGACAGGACAGCCGAACCTGTCGCGCACCTCAGCCAGGATTGCGAGCCCCTGCTCCATCCCGGTCCCGCGCTTCGATGCGAGCGACGTCCTATTGGCCTTGTCGAAGGACGATTTGTAGATCAGGGGCACCCCGACGCGGCCGGCGATGTCGACGAGACGCTCGGCGCATTCGAAGGCGTGGTCGCGGCTCTCGATCTGGCACGGTCCCGAGATCAGCGCGAAAGGCGCGTCGTTGGCGACCCGGGCGGTGCCGATGCGGATCCTGCGGGGTTCGACCATCCGCTACACCAGGCGCGAACGCTCGATCGCGGCGCGAACGAAGGAGTCGAAGACCGGATGGGGGTCGAACGGCTTCGACTTGAGTTCGGGATGGAACTGGACGCCGAGATACCAGGGGTGCGACGGGATTTCGACGATTTCGGGCAGCATCCCGTCCGGCGAAAGGCCCGAGAACACAAGCCCCGCCTCTTCCAGCCGGGAACGGTAGTTGATGTTGACTTCGTAGCGGTGGCGATGCCGCTCGCTGATGACGGTCCCTCCATAGATTTGCGCGGCGAGCGTGGATGCCTCCACGGCGCAGTCGTAAGCGCCGAGCCGCATCGTGCCGCCCAGATCGTCCCCGACGCCGCGCTGCTCGAGCCGGTCTCCCTTGATCCATTCGTGCAGCAGTCCGACCACGGGTTCGCGCGCAGGCCCGAATTCGGTGGATCCCGCGCCGCCGATGCCGGCGAGGTTGCGCGCCGCCTCGATCACAGCCATCTGCATACCGAAGCAGATCCCGAGATAGGGAACGTTGTGCTCGCGCGCGAAGCGGGCCGCGGCGATCTTTCCTTCCGCCCCCCGTTCGCCGAAACCGCCCGGGACGAGGATTCCCTCGACGCCGGAAAGGTGGTGAACCGCGTCCTCGGACTCGAAGATTTCGGAATCGATCCATTCGAGACGGACCCTGACCCGATTGGCGATACCGCCGTGCTCCAGGGCCTCGGCGAGCGATTTGTACGAATCGAGGACGGTGGTGTACTTGCCGACCACCGCGATGGCGACTTCCCCTTCCGGGTTCCGGATCCGTTCGACGATTTCCACCCAGCGCGTCAGGTCGGGTCCCGGCGCATCCGAAATGCCGAAATGGCGGCAGACCTGAACGTCGAAACCGCGCTCGTGGTAGGAGATCGGGACCTCGTAGATGGTATCCATGTCGGGTGCCGCGATCGCATTCTCCACCGGCACGTTGCAGAACAGCGCGATCTTCTTGCGGTCTTCCAGCGGCACGTCCTGCTCGCAACGGCAGAGTATGAGGTCGGGCTGGATTCCGACGCTCTGCAGTTCCTTGACGGAGTGCTGGGTCGGCTTGGTCTTCAGCTCCCTTGCGGACTGGAGATAGGGGACGAGGGTCAGGTGCACGTTCATCGCCCGTTCGCGCCCGAGCTCGTTCGCCTTCTGCCGGATCGCCTCGAGGAACGGCAGGCTCTCGATGTCGCCCACCGTGCCGCCGATCTCGCAGAGGATGAAATCGACGTCGCCGGCATCGGCGGAGATGAACGCCTTGATTGCATCCGTCACGTGCGGGATCACCTGAATCGTCGCACCCAGATAATCGCCCCGGCGTTCCCGTTCGATGACGTCCTGGTAGATGCGGCCCGTCGTGACGTTGTCGCTCTGGTTGGCCGGCACGCCGGTAAACCGCTCGTAATGGCCGAGATCGAGGTCGGTTTCCGCCCCGTCGTCGGTCACGTAGACCTCGCCGTGCTGGGTGGGGCTCATCGTGCCGGGGTCGACATTCAGATAGGGGTCGAGCTTGCGGAGCCGCACCTTGTAGCCGCGCGCCTGAAGAAGTGCGCCGAGCGCCGCAGAGGCAAGACCTTTGCCGAGGGAAGAGACGACGCCGCCGGTAATGAAGATGTAGCGAGTCATCGACCCTCGTCCGATGTCACGCGGCCGCGTCGATCCGCCGACCTCCCTAATTGGCCAGGGGAACGCTCGGTGCGCGGGGTTCCGCCGGCTGCACGGGAGCCTGCTGCACCGGCTGGTCGAGAATCGAGCGCGGTTCCTGGGTCGCGCCCGAAAGGATCGCGAGCACGATGCTGGTCGCCATGAAGCAGGCGGCCAGGACCGCGGTCACCCGGGTCAGCAGGTTGGCCGAACCGCGGGTCGTCATCAGCCCGCCCATCGTGCCGCCGCCGATGCCCAGCCCGCCGCCTTCCGACCGCTGCACAAGGACCACGCCGACCAGGGCGATGGCGATGAAGAGGTGAATCACCAGAACGATTGCGATCATGTCGCGCGTGCCTTCATGCGTTCAGCGCCGGCAAAGATGTAGCGCCATTGGGTCCGAATTGCTACGGACATGATTGACATATGGACCAGAATGAAGCGGCGTCGAGGCTTGCCCCGCCCACCAGGGCACCGTTCACGTCGGGTACGGAGAGTATCCAGGCGGCGTTGTCGGGTTTGACCGACCCGCCGTAGAGGATGCGGACGCCGCCGCCGTCTTCCAGGCGGTCGCCCATCCGCGCGCGCACGAGAGCATGGATTTCGCCGATCTCCGCCTCGTCGGGCGTCCGGCCGGTGCCGATCGCCCATACCGGTTCGTATGCGATGGCGGTGTTTCGCGCGTTCGCCGCGCCCGGCAGGGAGGACTCGAGCTGTCGGGCGACGACGTCCTTGGCCCGCCCGGCATCGCGTTCCTCATGGGTCTCGCCGATGCAGACGATGGCGGTCAGTCCCGCCGCTAAGGCCGCGTCCGCCTTGGCCCTCACCGTTTCGCTGTCTTCGCCGTGGTCGGCGCGCCGCTCCGAGTGCCCCACGATCACACAGGTGCAGCCCAGATCGACGAGCATCGCGGCCGAAACGTCGCCGGTATGGGCGCCGGATACGGCGGCGTGGCAGTCCTGCCCGCCCAACTCGATCCCGGAAACCGCTTCCATCTCCACCGCCGCGAGCGCGATATGGGGCGCCGGCGGGCAGACCACGATGTCGCATCGCGCGGGGCCCGATTCGCGGAGGGAGGCGCGGAGCTCCGCCAGCAGGTCGCGCGTCGTTGCGCGCGAGCCGTTCATCTTCCAGTTCCCCGCGATCAGCGGGCGGAGGGACTCGGTCATTGACGAAATTTTGCGGTGAGCTAGACGGCCGGGGTTCTAGCACAGCCCGCCCCCGAGCGCCAGAAACCCGGCCGGCCGAAGGGCGGGGCTCCGCCGCGGCGGTTGCGATCCGGAACGGCAGCCAATAGATATAGCCGCATGCGCCGTGCGCCGGCACGGCCGACCAGAGCGGGAACCCGGACCATGCTTCAGGCGATGAAGAGCAAGGCCGCGACCTGGGTGGTACGGGTTCTCGCCGTGCTCCTGATCATCAGCTTCGCCGCCTGGGGTATCGAGGACATGCTCAGGGCGCCGGGGCTTCCGACCGATGTGGCGGAGGTCGGCGGCACCAAGATCACCGCCAACGAGTTCGGCGCGGCCTTCCGCCGTCAGGTGGAAATGTTGCGCGGGACGCTCGGACGCGATGTCGATTCGGAGCAGGCGCGGGATCTGGGCGTGGCGGAGACGACGCTGGACGCGCTGATCTCGCAGCGTCTTCTGGACCTCTACGCGGAAGAGAACGGGATTATCGTGGGCGACGACCAGATCGTTCTGCGCCTGCACGCGGAGCCCGCCTTCCACGGCCCGGGCGGCAGTTTCGACCGGGCAATGTTCCATAGCGCGCTCTCCCGCCTCGGGATCAGCGAGCAGCGGTACGTGGAGGATTTGCGGCAGGAGATCCGGATGTCGCATCTGACCGGCGTTCTGCGCTCGGCCAGCGTCGCTCCGGATCCGCTCGTCAGGTCGCTCTACCACTATCGCAACGACAAGCGCGTCGCGCGCTTCTCGGAAATCCCCCGGCCCCCCGAAAGCACGCTGTCGCCGCCGGGCGACAGCACGCTGACGGACTTTCACAAGGACAATGCGGCGGCTTTCACGGCGCCGGAGCGCCGGGATCTGACGGCGCTCCACCTCGATCCGAAGGATGTGGCGGCGGAAATCGAACCGTCGGAAGAAGAGTTGCGCGACGAGTACGAGAACCGCCTCCAGCAACTCTCCGTCCCCGAGCGCCGCAACATCAGCCAGATCGTCGTCGGAGACGAAACCGCTGCGCGGCGCGCTCTGGAGGCGCTGAGAGGCGGCCGCGCGATCGCCGACGTCGCAAAGGCGGTCGCCGGTATGGACGAGGAAGCGGTCTCGCTCGGCCTTCTGGCAAAACAGGATCTGCCGCAGGAAATCGCCGACGCGGCATTCGCGCTGCAGGCCAATATCCCGAGCGAGCCGGTGCGTTCTCCCGTCGGCTGGCACATTCTCCTGGTCGACCGGATCGAGCCGGGCCGGACGCCGAGCTTCGCGGAGACCCGGGCAAAGATCCGCGAGGACCTTGCCCGGGAGCAGGCGGTCGACGCCGTCGTCAAACTCGCCAATCAGGTCGAGGATACGCTGGCGGGAGGGGCGACGCTCGAGGAGGCGGCGCGCCAGGTGAACGCCAGACTGCTGCGGTTCCGAAGCGTGGAGCAAAGCGGTAGATCGGCCGACGGCGATCCGGAAGACGGGCTTCTCGTACTTCGTCGTTTTCTCCAGGCGGCATTCGAGACCAACGCCACGGAGGTCAGCGACCTGATCGAGACGTCGCTCGGAGGTTACTTCCTCGTCCGGGTCGACCGGGTCGTCCCTCCGGCGCTGGAGCCATTCGACAAGGTCAGGAAAGAGGTTGCCGCAGCCTGGCGGTTGGATCGCCTGAACGCTGCAGCGAAGCAAAAGGCGGAGAAGCTGCTTGGCGAGGTAAAGTCGGGCCGGAGCTTCCCAACCGCCGCCAGGGAGTTGGGATTGGCGGTGAAGACCTCGTCCCCGTTCACGCGGTTCGATCAACGGGGCGATGTCCCCCTGCCCCCGTCGCTCGCCGCCGCGTTGTTCCGGGCAAAACAGGGCGAGGCGGCGCTCGGCGCGACCGGGGCCGGCTATGCGGTCGCCGTTCTGCATCGGGTAGAGCCGGCCAACCCCGCGTCCGACAAGGAGGCGTTCGATGAGATGCGCAGCGAGGTCGCGACGGCGATGGGTGCCGATATGCTTTCGCAATATGCCGGTGCGCTGCGCGAAATTTACCCGGTGTCGGTGAATTCGGGGGCTCTCGACCGCCTGTTCGATGAGGGCGCGATTCGTCCCTAAGTCCGTTCGGGGCAAATCGCGCGGCAGGCCCGCCCGCGGCTTTCCGGTCCGCTATGAGGCGAAACACATCGCTGGTATAACGAGACGGCAAGAGTTGCGGTGGTACTTTAGAAGGGGTGCCTAACTAATTATTCTTTTTGTCTTTCTGAAAGCGATTCCGCGACCATGAGTGAAGATTTCGACGCCTTCAAGGGGGTGCTTGGCCGTGTCGCCGACGGCCATCGGTTGAGCGAGCGGGAGGCCGAGAGCGCATTCGACACGATCATGACCGGCAACGCGACGCCGGCGCAGATCGGCGCGTTCCTGATGGCGCTCCGGTTGCGCGGGGAGACCGTCGACGAGATCACCGGGGCGGCCAGGACGATGCGCGACAAGGCGGCTCGGATCGACGCCCCGGCCGGGGCCATCGACGTTGTCGGCACCGGCGGCGACGGCGCCGGCACCCTGAACATTTCGACCGCGGCGGCGCTGCTCGTCGCGGGCTGCGGAATACCCGTCGCAAAGCACGGAAATCGGGCTCTCTCGTCGAGAGCGGGCGCGGCCGACGTGCTGACCGCGCTCGGGGTCAATATCGACGCTTCCTTTCCGTTGATCGAGAAGTCGATCCGCGAGGCGGGAATCGGATTCATGATGGCGCCGCGCCATCACAGCGCGACCCGCCATGTGGCGGGCCCGCGGGTCGAGCTTGCGGTCCGAACGGTCTTCAACCTTCTCGGACCCCTATCCAACCCCGCCTTCGTGCGCAGGCTGCTGGTCGGCGTATTCGCACCGGAGTGGCTGGAGCCGCTGGCGGAAGTGCTGGGCCGTCTGGGTTCCGAGCGTGCCTGGGTGGTGCACGGCGCGGGCGGGCTCGACGAGTTGACCTCCTTCGGCGAGACGATGGTGGCCGAATGGTCCGGCGGCACCGTGCGGAGTTTTACCGTGACGGCCTCCGACGCCGGGCTTTCGGAGGGCCGGTTCGAGGACCTCAAGGGCGGCACCGGCGCCTATAACGCGGAGCGGCTCCGCGCCCTGCTCAACGGCGAGCCGGGCACTTACCGGGACAGCGCGATCATGACCGCCGCCGGTTCGCTGGTCGTGGCGGGGACGGCGGAGGACCTGGCCGAAGGCGCCGCGCTTGCCGCCCGCTCGATCGACGGTGGCGGGGCGCGAGCGGCGCTTGCGCGCATGGTCGAAATCTCGAACGAGGGCACTCCGCCCGCCGGCGGTCCGGAGACCGGGGACGGATGACAGACGTCCTGCAAGAGATCTGCGCCGCCAAACGGGATCACGTCGCGGCATGCAAACGACGACGGCCGATGGCGTCCGTCCTCGACGGCGCGAAGAGCGCTGCTTCTCCGCGTGGTTTTGCGGCGCGGCTCAGGCGCGCTCGGGCGGAAGGAAGATACGGTCTCATCGCGGAAATCAAGCGAGCATCCCCGAGCAAGGGGTTGATTCGAAAGGATTTCGACCCGGAGGATCTCGCCCGGCAATATGAGGCGGGGGGCGCCACCTGCCTTTCGGTGCTCACCGATCCGCCCTATTTCAAGGGCGCGGACGAACATCTTTCCGCGGCGCGTGGATCGGTCGATCTGCCGGTCCTGCGCAAGGACTTCATGCTCGACCCCTATCAGGTGGCCGAGGCGCGGGCGATCGGCGCCGATTGTATCCTGCTGATCATGGCGGCGCTCGAGAACGACCTGGCCGGGGAGCTCGCCGACCACGCGAGGGAACTCGGGATGGATGTGCTCGTCGAGGTGCATGACGAGGAAGAGCTCGACCGCGCGCTTGCGATCGGCGGCGGTCTGGTCGGGATCAACAACCGCAACCTCAAGACCCTCAAGACGGATATCGCGACCACGCGCCGGCTGGCTCCGCTGGTTCCGCGGGACAGGCTGGTGGTCGGCGAGAGCGGGCTGTCGAGCCCGGCCGATCTTGCCTCGATGGAGGCGGCGGGCGTCACGACGTTTCTGATCGGGGAGGCGTTGATGAGCCAGAAAGACGTCAAGGCCGCGACCGAGGTCTTGCTGCGCCGCGAGGCGGCCTGACGCGATGGCCGAATTCAGCCATCTCGACTCGGAAGGCAGGGCCGTGATGGTCGATGTCTCGGACAAGGAGGTCACCGAGCGCACGGCGACGGCACGCGGCACCGTGTCGATGGCGCCGGAGACGGTCCGCAAGATCGTCGCGGGCGGCGTCTCCAAGGGGGATGTGCTCACGGTCGCCCGGCTCGCCGGAATCATGGCGGCCAAGCGGACGGCCGAACTGATCCCGCTCTGTCATCCCCTGGCGCTCACGGCGATCAATGTCGATTTGCGTTGCGACGAACCGGGCGGCGCCGTCGATATCGAGGCGACCTGCCGACTCGCCGGACGGACCGGCGTGGAGATGGAAGCGTTGACGGCGGTCGGCGTCGCCGCGCTCACCGTCTACGACATGTGCAAGGCGGTGGACCGCGGCATGCGGATCGGCGACATACGCCTCGTCCACAAGGCGGGCGGCCGGTCCGGCACGTTCGAAGCCCGCTGATGATCTCGGTCGCCGAAGCGCGCGAACGTATCCTGGCCGCGCTCGAGCCGATGCCGGCGGAGCAGGTGGGGCTCGGCTGGGCGCTGGGGCGCGTTCTCGCCGAGGACGCGGCGGCGCGCCGCACGCAGCCGCCGCTCGCCGTCTCCGCGATGGACGGCTACGCGGTGCGCGCCGACGACGTGGGCACCCTCCCCGCCCGGCTCAAGGTCGTCGGCTATGCGCCCGCGGGCCACGCTTTCGAAGGCACGGTCGGAACCGGGGAAGCGGTCCGCATCTTCACCGGCGCGCCGGTGCCGGACGGCGCCGATGCCATCGTGATCCAGGAAAACACCAGGGAAGCGGATGGCGGGTGCATCGAGGTCGTCGACGGGAAGGCTCCCGAGGGCCGCTATGTGCGCCCCGCCGGCCTCGACTTCCAGGAGGGCGATGTGCTGCTGAAGGCGGGCCGGGTATTGACGGCGCGCGATGTCGGGCTGGCGGCCGGCATGAATCTTCCGTGGCTCAAGGTGCGGCGCAAACCGCGCGTGGCGATCCTCGCGACGGGCGACGAGATCGTCATGCCGGGCGAACCGATCGGGCCCGACCAGATCGTCAGCTCCAATGCGCTGGCGCTGGCCGGTCTGGTGACCGCTCTGGGTGCCATTCCGGTCGATCTCGGTATCGCGCCCGATACGGCGGAGTCGCTTAGAGCAATGGCGGCGGGCGCGCGCGGCACCGATCTCGTTCTGACCACAGGCGGCGCCTCCGTCGGCGACCACGACCTGGTGCGGAGCGTCCTTGGCGAGGCCGGTCTCAAAGTCGATTTCTGGCGCATCGCGATGCGGCCCGGAAAGCCGCTGATATTCGGCCGTTTGAACGAAACCCCGTTGCTCGGGCTTCCCGGCAACCCGGTTTCCTCGATGGTCTGCGCGATGATTTTCCTGAGGCCGGCGCTGCGTGCCCTGTCGGCCGCGGCGTCTCCCCCGGATGATAGCGAGCCCGCGCGGCTCGGCGCCGATCTCGGCGGGAACGACGAGCGCGAGGATTATCTGAGAGCCTCGCTCGCGGCGGACGCGCAGGGCGGCCTGACGGCGACTCCGTTCGACATTCAGGACAGCTCCATGTTCGCGAACATGGCCCGTGCCGACTGCCTGATCGTCCGCGAGCCCTTCGCGCCCGCCGCGCCGAAGGGTGCGCCGGTTCGGGTCTTGCGGCTACAGGGCGGCGTCGTGGGCATCTGAGGAACGAATCGGTATCCGCATCGGGCTGTTGACCGGAAACCGGAACTTTACTAGAACATGTGTCGATGTTTATGTTTCGTTCCATATCTGGTAGCGATACAGCCGAACGGTGACCCATGCTGACGCCCAAGCAATACGAGCTTCTGGCCTATGTCGACACCTTCATCGGCCAGCACGGAGTTTCGCCCTCCTTCGACGAGATGAAGGAGGCGCTTAACCTCAAGTCGAAGTCGGGCATCCACCGCCTGATCGTCGCCCTCGAGGAGCGCGGCTTCATCCGCCGCCTGCCCCACCGGGCACGCGCGTTGGAGGTGCTGCGCCGGCCGGAGAAGATGGCGGAATCGGCCCCCAAGCGGAGCGGCATGTTCGCCCCCCGGGTGATCGAGGGGGACTTCTCCAACGAACTTGGCGGAACCAGCGGCGGCGACGGCCAGGAGATGATCGAGATGCCGCTTTACGGTCGTATCGCCGCGGGCGTCCCCATCGAAGCGCTGCGCGACAACACGCGCAGCTTCTCCATGCCGCAATCGCTGCTGGGTTCGGGAGAACATTACGCCCTCGAAGTGGAGGGCGATTCCATGATCGAGGCCGGGATCCACGATGGCGACTTCGCGGTGATCCGGCGCGGCGACACGGCGGAGAACGGCAATATCGTCGTCGCGCTGCTGGGCGATGAAGAGGTCACGCTCAAGCGGTTTCGCCGCCGTGGCGATTCGATCGCGCTCGAACCCGCCAACCCCAAGCACGAAACCCGGATCTTCGGTCCCGACCAGGTAAAGGTTCAGGGCCGTCTCGTCTGTCTGTTCCGCCAGTACTGAGCCACCCACGGGCGTTCGCCTCGGGCTTGGCGCGCGCTCAGGACGCGCGGCCCGTCCGGTTCGAGCCAGATCGCCAGCGCGCCCTCGCGCCGCCGCTGACGCAGATCGATCAGCGTCGCGGGTTTCGGGCATCTCTTTCGGGCAATCCGGACCGAGGCGATCAGCAATGTCGCCTTGTGGCAGTCTTCCAGAAGGGCGGCGCGGTCGAAAACGATCGCTACCGAGTCCGGGCCTCGATTCAGAATGCATCCGATCCCGTCGCAGGCGAACGCGGCGGTCCTTGCCGCGCGCCCGCCGGGCCACGGGGCGGGTTCGGCGAGCCCGGCGCTCCTGAGCCAATATTCGCGGGTAAACCGGCGCGTTCCGGGAGCGATCGCGAGCTCGTCCCCCAGCCGCACCGCAACCGCGCGAGGATCGAGGCCCGCCAGGATATCGGGCGGTCTCTCCCGAGCCCCCGTCAGCACGGCGGCAAGAATCGGGATCAGGCCGAGCATCCTCAACCGGCCGCGCCAAAGACAGAGCCACAATCCGCCGCAAGTGGCCAGGGCAAGGAACGCGGCCGGCATCGCGGGAACGAGGAGGACGGCTGAAGGCCATGACGACACGGCCTTCGCGATGGCGACGACCGCGGCGATTCCCCACCCCATGGGCTCCAGCCCCAGCGCTTCCAGCCCCAGCGGCATCAGCAGGAACGCGACGATGGCGCACGGCATGATCCAAAGCCCGGTGATCGGGACTGCCAGGACGTTGGCGACGATTCCAAAAACGGCGAAACGATTGAAATGGTATATCGCGTAGGGTCCCGTCGCGAGACCGGCGATCAATGTCGTCATCCCGACGCCGAGCGCGTAGAGAGCGATGCGCCGCGCGATACCGGCATCCGCGCGCCAGCCGGCGAAACGGCCGCTGATCGCCTCGTAGAATGCGACCAGGGCAACCACGGCCGCGAACGACATCTGAAAGCTCGCGCCCAACAGGCTTTCGGGCGCGATCAGAAGGACCACCGCCGCCGCGACGGCGACCAGCCTCATCGAAATCGCGGCACGGTCGAGCATGACCGCGAGCAGGACCACCGAGAGCATGACGAAGGCGCGCTGGGTGGGGATCGAGGCTCCCGAAATTAACAGGTAGACCAGCGCACCCGCGAGCGCGCCGGCCGCCGCCCATTTCTTGATCGGATAGCGCAGCGCAATGAAGGGGACCGCGGCGAGCGCAGCCCTCAACCCGCCGAACAGAAGGGCCGCCACGAGCGAGAAATGAAGTCCCGAGATCGCCAGCAGATGAGCGAGCCCGGCGTCGCGCATCGCGACCAGAACCGGTTCCGGAATGCCGCCGCGCTCTCCCGCGGTCAGCGCGGCGGCAATGGCGCCGTCTTCGCCCGGCAGAACGTTCGCGATCCTTTGAACGATCCTCTGGCGGAGGAGATCGATGCGGGCGCGGAGACCGGGCGGATCGCGGGCCGGCGCGATCGTCGGTCGCGATACGGCGAAACCGACCGCGCCCAGCTGCCGGTACCAGGCCCGTCGTGCGAAATCGAACCCTCCGGGGATGACCGGCGCGAGCGGAGGCTGGAGGATTGCGCGCACCGAAAGAATTGCGCCCGGCTGGAGCCCGGCGTCGGCGGAACGAACGCCGATGCGAATGCGCCGGGGAGTCCGTTCGGCTGGAAGACCTGAAATCCGTGCCCGGGAGATCGTCACTCGCCGCGCGCCGCGCCTGTCGAGCGATACCGTCTCGACGGTCCCGGTCACCGTTACCGGCCCGATGCGCCGTTCGAGCACCGGCGCCTCCACCGCGACCGTTCGGACCTGGGCGAGAGAGAACCCGCCGGCCAGGGCAGCGAGCCCGATCAGAACGGGGCCCCAGGGTCGGCGCCTGAGGACGAACGCGGCCGTAACCAGCGCCAGGGACGAAACGATGAGCCAGGATGCCGGCTCATGGGGCAGGGAGAAATAGGTCGCGATCCCGAGCCCGAGCGCGACGGGAAGCCACAGAACCCAGCGATCCCGCTCGGCGGCGATGGCGGAGGGAAAACCGGATGCGGTGCCGGTCGGGATACCCGCGTTGCCAAGCCCTCGGTTCATCGTGTAAGCGCACGCTTGCGCCGGGGCTCTCGCGCCGCGGTACCGATGAACCGGCTCCCAGAGGATCCGCCATGACGGTCGTCACCCGCTTCGCTCCCTCGCCGACCGGGTTTCTTCATATCGGCGGCGCGCGGACGGCGCTGTTCAACTGGCTGTATGCGCGCCACCACGGCGGCCGGTTCCTGCTGAGGATCGAGGATACCGACCGCCGCCGTTCCACCGACGAGGCGGTCGCGGCGATTTTCGATGGCCTGTCGTGGCTCGGGCTCGACTGGGACGATGAGCCGGTGCGCCAGTTCTCGCGTCTCCCGAGCCACGTCGAGGCGGCGCACCGCCTGCTCGATGAAGGAAAGGCCTATCGCTGTTATGCCACGCCGGAAGAGCTCGCGGACATGCGCGAGCGGGCCAAGGCCGAAGGGCGCAGGATGCTCTACGACGGGCGCTGGCGCGACCGCGATCCCGGCGACGCGCCGTCGGGCGTCGATCCGGTCATTCGCTTCAAGGCGCCTCGCGAAGGCGAAACCGTCGTCGAGGATGCCGTGCAAGGCACGGTCCGCGTGGCGAACGGCCAACTCGACGACATGGTGTTGCTCAGGAGCGACGGAACGCCGACCTACATGCTTGCGGTCGTGGTCGACGATCACGACATGGGGATCACCCATGCGATCCGGGGCGACGATCATCTCAACAACGCCTTTCGCCAGACCCAGCTTTTTCGCGCGCTGGGCTGGGAAGCGCCGGCTTATGCCCATATTCCCCTGATCCACGGCGCCGACGGCGCCAAGCTGTCCAAGCGGCACGGCGCGCTGGGCGTCGAAGCCTATCGCGATATGGGCATTCTTCCCGACGCGCTGGCGAACGGATTGCTGCGCCTCGGATGGAGCCATGGGGACGATGAGATAATCGCCCGGGACCAGGCGATCGAGTGGTTCGATCTCGACCGTGTCGGGCGCGGCGCGGCGCGGTTCGATCTCGACAAGTTGATGAGCCTCAACGCGCATTACATCCAGCAGACGAAGCCCCATGCGCTCGTGGAATCGATCCGACCCCACCTTGAGCGGGCTATCGGAAAGGCGCTCGGCTCGGACAACACCGATCGGCTGATACGCGCGATGCCCGGCCTCGCGCCACGCGCGAACAACCTCGTTTCTCTGGCGGAAAGCGCCGCCTTCTATGTCGCCGAGCGGCCCATAGCGGTCGACGCAAAAGCGGCGAGACAGCTGGGAGAGGACTCCAGGTCGGCGCTCTCGGAATTGCTCGACGTATTCGACGCGCTCGACTCCTGGGAAGAGGACAAGATCGAGATGGCGGTTCGCGGCTTCGCACAGGCTCAGGGTGCCAAGCTGGGCGCTGTTGCACAACCTTTGCGGGCATGTCTTGTCGGAAAGACCGTGTCGCCCGGAATATTCGAGGTCGCCGCGGTTCTCGGACGGGAGGAGACGCTCGACCGTATCCGGGACGCTCTGGGGTCCGATGAATGAGAGGTGCGCAGCCCGTCAATTTGATCTGAAGGCGCGAAATCTTTAAAGTCCGGCGCCGGCGCGCCGCCGGCAATTCATGTCAATGGGGGATTGTGGAGATGGGCAACGACGCCACGCGTGGCAACGACGCGCCGGAGGACAGCATCACGATCGTCAACAATGCCTCCGGCGACAAGGTCACGTTCCCCGTCCTGCAGGGCAGCTGCGGCCCCAAGGTGATCGACATCCGCAAGCTCTACGGCGCGACGGACATGTTCACCTACGACCCGGGGTTCACCGCCACCGGGAGTTGCGAGTCCAAGATCACCTTCATCGACGGCGAGGCCGGCATCCTCCTGCATCGCGGTTATCCGATCGAGGATCTCGCCGCGCACAGCGACTTCATGGAAGTCTGCTATCTCCTGCTATACGGGGAGCTTCCGACGCCGGAAGAGAAGGACACGTTCGTGCATTCCATCACCTTCCACACGATGGTGCACGAGCAACTCCACAAGTTCATCGACGGCTTCCGGCGCGATGCGCATCCCATGGCGATCATGTGCGGCATCGTCGGCGCGCTTTCCGCCTTCTACCACGACAGCACCGACATCGCCGATCCCTACCAGCGCATGGTCGCGTCCTACCGCATGATCGCGAAGATGCCGACCATCGCGGCATGGGCGTTCAAATATTCTCTGGGGCAGCCGTTCATCTACCCGCGCAACGACCTGACCTATGCCGAAAATTTCATCCACATGATGTTCGCGACGCCGTGCGAGGACTACGAGATCAGCCCGGTGATCGCAAAGGCCCTCGACCGGATCCTGATCCTGCACGCCGATCATGAACAGAACGCTTCGACGTCGACGGTGCGGCTGGCCGGTTCCAGCGGCGCCAACCCGTTCGCCTGCATCGCGGCCGGCATCGCAAGCCTGTGGGGTCCCGCGCATGGCGGCGCCAACGAAGCTGTGCTCAACATGCTCAACGAGATCGGCAGTCCCAACCGGATAGGCGAGTTCGTCGACAAAGCGAAGAAGCCCGACGACCCGTTCCGCCTGATGGGTTTCGGGCACCGGGTCTACAAGAATTTCGATCCCCGGGCGCGTCTCATGCGGGAATCCTGCCACGAGGTGCTCGACGAGCTCGGGGTCGAGAACGAGCCGCTGCTCGAGCTGGCGATGGAGCTCGAACGCATCGCGCTGGAAGACGAGTACTTCGTCGAGCGCCGGCTCTATCCCAATGTCGACTTCTATTCCGGCATCATCTTCAAGGCGATAGGCATTCCGGTCAGCATGTTTACCGTGCTGTTCGCCGTGGCCCGGACGGTCGGCTGGGTCGCCCAGTGGAACGAGATGGTCGAGGACCCCAACCAGAAAATCGGCCGTCCCCGCCAGCTCTATACGGGATACGAGCAGCGCCCCTATGTGCCGCTCGCGGAGCGTGCCTGACCGAGCGCTCAGGAGCGCTGGATCAGTTCGATCCGGTAGCCGTCCGGGTCTTCGATAAACGCCATATGGGTCTGGCTGCCGCCGAACTTCATCGGGCCGGGGGGCCGCGGGATGGCGACCCCTTCTTTCTCCAGCACATCGCACGTCTCGTAGACGTCCGGCACCGCGACCGCGAGATGGCCGAACGCGGAGCCGAGCTCGTAGGCGTCTTCCTGGTCCCAGTTGTGGGTCAGCTCGATCACCGTGTTGTCGGTCTCCTCGCCGTAGCCGACGAAGGCCAGCGTGAAGCGACCGTCCGGGAACTCGCGCCGCCGGAGAATATTCATGCCGAGGTGGCGGGTGTAGAAGTCGAGCGACTTTTCGAGATCCCGTACCCGGATCATCGTATGAAGAAAACGATAGTTCGACTTGTCTGCGGCATCGTTCATCGAAAAGCTCCCTGTTCGCTCCGGGCGCCGGACCGCCGGCGCAAGACATCGAGTATCGCTTCGGCCGCCCGGACGCTCGGGCTTTTTCCCTCCGGCCGAAGTGTTTCGAGCGCGGTTGCGGCCGCTTCGCGCTGCGCCCGGCGTGCTTGCGTGTCCCGCAGGAGCCGCAATGCCGCCTCGGCGAGTCGGCCGCCCGTGCACTTCTCCTGAAGAAACTCCGGGATCGCCGGCCGGTCAAGGATCAGGTTGACGATCGTGAAATATCGGATGCGGACCATGCGCCTGACGATCGACAGGGTAAGGGGGTTCATCCTGTAGGCGACGATCATCGGCACCCCGGCGAGCGCCAGGTCGAGCGTCACACTGCCCGATGCCGCGAGCGCCACGTCGCAGGCGGCCATCGCCGCGTGACGCTGCCGGCGGTCTCCGATGACCGTGACAGGTTCGGGCCAACGAGCCACGGCGTGCCGGATCGTATCCGTATGGGCAGGCACCGCGGGAACGACGATCCGGATCCCGGGCTCGGCGGCCGCGATCCGTCGTATCGCGTCGGCGAAGACCGGCATCAGCCGGGAGATTTCCATGCGGCGGCTTCCCGGAAGCAGCCCGATCACCGGCCCCGACCCGATACCGTGGCGGGCGCGAAACGCCAGGCCTTCCCCGGTTTCGATCTCGGCTTCCAGCCCCGGATGACCGACGAAGGTGCAGTCCAGCCCTTCCGCCTCGAAATAGGGCGGTTCGAAGGGAAGCAGGACAAGCAGATGGTCGATCTTTCTTGCGAGCTTGCGTGCCCTTCCCGGGCGCCATGCCCAGACCGTCGGCGCGACATAGTGGATCAGCGGAGCATCGACTCTTCCCAGGCGGCGCCATACGCCGTTCGCGAACGCCGGTGCGTCGATCGTCACGACCGCATCGGGGGACAGGCGTCGGATCGCCCCGGCGGTCTCCGACATCCGCCGCATGATGGACAGCGCTCGCGGCAGAACTTCCACCAGCCCCATCACGGACAACTCTTCAATGGGAAACAGGCTCTCGAGGCCTTCGGCGGCCATCGCCTCGCCGCCGACGCCGGCGAAGCGTACCTCCTCGCCGGTCAACGTCCGCAACGCCGCCATCAGCCTGCCGCCGATCTCGTCTCCCGAGGGTTCGCCGGCGACAAGGAAGATCAGCGGCGAGGTGCTGGCCTGCATGGCTGCGCTCTGAGCGTCATTCGGGCTCTTCGACGCCGACGACGAAGAGCCCGGCCGCGTCCGCTTCACGGCCCACGGTCTCGGCATCGAGGATCAGCGCGCGCCCCGCTCCGACGGCGATGCCGGCAAGCCCCGCGCGGGCGGCATTGGCTACGGTACGCGGGCCGATCGTCGGAAGATCGACACGGGTGTCCTGCCCCGGCTTGCACGCCTTGACCAGAACGCCGCCCTCGCCCTCCGCAAGGAGCGGCGCGCAGCGCTCTATCAGCGCATCGGTTCCCTCCGCGGCCTCGACCCCGATAACGCGCCCCTGCTGGACGATCACCCCCTGGCCGACATCCAGAGCGCCGAGCGCGCGCGCGACTTCGAATCCTCGGCGGATATCGGCGTCCTGCGCCGGGTCGGGTCCGCGATCGCCGTAAAGCCGCGCTTCCGCGGCGAGCGATTGGGCGAAGGTCTCCGGCGCCACCACACGCAGCCCCTCCGCTTCCAGGGCCTCGGCGATCGCGTTCAGAATCGAACCGTCCCGATAGTAGGACCGTCCGATCCGGACGAGAAAGCGCGCCGTCTTCGCGTCGGGGCGGAGGGAACGGATCGGAGGCCTGGTAACGCCGCCGACCAGCACCACCTCCTCCGCGCCGGCGGACTTGAGGAGCTCGACCCCCCTTCCGGCCTGGCCGAGCCGAATCCAGGCGTCGGGGGGGTGGGAAAACGACGCCGGATCGGCCTGATCCCGCAGCCCGATGACATAGGGGTTTCGTCCGGAGTTCCTGCAGGCCGCGATGACCCGTTCGGGCATGTCGCCCGCGCCGGCGATGACGCCGATCCTAGGGGGCATTGCCCGCCTTGGGCTGGCATATCGCGCGGGCGGAATCGGCACGCATGAAAGCCACGATATCCATCACCGCAGCGTTTTCGGAATACATTTCCGCAACATCGTCGATACGCTCGGACAGCGTGCCCTCGTCCGCGAACAACAAACGGTAGGCGGTCCGCAGTGCCTGTATATCCGCGCGTGAGAAGTCCCGTCGCCGAAGACCCACGACATTGAGTCCGTTAAGCCGGGCGCGATCGCCTGAGGCGGAACCGTACGGGATGACATCCTGCACCACCAACGACATGGCGCCGACGATGGAATGCGCGCCGACGCGGCAAAACTGGTGAACCCCGACGAGGCCGCCGATAATCGCGTAATCGTCCACCACGACGTGCCCGCCAAGCGAGGCGTTGTTGGCAAGGATAACGTGGTTGCCCACCGTGCAGTCATGGGCCACATGGGTACCCGCCATGAACAGTCCGTTGTCGCCGACCCGGGTCAGCATCCCGCCGCCTGTCGTTCCCGGGTTCATGGTCGCATGTTCGCGGATGGTGTTGTCGGCACCTATCTCCAGGCGGGAGGGCTCGCCCTTGTATTTGAGATCCTGCGGCGGCATTCCGATCGACGCGAAAGGATAGACGGCGGTGCGCGGTCCGACGGTCGTCCGTCCGGAGACGACGACATGCGAGACGAGTCTGACACCGTCTTCCAGTACGACATCGGGACCCACGGTGCAGTAAGGACCGACGAAAACGTCTTGCCCCAGCCGGGCCCCCGGCTCGACGATCGCCGTGGCGTGAACCTCCGCCATGGGGGCTAGCCGTCCCGGATCATCGCGGCGTACTTGGCTTCCGCGACCACCGACCCGTCGACGACTGCCTTGCCGCTGAATTTCCAGACATTGCCGCGGCGATGCACCTTCTTCACCTCGACCAGCACGGAATCGCCCGGCACCACCGGTTTGCGAAACCGGGCGCCGTCCACCGACATGAAATAAACCAGCTTGCCCTCCGATTCGGGTCCCAGCGTGTGAACGACCAGTACGGCCGCCGTCTGCGCCATCGCTTCGATCAGCAGCACTCCCGGCATGACCTTGTCGTTCTGAAAATGGCCCTGGAAATGCGCTTCGTTGACCGAGACGTTCTTGAGCCCGGTCGCCCGAATGTCGGGGACGACCTCCACCACCCGGTCGATCATCAGGAACGGATACCGGTGCGGGATCATCTCCATGACCCGCTCGATCCCGATATTCGTGGTCGCGGCTTCGGTCCCTACGGTGTCCATGTCCAACGGTTATTCCCGTTCCGACAGCCGTTTCAAGCTGGCGATACCGCGAAAGAATTGCTTGATCGGTAACGCAGGCGTGCCGGCGACGGTTTCCCCGTCCGCGACATCGCGCATGGCGCCCGACTTGGCAACGACCCTGGCCCCGACACCCACCCTGATATGTCCGGCGACGCCGCCCTGCGCGGCGACAACAGCGAAATTCCCAAGTTCAGCGCTTCCGGAAATGCCGGCCTGGGCGACAAGAATGCAGCCGCGTCCGAGAACGGCATTGTGCCCGATCTGGACCAGATTATCAATTCTGGACCCCTGGCCGATGACCGTGTCGGGACCGGCGCCCCGGTCGATCGTGGAATTGGCCCCGACCACGACATCGTCCTCGATGACGACGCGGCCGATCTGGGGAATGTCGACATGGGTACCCGACTCGCGTTCGGTCGCGAAACCGAATCCGGCCTCGCCGATCCGGACGCCGGCGAAGAGGCGCACCCGCGCGCCGACGATGCAATTGCCGAGACTGCACCCCGCTCCTATTCGGGAATCCTCGCCGATCGCGACTCCCTTTCCGATGACGGCATGAGGACCGATGTGGCATCGCGCGCCGATCGAAGCATGTGCCTCGATTACCGCGAAGGGGTCGATCCGGCAGTCCGGCCCGATCGCGGCCGTCGGGTCGATCGCGACCGTCTGGGCGATTCCGGGATCGACCGCGGGAACGGGGTAGAATGCCCGGCTGACGCGGGCGTAGGAGAGGTAGGGCGTCTCCGTGACCAGCAGCGCCATGCCGGATGGGGCTTTTTCCGTGTCGGACGGCCGGATCAGGCAAGAGCCCGCCGTACTGACGCCAAGGCTGTCGGCGTAGCGCCGATTATCGAAAAAACTGACGTCGCGGGGGCCGGCGGTATGAAGCGGCGCCACATCGGCCACCTCGCGTTCCGGGTCGGCATTGGCCCCGAGGGTTGCGCCGGCGAGTTCCGCAAGGACGCCGAGAGGAAACGGACCGGCGCGATCGAAAAAACGGGGATCCGCCATGCTCAGTTCGTCGACCCTGGCGCCTTGCTCTCCGCCGGCCTGGCGGGCTCCAGCTTGATCGACGGCAAGTCCTTGTCGATCCGACGGAGGACTTCGCCGGTAATGTCGAGTTTTTGATCCGCAAGCAACACAAGGGATTTCGGCAGCACGATATCGAAGTTGCGCTCTTCCGCGACTTTCGCCGCGGCTACCACCATGGATTTCTGAATGGTCCGCATCGCCGCGCCATAGACGTCGTCGAGTTGCCGCTTGCGTCGCTGAAAGTCGACCTGGGCCTTCCGCGCCGTCTCCTCGTAGGCGTTCCTTCGCTTGGCGAAGGCCTGGGGAGACAGGATCGCACGTTGTCGCTGCAATTCCTGGCTTGCCTTTCGCAACTCCGCCTCGCGCTTCCGGAGGGAGCTTTGGTAATTTTTCCTCAGCTTCTCGATCTGCGGCTGCAGGCTCCTGGAAGCCTGCGAATCGCGCAATATCTTCTGGACGTCGACGATACCGATCGAGGGCGGTCTGTCTTGCGCCGTCGCGATCGACGAAGCCCCGATCGACAGCACGGCAACCGCGACCCCCAGGAGAATAGCGGAACCGCAAAATGCCCTTTTCGGCCGCATGGCGTCTCTAGAACCTGGTGCCGAAAGTAAACCGGACGAGCCGTGTGTCGTCGTAACTCTCCTTTTGGATCGGCCATCCCAGATCGATATTCATCGGTCCGATCAAGGACGCCCATGTCAGGCCCACCCCGGCGGACGCCCGCAGGCTCGAGCGATCCAGGACGCCCGGGGAGCCGCCACCGGCGATACCCGTGCTCCCGTAGTCCAAGAAGGTACGGGCGCGCATGCCCGCCTCGGTCGGCAGACCGAGCGGAAAGGATACACCGAACGTTCCGGCGTAATACCAGGTTCCGCCCACCGCATCTTCGGTTGCCCGGTCGCGCGGGCTGGCGCCGGCAGCGTCAAATCCTCTCAATTCCCGGGCGCCGAGGGAGAACCGGTCCAGGATTCGGACATCGTCGCCAAACCCTTCCACGTAACCGCCGCCCAAGCCCGCATTCCCCGTGATGTCATCGGTCAACGGAACGAAGAACGATCCCCTTGCCTCGGTCTTGAGGAATTTCACCGAACCGCCCAATCCCGCCAACTCGTGATCCCAGCTGGCGATCAGACCTTCGCGAGGCGAAAACCGGCTGTCCGTGGTGTCGTATTCGATCGTATGCCTTACGGAGGAGAACATCGAATTCCCTTCCTGTTCGGCAATCGCCGCCGCAGCATTGGCGGGAACGTCGGTGATCTCGTCTCGACGCAATGTGTAGCGCCATCTCTGGGTCAGGTCTTCCGCAAGCGGATAGCCGGCGCGCAGGGCGAAGCCGATGGTTCGCTGATCGAACGAACTTTCCCTTTGATAGTCCCGCGCCGTGGTGAAGATGTCGAAACCTGCGGCGAGCTTCCGGTCGAGGAAATAGGGCTCGGTGAAGTTCAGTTCGATCTGCTGTTCCCTTTGAGCGATCTGCCCGCGTATTCCTAATTCCTGTCCCTTGCCGATCAGGTTACGTTCGCGCAGCCCGATCTCCGCGAGTCCCCCGACCGAGGTGGAATAGCCGGCGCCGAACGAGATCTCTCCCGTCGCCCGTTCCTTGACGGTGGTCTCGATCACGGTCTGATCGGGGGCGGAGCCCGGGACGTTCTTGATTTCCACCTCCTCGAAGAAACCCAGATTACGCAGATCGCGTCTGGCACGCCGGATAAGGTCGGTGTTGAACACATCGCCTTCGATCAGCCTGAACTCGCGGCGGATCACCCTGTCCTCGGTGCGGAGGTTGCCGCGGATATCGAGTCTTTCGACGAAGACGCGCGGTCCTTCCTTGACTTCGAAAGTAACGTCGATAATGCGGTCAGCCCGTTTCCGCTCGATCTTCGAATTCACGTCGACGAACGCGTATCCGGCACGCCCCACGGCATCGGTAAGAGCGCCTGCCGTCTCCTCCACGTCCTCGGCGCTGTAAAGATCGCCCTCCTCGATCCCGACCTCCTGCGCCACGGCCGTGACGTCGAGATCCCGCAATGCGGAGGTGACCTCGATCTTGCCGAACCGGTACGTCTTGCCCTCTTCCAGGGTGAAGGTGATGAAGAAGGCGTCCCTGTCGGGCGTCAACTCCGCAACGGCCGAGACCACGCGAAAATCCGCGTAGCCGGAATTCAGATACTTGCGGCGCAGCAACTCCTGGTCGAATGCCAGACGATCGGGATCGTATACGTCTCCCCCGCTGAAAAACGCGAAAAACCCGGTCTCCTTGGTCTGGATGACGTCTCTCAATTCCCCGTCGCTGAATCGCGCGTTGCCGATAAACGTAATCCGCCGGACGTCCGTGGGGTCCCCTTCATGGATCTCGAAGATCAGGTTCACGCGATTCTGCGGCAGCTGGACGACCTTGGGAACGACGCGGGCCGCGAAACGGCCGTTACGCCGATAGATCTCGATGATCCGCAGCATGTCGCTCTGTACCCGCGAACGCGTGTACACCACGCGGGGACGCAAGGTGACTTCGTCGCGCAGGATATCGTCGTCGATGCGAAGATTACCTTCGAACGCGATCCTGTTGATGATCGGGTTCTCGACGATCTTCACCACCACCCGATTTCCCTCGCGCCGCAAGACCACGTCCGCGAACAGGCCGGTCTGGAACAGGCGCTTGAGGGACTCGTCGAGATCGGCGTCGGTGACCCGATCGCCGGTCCTGAAGGTGAGGTACGAGCGGACGGTATCGGCTTCGATCCGCTGGACGCCCTCAACGACGATTTCACCGATCGGCTCGCCCGGGTTCTGGGCACGCGAAACGTCGACCGTCGCCAGGACCAGAAGAATCGCGGCGAGGGCGCAAACCGACGCGGGAATCCCTCGAGATAAACGAAGCACGCCTTGCCTCAAACTGTTTCTAGGTCACGAGATCGACGATAAAATCGACTATCCGGAGTTGCATCAGGTCGTTCCAGGTCACGAATACCATAAGCCCGAGCACCATGGCGATCCCCATGCGATAACCATACTCCCGGGCCCGTTCGCCGAGCGGCCTTCCGGCCACCGCTTCGACCGCATAGAACATCAGGTGTCCGCCATCCAGCATCGGGATCGGAAACAGGTTGATCAGCCCCAGATTGATCGACAGCGCGGCCAGGAAAATCAGCATGCTGACCGCACCTGTCTGCCACACGTCGCCCGAAATCTGCGCAATTCTTATGGGGCCGCCGAGCTCGCTCGTGTCCCGGGTCCCGGCGAACATTTGGCCAAGGACCTGGAAGATGTCCCCGATCATGCGGAACATCTCGCCGAAACCGCGAAGCACGGCGGTTGCCGGGTCGTGACGGACGATGCGGACCCCGCCCCCGCTTCGCGACACGCCGAGGCGGCCGATCTTCTCGTCCCGGGCGGGGCCGTCGGTGAGCCGCACGGTGTCGGGCACCGCGAACAGCATCACCGGCCTGCCGTTTCGCTCCACTTCGATTCGAAGCCTTACGCCGGCAGACATGCGGACGATGCGGACGACCTGCTCGAAACGCTCGATTTCGGTGCCGTCGATGCGGACGATCACGTCGCCGGGCTCTATCCCGGCGCGCGCGGCGGCGCTGCCGTCCATTACCGCGGTGACGTTCGCCGGCGTCGAGCGCTCGCCGACGGTCGCGAAGATGCCGGCGAGGACGACCACGGCAAACAGGAAATTAGCGAGCGGACCCGCGAACACGATCGCCGCGCGGCGCCATAGCGACTTGGTATGGAACGAAACGCTCTCCTCCTCGGGGCTCAGCCTGTCCTCGTCCCGAACCTCTCCAGCCGCGGGCGGCAGCATTTCGCCGAACATCTTCACGTAGCCGCCGATCGGTATCCAGCTCAGCTTCCAGCGCGTGCCGCGCGAATCGGTCCAGCCGTAGATCTCCGAGCCGAAACCAACCGAAAACACCTCCACCCGGACGCCGCACCAGCGGGCGACGAGGTAGTGGCCCATTTCGTGGACGAACACGAGCACGGTGATCGCCACCAGGAAGGGGACCGCGTAATCCAGGAGAAATGCCAGGAAGGGAAGGACGATATCCACGCCGCCGCTCAACAAATCCATCGGTATTACCGTCCCGGCGCTAGGCGCGCGCGGGCGCGGGCTCCATCAACGCTCTGGCGCGTTCACGCGCGAGCCGGTCCGCTTCGCGCACGTCGGCGAGGCTCCCGACCTCCGCCCCCGAGAACGCCTCGAGAACCCCCTCCACTATTCGCGCTATGTCGAGAAAGCCGAGGCGGCCATCCAGGAAGCGCTCCACGGCTTCCTCATTGGCGGCGTTAAGCACGGTCGGCGCGGCCCCTCCGGCAATCAGCGATTCCCGTGCGAGCCGGAGCGCGGGAAACCGGTCCGGATCGGGTGCTTCGAAGTCGAGGCTGCCGACGGCGCTGAGATCGAGCCGTTCGCTCGGGGTCTTCATCCGTTCCGGCCAGGCGAGCGCATATGAAATGGGGATTCGCATATCCGGCGTACCGAGCTGGGCGAGCACCGAACCGTCGACATAGGCGACCATCGAATGGACGATCGACTGCGGGTGTACGATGATCTCGATCCGATCGGCGGGCAGGCCGAACAGGTGGTGGGCTTCGATCAGCTCCAGCCCCTTGTTCATCATGGTGGCGGAGTCGACGGATATCTTGGCGCCCATGTCCCAGTTCGGATGCGCGACCGCCTGTTTCGGGGTGGCTCGCGCGATATCCGCCATCGACCAGGTCCGGAACGGCCCGCCGGAAGCGGTCAGTACGATTTTCTCGATCGAATCCGGCGCGTCGGAAGCGAAGACCTGATAGATCGCGTTGTGTTCGGAATCGACCGGGAGCAATGTCGCCCCGCTTGCCTCTACCTCGCGCATGAACAGGGAACCCGCGCACACCAGGCACTCCTTGTTGGCGAGGCCGACGATCGCGCCGCGGCTCACGGCGGCGAGCGTGGGCGCGAGACCGGCGGCCCCGACGATACCCGCCATCACCCAATCCGACTGCCGGCAGGCGGCTTCGACCAGGGCCTCGGCGCCGGCGGCGCACTCGATCCCGGTTCCGTCCAGCGCGTCCGCGAGCGCGCGATAGCGCGACGGGTCCGCGATAACCGCAAACCCGGCGCCCAGCAGCCTTGCCTGTTCAGCCAGAAGTCCGGCATTCGTGTTGGCGGTCAGCACGACCGCCTTGTATCTGTCGGGTTGCCGCCGGATCAGGTCGACCGTGCTGCAGCCGATGGATCCGGTGGACCCGAGGATCGTCACGGTGCGCGGCGGGCCGGGCGTCACCATGCAAAAATTCCCGTGTTGCTGGCCAGGACGAGGGCGACCAGCGCGGGGGCGGCAATCAGCATGCCGTCGAGCCGGTCCAGCACCCCGCCATGGCCCGGAATCAGGTTGCTCGCATCCTTCACCCCAAAGCGCCGCTTGACCCAGGAAACTCCGAGATCGCCGGCCTGGGCGACAACGGCCGCGATGGCGCCGAGCAGGCACAGCAGCCAAGGCGTCCGCGCGTCGGCCCACTCGGCGAAGGCGAGCCCCCAGACCGCAGCCACCGCGATGGCGCCGACCAGCCCGGACCAGGTCTTGTGCGGACTGATCCGCGGGGCGAGGCGGGCGCCGCCCACCAGCCGACCGATGGAAAACGCCGCAATGTCGGTAACCCAGATCGCGCCGATCAGCCACAGAGCCGTCTCGAAGCCGTCTATCGGAAGGCCGCGGAGCCACACCAGCGCCGCGCAAGGTACGCCTATCACGATCGGTCCGGCCGAGATCCAGGCCGGGTGGCTTCGGCGCGAGGCCGCTGCGGCGCAATAGGCGGCGAGGCTTCCCAGCACCAGCGCGGCGCTGACGATATCGAAGCGCCGGCTCCATGCCGCGACCCCCGCCACGGCGAGACTGAGGATTACCGTCCACCCGCTGAACCCGAAGCTGTCCTCGCCGCAAATACGGTCCCACTCCCAGGCCATGGCAACGGCCGCGACGGTAAGGACGATCTCGATGAAGGGCGATCCGAAATAGAGCGCGAGGAGCGCAATCGGCGCCAGAACCAGGGCGGAGAGAGTGCGCTTTCCGAGCTCGGCGCGACCCAGGCTAGCCAACACGGGTCATTCCGAACCGCCGGTCGCGCCGATGGAATTCGCGAACGGCTACAACGAAGTCTTCGCGGGAAAAATCCGGCCAGAGCGTGTCAAGGAACACCATCTCGGCATAAGCGCACTGCCACAGAAGGAAGTTACTGATCCGTTTTTCTCCGCTGGTGCGGATTACGAGATCGGGGTCGGGGATGTTCGCCGTAAACAGCTCGCGGCCCAGCGCGGCTTCGTCGATACCGTCGGGATCGATTTCCCCGGACGCCGCCCGCGCCGCCAGCCGACGCGCCGCTTGCGCGATTTCCTGCCGTCCGCTGTAGCTCAGCGCGATCGTCAGCGTGAGCCCGGTGTTGCGGCGCGTACGTTGCTCCGCCATCTGGAGCAGGGTGACGATGTCGTCCGCGAGGCGGGAACGGTCGCCGATGAAGAGGATCCGGACACCCTGGCGATCAAGCTCTTCGACTTCCTGCCGGAGATAACGTCGCAGGAGACCCATCAGATCCTCGATCTCCTGCGCCGGCCGACTCCAGTTCTCGTTGGAAAACCCGAACAGGGTCAGATAGGAGATACCGAGCTCTGCCGCGCTTGTGACCGCGCGCCTCGCCGACTCCACGCCCTTCTGGTGTCCGACGGCCCGGTTCAGGCCCCGGGATTCGGCCCAGCGCCCATTTCCGTCCATGATCACCGCGACATGGGTTGGCGGCGCCTCGTCGGCGTATGAGTAGGCTGGTTCCATTGCGATCAAACCTGCAGGATCTCCGCCTCCTTGGTGGATAGCGCATCGTCGATCGCTGCGATGGTGGTGTCCGTCAGCTGCTGGATTTCGGTCGACCACGCGCGCTGTTCGTCTTGCGACATCTCGCCGCCTTTTTCCATTTTCCTGAAGCGGTCGATGCCGTCGCGCCGGACGTTCCGGACCGCAACCCGGGCCTGTTCGGCATACTTGTTCGCAACCTTGGTGAGCTCGACGCGGCGTTCCTCGGTCAATTGCGGGATCGGAACCCTGACAACATTGCCTTCGGTCTGGGGATTGAGTCCGAGACCGGAATCGCGGATCGCCTTTTCGACCGAGCCGACCTGGCCCTGGTCCCATACCTGCACGGTCAGCATCCGGGGATCCGGCACCCCGATCGTGCCCACCTGGTTGATCGGCATCTTGCTGCCATAGGCCTCGACGGTCAGCGGCTCCAGGAGCGCGGCCGAGGCCCGGCCGGTCCTGAGACCGGCGAATTCGCGCCGGAGCGCCTCGATGGCGCCGTTCATTCGCCTCTCGATGTCGGCTAGTTCTGGGTCCGCCACGGCTCTAGTCCCCTTCGGCGATTAAGGTGTAGGTACCGTTGCCCGCCACGATGTCGGCGAGCGCCCCCGAAGTTTGTAGCGAAAACACCAGAATTGGTATTCTGTTTTCGCGCGCCAGCGAGATTGCCGAAGCGTCCATTACCTTGAGATCGCGCGACAGAACGTCCAGATAGGTCAGCCTGTCGTAGCGCACCGCATCGCGATCGAGCTTGGGATCGGCCGAATAGACGCCGTCCACCTGGGTCCCCTTGAAGAGCGCGTCGCAACCCGTCTCGCTGGCCCTGAGCGCCGCGGCCGTATCGGTGGTGAAGAACGGGTTCCCCGTGCCGGCGGCGCAGATGACGACCCGGCCCTTCTCCATGTGCCGGATTGCGCGCCGGCGAATATAGGGCTCGCAGACCGACTCCATGCGTATCGCGGAAAGCACCCGCGTGACGACGCCATGCTGCTCCAACACGCCTTGCAGGGCGAGCGCGTTCATCACCGTCGCCAGCATGCCGATATAGTCGGCCGTCGCCTGTTCCATGCCCTGCGCGGTGCCGGAGACGCCGCGGAATATGTTGCCGCCCCCTATAACGATGCACAGCTGGACACCGATACGCACGACCGAGCGGACCTCCAGCGCGATCCGTTCGACGGTGGAGGGGTCCAGCCCATACTGCCCGGGGCCCATCAAAGCCTCTCCGGAAAGCTTGAGCAGTATGCGCTTGTAGGTCACTGTCCGGAGGGCCTCTTTTTTCTTTACAAGTGGGAGGGTCGGTCGGCCCGACGGATCAGCCGCCGAGCCGGCCGACCTCCGCCGCGAAGTCGTCTTCCGCCTTCTCGATCCCCTCGCCCAGCATGAAGCGGTGAAAGCCGGTTACCGACACCGGCTCGCCGATTTCGCCGGCAAGCGCTTCCACCGCCCGGGAAATCTTGGATTCGCCGTCGATGACGAAGGTCTGCTCGAGCAGCACCGACTCCTCATAGAACTTCTTCAGCCGCCCCTCGACCATCTTCTCGACGATATGGTCCGGCCGGCCGCTCGCGCGGGCCTGCTCGGTCAATACCGCCCGCTCGCGTTCGAGCGCGGCGGCGTCGATGCCCTCGATCGCGGTCCACTGCGGACTCGCCGCCGCCACATGCATTGCGAGCTGGCGCGCGAACGTGCCGAGGCGCTCCGAACCGTCGGACGATTCGAGGCCCACCAGCACGCCGATCCGTCCGAGCCCCGGCGCGACGCTGTTATGGATGTAGCTGCCGACGGTGCCGCTTTCGACCGAAATCCGATCGACGCGCCGGAGAGACATGTTTTCGCCGATCCTGGCGATCAGGTCGGTCAGCCGGGAAGCGACCGTCCCCTCCCCCATCCGGGCCTCGCCCAGGGCTTCGATCGGGCCGTCCGTCTCCAGCGCGACACTCGCCACTTCGCGCACGAAATTCTGGAACTCGTCGTTGCGGCCGACGAAATCCGTTTCGGCGTTGATTTCGACGACCGCACCCCGGTTACCGTCCGTCGCGACCGCAACCAACCCCTCGGCGGCGACGCGCCCCGCCTTCTTGGCCGCCGCGGCGAGCCCGTTCTTGCGCAGCCAGTCGACCGCGTCGTCGATATCTCCGGCCGACTCGGTCAGGGCCTTCTTGCAATCCATCATGCCGGCGCCGGTCTTGTCGCGAAGCGTCTTGACCAGGGCCGCGGTAATCTGCGCCATCTTGTCCTCTTCGGCTTTCGGTGACCCTAAACGGGTCCGATGTCAATCAAAGCGTCCCGCGGCCGCGGGCGGCTCTCGTCAGGCGGAGGCCGCGCTCTCTTCGGGTTCCGCGGCGGGCTCGGGTGTCGGTTCCGCGGCGGACTCGGGCGCCGGTTCCGCGGCGGGCTCGGGCGCCGGTTCCGCGGCGGGCTCGGGCGCCGGTTCCCCGGCTTCCGTCGCGGCTTCGGCCTCGGACTCCCCGGTCTCCGAAGCCTCCGGCGATTTACCTTCGCCCTCTGCCTCGACATCCTCGGGAAGGTCCTCGATGGGGGCTTCTTCCGATTCGCCGATATCGCTGCCGCTCGCGATCGCCTCCTGCTGCAGCCCGTCGAGCACCGCTCTGGACACGAGGTCGCAATAGAGCGCGATCGAGCGAATCGCGTCGTCGTTCCCGGGGATCGCGTACGAGATGCCGTCCGGGTCGGAATTGCTGTCGATGATGCCCACCACCGGAATGTTGAGCTTCTTCGCCTCCTTGATCGCGATCGCTTCCTTGTTGGTGTCGACGACGAACAGGATGTCGGGAAGCCCGCCCATCTCCTTGATGCCGCCCAGCGCGCGCTGGAGCTTTTCCCGCTCGCGGGTCAGGCCCAGAAGTTCCTTCTTGGTCAGCCCGCTCTCCTCGGTATCGAGGGTCTCGTCGAGATCGCGCAGGCGCTGGATGGAGGCGGTGATGGTTTTCCAGTTGGTCAGCGTCCCGCCGAGCCAGCGGTGGTTCACGAAGTACTGGCCGCAACGCCCCGCGGCATCCGCGATCAGTTCGCTCGCCTGGCGCTTCGTTCCGACGAACAGTATCCGCCCGCCCGCCGCGGTGACCTCTCGAATCGCGGACAACGCCGCATAAAGCATCGGCATCGTCTGCTGCAGATCGATGATGTGAACTCCGTTCCTGACGCCGAAAATGTAAGGCGACATCTTGGGGTTCCAGCGCTTTGTGTGGTGGCCGAAATGGACGCCGGCCTCCAGCAGTTGGCGCATGGTGAACTCGGGCATTGCCATGATCGTTCGTCCTTGTCCGGTTTTCCCTCCGCGGGCGTGCGGCCGGGGAAACGACGCCGTCGTCTCCTCCGCCGACCGGATGGAAGGCGATCTCGCCTCCCCGTGCCCGCGTGCGTTCTACGAAGCGCGGTTGTGATAAACCCGGCGGGTCGGGTTCGCAAGCGAAATCGGGGTCGCCACGGAGGCGCCCCGGCTCAGATTTCGCTGATTTCGCTCACCCCGGCAAGCGCACCGAGGGCCGGCAGACCCTCGGCCGGCACGCTGTAGCGATCGGGCAGCTTCACCTCGACTTCCCTTTCGCTCTCGATGCCGATCAGCAGGCTCACGCGGCCTCGGCCGGGCTTCCAGCTTGCGATCTCGGACCTGAGCGTCTCGAGGCAGCCGGGGTCGGTCACCCTTACCACCAGGCCGGTTTCGATTCCGTCGATCGCCCGGTCCAGGGGCTCGATCCGCTGGGCGATCAGTCTTAGCCCGTCGCCTTCGGTGCGCGCCTCGGCGGTAACCAGTATCCTGGCGTTGGCCTCCAGCAGGTCGCGGGACTGGACGAGAAGGTCGCTGAACACCACGACCTCGAAAGAGCCCGACGAATCGGTGAGGCCCACATAGGCGAACCGGCTTCCCTTCGACGATGTGCGTTCCTGCCGCGCCGCGACGATCCCGGCGAGCCTGCACGTCCCCGCCCGCCCGCTGCGCGCAACCTCGCCGTACGGGACCGCGCCAAGACGTTTCAGCCGGTGTTCGTAGGCGTCCAGGGGATGGGCGGAGAGATAGAACCCGACCGCATCGAACTCGTGATCGAGGCGCTCCATCGCGGTCCAGTCGTCCACGTCGGGCCGTCGCATGTCGACCGGCGGCATGCCGTTCCCGTCCTCTCCGAAAAGGCTCGTCTGATTGCTCTCCCGGTCCTGCGCGGCCGCCTGTCCGAGACGCACAAGGTGGTCGATCGTTTCGAAGACCTGCCGCCGATTGGGGTTGAGCGAATCGAGCGCGCCGGCGCGAACGAGGTTTTCGAGCTGTTGGCGGTTCGCGAGAACCCCGCCGAGACGTTGGGCGAAATCGAACTCGTCCTCGAAGGGGCCTCCGGTTTCGCGTTCGGCGGCGAGATCGGCCATCGCCTGTTCGCCCACCCTTCGAATTGCCGCGAGGGCGTATCGGATCGTCTTCGTCTCGTTGCCGTTGCGGACGGTCTCGACGGCGAATGTCGCCTCGGAGCGGTTGACGTCGGGCGGCAGCAGGGGGATGTCGAGCCGCTGAAGCTCCTGGCGGATGACGGCGAGCTTGTCGGTGTTGCCGAGATCCATGGTCATCAGCGCGGCGAAGAATTCGACCGGGTGGTTCGCCTTCAGCCAGGCGGTCTGATAGGCGATCAACGCGTAGGCCGCCGCGTGGGACTTGTTGAAGCCGTAGCCCGCGAACTTGTCCACCTGATCGAAGATCTGCCGGGCCTTCGCCTGGTCCACGCCTCGCGCGACGGCGCCGTCCACGAAAGCGTCGCGCTGGGCGTCCATTTCGGCCTGGATCTTCTTGCCCATCGCGCGCCGCAACAGGTCCGCCCGGGCGAGGCTGAAGCCCGAGAGCTTCTGGGCGATCTGCATGACCTGTTCCTGGTAGATGATCACCCCGAACGTCTCGCGCAGGATGTCTTCGAGATCGGGGTGCAGGTAGTCCGGCTGCTCGCGCCCGTGCTTGCAGTTGTTGTAGCGCGGGATGTTGTCCATCGGCCCGGGCCGGTAGAGCGCGACGAGCGCGATGAGATCCTCGAAGCAATCGGGTTTCATCTGGCGCAGCGCGTCGCGCATCCCGCCGCTTTCCATCTGGAACACGCCCGCCGTATCGCCACGGCCAAGCATTTTGTATGTGTTCTCGTCGTCGAGCGGCAGGGCGAGCAGGTCGGGCCGCGCCCTCTCCGGCATGCGTTCGAGCGCGCGATGGAGCACCGTCAGCGTCTTGAGGCCCAGGAAGTCGAATTTCACCAGCCCCGAAAGCTCGGTGTACTTCATCGAGAACTGGGTCGCCGGCAGGTCGGAGCGCAGGTCCCGGTAGAGCGGCACGAGGTCGGTCAGCGGCCGGTCTCCGATAACCACACCGGCCGCATGAGTGGACGTGTGGCGGTAGAGGCCCTCGAGCGCCATGGCGAGATCGAGCAGCCTCGCCACCTGTTCGTCGCCGGCGCGGATTTCCCTGAGTTGCGGCTCCTTCTCCAGCGCCTCTGCGAGGGTCGGCGGATGCGCCGGGTTGAACGGAACCAGCTTCGAAATCCTGTCGACCTGGCCGTAAGGCATGCCGAGAACCCGCCCGACGTCGCGGATCGCGGCGCGCGCCTGAAGCGTCCCGAAGGTGATGATCTGGGCCACCCGGTCGGCGCCGTACTTGTCCTGGACGTAGCGGATCACCTCGTCCCGCCGGTCCTGGCAGAAATCGATGTCGAAGTCCGGCATCGACACCCGGTCCGGGTTCAGGAAACGCTCGAAGAGGAGCCCGAAACGCAGCGGGTCGAGATCGGTGATGGTCAGCGCCCAGGCGACCACCGAACCCGCGCCGGAACCGCGGCCCGGACCCACCGGAATCCCCTGCTTCTTGGCCCACTGGATGAAGTCGGCGACGATCAGGAAGTAGCCCGGATAACCCATCTCGATGATGGTCCGGAGCTCGAACTCCAGGCGTTCGCGGTAGGGTTTTGCCGCCTCCTCCCGCTGCTCGTCCGTCGCGCCCTCGTCATAGACGCTCGCCTGCAGGCGCGCTTCCAGCCCCGCCTGAGCGGCGGCGGCCAGGGCCTCGGCCTCGTCATCTCCCCGCGAGGTCTCGAAGCGCGGAAGGATCGGCTCGCACGGCTCGGGCATGAATGCGCAGCGCCTCGCGATAGCCAGCGTGTTGTCGAGCGCTTCCGGCAAATCGGCGAACAGCGCGCGCATCTCGTCGGCGCTCCGGAAGCGGTGGTCGACCGTGAGTCGGCGCCGCTCCTGCTCGGCGACATGCGTGCCCTCGGCGATGCACAGAAGGGCGTCATGCGCTTCGTGCATGGAGGCATCCGCGAAATAGGCCTCGTTGGTCGCGACCAGCGGCAGATCGTGGGTCATCGCGAAGTCGATCAGGTCGTCCTCGATGCGACGCTCGATCTCTTCGCCATGGCGGGTGAGCTCGATATAGAGCCGGCCCGGAAACGCTTCCCGAAGCTGTTGCAGCGCGCCGCTCGCCTTCTGTACCTGCCCGTCGGCAAGCAGCCGGCCCAGCGCGCCGGAAGCGCCGGCGGTGAGCGCGATCAGCCCCGATGCATGCAGCGCGACGTCCCGGAAAGATACGTGCGGGTCGCCGGCCTCGGACTCCAGGAAGGCTTTCGACACCAGCGCCATGAGGTTGCGGTATCCCTCCTCGTCCTGCACCAGCAGGACCAGGAAATCGCGCTTCCCCCGACGTCCGGGACGTGCCCCCATGCGGCCGTTCGCCTGGGCCGCGGCGTCCGTCTCCATCGGCGCCACCGAGAGCTGACAGCCGACGATCGGCTGAACCCCGTCCGCGGCCGCCGCCATGGCGAACTCCAGCGCGCCGAAGAGGTTGTTGGTGTCGGTTACCGCGACGGCAGGCATGGCCTCGCCGATGCAGAGCTTCACGAGATCCGCGATCTTGATCGCCCCTTCGGACAGCGAATAGGGCGTATGGACCCTCAGATGGACGAAATCGGCGTGGGGCATGGGGCGCGGACGATCTGGACCCGGGGGCGAAGGATTCCACGCGCCGCGCCGAATCGCCAATCGCGCGCAGCGCTTGCTTGTGGATTATTTCGCCGGCCGGAGCGGCTTCGGCCTAGGACGCGTGGACAGTGCCGTCCCGCAACGTCAGGCGGCGGTCCATCCGGGCGGCGAGGTCCATATTGTGGGTCGCTATCAGGGCGGCGACGCCATGATCCCGGACGGTGGCGAGCAGCACCTCGAAGACCGACAACGCGGTCTGCGGATCGAGATTGCCGGTCGGTTCGTCCGCGATCAGTACCTTGGGGCTATTGGCGAGCGCGCGGCCGATGGCAACCCTTTGCTGCTCGCCGCCCGAGAGCCGCGCGGGCCGGTGGGTCGCCCGCCCGGCGAGGCCGATCCGGTCGAGCAGGTCGCGGGCGCGGCCGGCCGCTTCCCGCCTCGGCCGCCCGGCGATCATCTGAGGCAGCACGATGTTTTCCAGCGCCGAGAACTCCGGCAGCAGGTGATGGAACTGATAGACGAAGCCGATGCCGCCCCGCCGGATCGCCGTGCGCCGGTCGTCACCGACGGCGGTGCAGTCCTCGCCACCGAAGAAAACCGAGCCGGCGGAAGGTTTGTCGAGCAGGCCGGCGATATGGAGGAGCGTCGACTTGCCGGCTCCCGAAGGGCCGACGACGGCCACGATTTCGCCCGGCATGACCGAAAGGCTCACCGATTTCAGGACATCGAGCCCCGCGCTTGCCTGACGGTAGGTCTTGGCGACCTCCCGCAGCGCGACGGCGGGCGCCGCGTCACTCATAGCGAAGCGCTTCCACGGGATCGAGGCGCGCCGCCCGCCACGCCGGATAGAGCGTCGCCAGCAGCGACAGGACGATCGACATGGCGACCACGAGAACCACGTCCCCGGTCTCGACCCGGGACGGCAGCCTGGAAAGAAAATAGATCTCCGCCTCGAAGAGGTTGGCGCCGGAGAGTCCTTCGAGCCAGCGGCGGATGGTCTCGATATTGCTGGCGAACGCCAGGCCCAGCACGAAGCCGATCGCGGTGCCGACGATGCCGATCGACGCCCCGGCAAGCAGGAATATCCGCATCACCGCGGCACGGCTCGCCCCCATGGTTCTCAGGATCGCGATGGCCGAGCCCTTGTCCTTCACCAGCATGATAAGGCTGGAAACGATGTTGAACGCGGCCACCAGGATGATCAGCGTGAGGATGAGAAACATCACGTTCCGTTCCACCTCGACCGCGTTGAAGAAGACGGCGTTGGTCTGCTGCCAGTCGATCAGCCGCAGCTCGCGCCCGGCCCGCTGCCGGATCGACTCCTTGATGCCGCCGAGGTTTTCCGGGTCTTCGACAAAGACTTCGAGCTGGCTGACCCCCGGTCCGGTCCGGAAATAGAGCTGGGCCGCCTCGAGCGGCATGAACACGAAACCGTTGTCGTACTGGAACATGCCGAGGTGGAAGATCGCGGCGACCTTGTAGGTCTTGATGCGCGGCACGGTCCCGAACGCGGTCGATTTGGACTGCGGCGAGATCAGCCGCAGCCTGGAGCCCGGGGTGAGCCCGTAGCGGCGCGCGAAATTGTCGCCGACCATCACCGCGCTTCGGCCCTGGAAGTCGTCCACGCTGCCGCTGCGGATGTTGTCGGCCACGATGCGCCGCGCCTTCAGATCGTCCGGTCGCAATGCCCGGACGAGGGCGCCGCCCGCCACCCCGTTCGCGGCCGCCATCACCTGCCCCTCGACAATCGGGGTAACGCTGACGACGCCGGGAACGGTCCTGAGCCGTTTCGCCAGCGGATCGAAGTCCTGCAGCGCGCCGCTCTCGGCGCGCACCCCGAGATGGCCGTTGAGGCCCAGGATCTTGGACATGAGCTCGGCCCTGAAACCGTTCATCACCGACATGACGACGATCAGCGTGCCGACCCCCAGCGCGATGCCGGCGAGCGAAAACCCCGCGATGACCGAGATGAAGCCCTCTTCGCGCCGGGCGCGCAGGTAGCGCATCGCGATCATGCGCTCGAAGGGCGAGAAAATCACGAAGCGGTCGGGCCCCCGGCGTCGGCGGGCGCGGTCAACCGCGACAGCGCGGATTCGATGGAAAGCTCCTCGCGCGCTCCCGTATCGCGCCGTTTGAGTTCGACCCTGCCGTTGCCGATCCCGCGGGGGCCCGCGATGACCTGCCAGGGCAGGCCGATCAGATCCATGTCCGCGAACTTCGCGCCGGCGCGCAGCGCGCGGTCGTCCATCAGGGTCTCGCAGCCGCTCCCCCGGAGCGCGCGGTAGATGTCCTCGCAGGCGCCGTCGCAGCCGGGATCGCCCGGTTTGAGATTGACGATCCCGACCCGGAACGGCGCAACCGCGTCCGGCCAGACGATCCCGTCGTCGTCATGCGAAGCCTCGATGATGGCTCCCACGAGGCGCGAAACCCCGATTCCGTAGGAACCCATCTCCAGGACGATTTCCTCGTCGTCGGGTCCACGCACCGTCGCGTTCATCGCCCTCGAATACTTGGTGCCGAAATAGAAGATGTGGCCGACCTCGATCCCGCGCGCGCGAACCAGGTCGTCGCCGAGGGCGGCGGCTTCCTTCTCGTCGAACTTCTCGTCGGTCGCCGCGTAATGGCTCGTCCAGCGCTCCACCTCGGGCGCGAGGTCGCCCTCATAGTCCACGTCGGTCCCGAGCACGTCCTGCTCGACCAGGACCCGGTGGCAATAGACCTCGCTCTCGCCGGTGCCCGCGAGAATGATGAACTCGTGGCTCAGATCGCCGCCGATCGGCCCGGTGTCGGCCTCCATCGGGATCGCCCTCAAGCCGAGCCGGGCAAAGGTCCGGAGGTAGGAGACGAACATCTTGTTGTAGGACCGGCGCGCCCCTTCGTAGTCGAGATCGAAGGAGTAGCTGTCCTTCATCAGGAACTCGCGTCCCCGCATCACGCCGAAGCGCGGACGGACCTCGTCACGGAATTTCCACTGAATATGATAAAGTAATTTAGGAAGTTCTCTATAACTTTTAATGTAATGTCTGAAGATCTCGGTGATCTGTTCCTCGTTGGTCGGACCGTACAGCATGTCGCGCCCGTGACGGTCCTCGATGCGCAGCATCTCCTTGCCGTAGCCCTCGTAACGCCCGCTCTCGCGCCACAGGTCGGCCGACTGGATGGTGGGCATCAGCATTTCCTGGCAGCCGGCGCGGTCCTGTTCCTCGCGGACGATCCGCTCGACGTTGCGCAGCACGCGGTAGCCGAGCGGCAGCCAGGAATAGATGCCCGCGCTCGCCTGCCGGATCATGCCGGCGCGCAGCATCAGCCGATGCGAGACGATCTGCGCCTCGGCGGGGTCGTCCCTCGACGTGGGCATGAAAAAGCTCGAAAGCCGCATTGCGTCTCCGGTCGAAGCCAAAATCGGAAGCGCCGGACTCTACAAAATAAACTCGAACCGCCGCAACGCCGGGCGCGGGCGGGATGCCGGCAGGAAAAAGCCCGGCGCGACGGCCGCGCCGGGCTGCTCCGAGCGTTGCCGCTCGATAATTCTACTTGCCGGGCAGCTTGCCCTGCACGCCCTCGACATACCAGTCCATCGAGAGCAGCATCTTGTCGTCCGCCGCCTTGCCCTTGGGAATGACCACCTTGCCGGCCTGGTTGCGCACCGGTCCCTGGAAGGGGTGGCGCTTGCCGGACTTGATGTCGGCCTCGGCCTGCATCGCGAGCGCGACCACGTCCTTCGGGATCGCCGGGTTGTAGGGCGCCATTGCGATCATGCCGGTATTGAGACCCTGCCAGACATCCTGCGACTTCCAGGTTCCGTCGAGCACCGCCTTCGTGCGGGCGACGTAGTAGTTGTTCCAGTCGTCGATGATCGCGGTCAGATGCGACTTGGGCGCGAACTTGGTCATGTCGGAGGCCTGGCCGACCGCCCACACCCCGCGTTTCTGCGCGATCTGCGCCGGAGCCGGCGAATCGGTGTGCTGCAGGATGACGTCGGCGCCCTGGTCGATGAGCGCCTTGGCCGCGTCGCCCTCCTTGCCCGGGTCGTACCAAGTGTTGACCCAGACCACCTTGACCTCGGCCTTCGGGTTGACCTCGCGCAGTGCAAGCGTGAACGCGTTGATGCCGCGCACGACCTCGGGAATCGGGAACGACGCGATGTAGCCGATGACGTTCGACTTGGTCATCTTGCCCGCGATCAGGCCCGAGATCGTCCGGCCCTCGTAGAAGCGGGCCAGATAGGTGGAGACGTTGGGCCCGCGCTTGTATCCCGAGCAGTGTTCGAACTTCACCTTGGGGAACTTCTTGGCGACCTTGACGGTCGGGTTCATGAAGCCGAACGAGGTAGTGAAGATCAGGTCGTGGCCGGTCGAGGCGAGTTGACGAATGACACGCTCGGCGTCGGCGCCTTCGCTCACGCTCTCGACATAGGTCGTCTCGACCTTGTCCCCGAACTGCTTCTCGATCGCGAGGCGGCCGACATCGTGGCGGTACGTCCAGCCATGGTCGCCGATCGGGCCGACATAGACGAAGCCGACCTTGACCTTGTCCGCGGCCTGCGCCCCGGCGACGATCCCGAGAGCGGCCACCGCGGCAATCAAGAGTCCTACACGTTTCATGAATCGCCCCTCCTTGTCCTGCGTTCGGTTGCAGGATAACCCAACACGGTGGCGGGTGGTATGACCATCCATCAGCTTGCGGGCCGGAAAACCCTGCCGATATCCGCCGGCGCGTTGAGCCGGATCAGGGCGCGGTCGCTGGAGATCAGCACCAGGACCAGGATCGTCGCGAGGTAGGGCAGCATCGAGAGGATCTGCGACGCAACGCCGAGGCCGAAACCCTGGCCATGGAGTTGCAGGATGGTGACGCCGCCGAACAGATAGGCGCCGAGCAGCACCCTGCCCGGCCGCCAGGTCGCGAAGACCACGAGGGCGAGCGCGATCCAGCCCCTCCCTGCCGTCATGTTTTCGATCCACATCGGGGTATAGGCGACGGAGAGATAGGCCCCGCCCACCCCCGCCATCGCGCCGCCGAAGGCGACCGCGAGATAGCGGATGCCGATAACCGGGTAGCCGATCGCGTGCGCGGCGTCGTGCGACTCGCCCACCGCGCGGAGCACCAGCCCGGCGCGGGTCCGGTAGAGAAACCACGCCACCGCGCCGACCATGACGAAGGAGAAGTAGATGAGGAAGTCGTGGCCGAAAAGCACCGGACCGATGAAGACGATGTCGCTGACGCCGGGGATGTCGAGCTTGGGCAGCGCGTCCAGCGGCGTGCCCACATAGCCTTGGCCGATCAGCGCGCTGAGCCCGATGCCGAAGATAGTGAGCGCCAGTCCCGTCGCGACCTGGTTGGCCACGAGCGACAGGGTCAGCACGGCGAAGATCAGCGACAATGCCATCGCGGCCGTCGCCCCGGCGACGATGCCGATCGCCGAACTGCCGGTGATCGTCGCCGTGGCGAACGCCGTCACGGCGCCCGTGATCATCATCCCCTCGACCCCGAGATTGAGAACGCCCGATTTTTCGGTCACGAGCTCGCCGAGCGCGGCATAGAGCAGCGGCGTCGCCGCCGCCATCATGGAAACGATGACCGCCGCGGCGGTATCCAACTCAGCCTCCCTGCGGCAGCGCGATGCGCGCGCCGCGCCGGCGGAAACGGATGCGGTATCGGATCAGCACGTCGGTCCCGAGCAGGAAGAACAGCAGCATGCCCTGGAACACTCCGGTAAGGGCGAGCGGCAGCTTGAGCTCGATCTGCGCCAGTTCCCCGCCGAGATAGCTGAGCGCGATCAGGAGGGCCGCGAACAGGACCCCGACCGGATGCAGACGGCCGAGAAAGGCGACGATGATCGCGGTGAAGCCGTAGCCGGGCGACACGACGGGATGGAGCTGGCCGATCGGACCCGACACCTCGAACATGCCGGCAAGGCCGGCCAGCGCGCCGGAGACACAGAGCACGGTCCAGATCAGCCTCTTCTCCGAGAATCCGGCGTAACTCGCGGCCGCCGGCGACTGTCCGACCACCTTGATCTGGAAGCCGAGAAAGGCGCGGCTCAACACCACCCATCCGGCGAGGACGATCAGGAGCGCGATCGGCGCCGCGATGGACAGCCTGGTCTCGTCGAGGATCACGGGCAGCAGCGCCGAATCTTCGAACATGCGCGATTCCGGAAAGTTCAGCCCTTCCGGGTCTCGCCACGGCCCATGGACGAGGTAGCTCAGCAAGAGCGTCGCCACATAGGTCAGCATCAGGCTGGTAAGGATTTCGTTGGCGTTGAACCGCACCCGGAGAAACGCGGGTATGGCGCCCCATGCCAGACCGCCGAGGATGCCCGCGACGGCCATCGCGGGAAGCACCAGCCAACTCTCGACGCCGTGGAACGCGAGCGCGACGCCGCCGCCGCAGATCGCGCCGAGCGTGAACTGTCCCTCGGCGCCGATGTTCCACACATTGGCGCGGAAACCGAGCGCCAATCCGATACCGATGACCGCGAGCGGCGTCGCCTTCACCAGCAATTCCGAGACGCCGTACAGGGTGGACACGGGCTTGACGAAGAAGGTGTAGAGCGCGCGTCCGGGGTCGAAGCCGAGCGCCGCGAACATGATCACCCCGGCGATCAGGGTCAGGCCCACGGCGATCGCCGGCGTGAGAAGCATCATCGCGGCCGAGACGCCGCTGCGGGGTTCGAGCCTAGGCAGCATGGGTCTCGACGATCTCGCCCGCCTCGTCGAACATGCCGCCCATCAGGAGGCCGGCCTGCTCGACGGTCGTGTCCCTGGTGAGCCGGCTGGCCGACAGCCGGCCTTCGCAGATCACGGCGAGGCGATCGCTGATCGCGAACAGCTCGTCGAGGTCCTGCGATACCACCAGGACCGCCGCGCCCGCCTTGGCGAGGTCCAGCAACGCCTGCTGGATCGCCGCCGCCGCGCCGGCGTCGACCCCCCATGTCGGATGCGCGGCTATCAGAATCTCCGGGTTTTGGAGGATTTCCCGCCCGATGATGAATTTCTGGAGATTGCCGCCGGAGAGACTGCCGGCCGCCGCCGCGGGTCCGGGCGCCATCACGCTATAGGCCTGGATGATGTCCGACGCGAAGCGGGACATGGCACGCACCTGCAGGAGCCCCTGCCGCAGCATCCCGCTCCGGAGGTAGGCGCTGAGGAAGCCGTTTTCGGAAAGAGTCATCTCAGGCACCGTGCCCTGGCCCATGCGTTCTTCCGGCACGACGCAGACACCGCGCGCGCGGCGCGCCCTCGGGCCCAGCCGGCCGACCGGCCGACCGTCGAGCAGGATTGCGTCGGCATCCTCGCACAGCGTCTCCCCGCTCAGCGCCGCGAGGAGCTCCGGCTGGCCGTTCCCGGCGACGCCCGCGATGCCGAGGATCTCGCCGGCGCGCACGCTCAGACTCACATTGCGAATCGGCGTGCCGAACGGGTGCTCGGATTCGAGCGACAGGTTTCTCACGGTCAGCCGGTCGTTCCCGGCTGCGTCGGCGCCGCCGCGCTCGGGCGTCGCGAGCTCGGCGCCGATCATCATCTGGGCGAGGCTTCGCGCGGTCTCCGTGCGCGGATCGCAGGTCGCGACCACCCTTCCGCCGCGCAGCACGGTCGCGGCCTCGCAAAGCGCGCGGATCTCTTCCAGCTTGTGGGAGATGTAGAGCACCGTGACGCCTTCGGCGGCGAGCTGGCGCAGCGTCTCGAACAGACGGTCCGCCTCCTGCGGGGTCAGCACCGATGTGGGCTCGTCCATGATCAGGAGACTCGGGTTTTGCAGCAGGCAGCGGACGATCTCCACCCGCTGGCGCTCGCCGACCGAGAGCGTGTGCACGTGCCTGCCCGGATCGAGCGCAAGGCCGTAATGCGCCGACACCTCCCCGATCCGCTCCGTCAGATCGCGCATCGGCACCTTTTCGTCGATGCCGAGCGCGATGTTCTCGGCAACGGTCAGGGAGTCGAACAGCGAGAAATGCTGGAACACCATGCCGATACCCAGCCGGCGCGCCTGGGCCGGAGACCCGACCTGGACGATTTGCCCGTTCCACCGCATTTCGCCCGAATCGGCGCGCAGCACGCCGTATACGATCTTCACCAGGGTCGATTTTCCGGCCCCGTTCTCGCCGAGGAGCGCGTGGATTTCGCCGGGTCTCAGCGTGAGCGAGACGCGGTCGTTCGCGACGACGCCGGGAAATGTCTTGCAGATATCGGTGAGCGCGAGACGCGCCGTCGCGTCATCGGACGCCACTGCTGCCACTCTTCCGTCCTTGCATCGACTTTCCGGGCGCGCTCTTCATCGTTCTCACGTCCGCGCGAACCGCGATCATGGCATATCCGGTTCCGGGCCGCACGCTTCCAGCGCCTTTCCGTTCAGCCCTCGCTCCAGGGCGGACGCAGCGCCAGGATTTCCCGATAGACCGGGCAGTTTTCGTCGTGCGCGCCCGGAAGGTATCCCGTGCTCATCAGGAACTCGCCGGTGATCTCGCCGCCGGTGAAGCGAAACGTCTGCCGGAACAGCTTCACCCAGTCGTCCTTCGGCAGCGGGTGCCGGAGGTCGAGCCACGCGGCGAAGGAGCCGTGATCGGCGATCAACCCCTCGATGACGCGCGCATTGTGGATCGCGGCGTCGATCTTCAGCCGGTTGCGGATTATCCCCGCATCGGAGAGAAGCCGTGCCCGTTCGGTCTCGCCGTAGCGCGCGACCCTGCCGACGTCGAAGCCCTCGAACGCGTCGAAGAACGCTTCGCGCTTCTTGAGGATGATGAGCCAGGACAGGCCCGCCTGGTTGATCTCCAACACCAGACGCTCGAACAGGATCGCGTCGTCGCGGACGGGAAATCCGTACTCGGTGCCGTGGTAGGGGCCGTGAAACGGATGGCCCGGGGCGATATCGCAATAGGACATGGAGCTCAGCCGCGGAACGAAATCAGGTCCGACGCGACAAGCCAGTAGACGATGCCCCAGACAATCGTTGTGATGACGGTGGTCACGCCGGCCTTCAGCCAGAGGCGGGGCCTGACGGGGGCGCCGTCCGCGTGTCCTTCCCCGACCGTCTCGCCGGCTTCGTGCGGGGAACGGATTCCGAAGGGAAGCGTGACGAAGAAAACCAGCCACCAGAGGATCAGAAAAACGACGATAGCGGAGACCCAGCCCATTCCCCCGGCTCCGCTCAGACCCGGACCACGTGAACCTGGATCGCGGGGCGCTTGCCCGTAGCCCGCCGGAGCGTGCCGGAGACCGCGCTCCGCGCCGTCTTCTCGATTCGCTCGTCGTCCGCCCGTGCGTTCCTCGGAAGCTCCTCGATGGCATCGATCAGCGCGTCGATCGCGTCTTCCTCGAACTCTTCCGCCTCTTCGGGCTCGGTGACGCCCTGCAGGGAGACCATGGGGTCCGCGGCCAGCCTGCCGCGGCCGTCGAGGACGACGGTCGCCACCGCAGAGCCGGCGGCGCCGATCCGGTGGCGCGCGCGAACCGTCTGGCCGTCGAGCGGCACGAGCTGCCTGCCGTCGACGCCGAGCCGACCCGTCTCGACCGCGCCCACCTGCTCCAGCGGACCGGGGATCAGCCTGACCAGGGTGCCGTTCTCCGCCACCAGCGCATCGTCGACGCCGGCCTCCTCGGCCAGCGCGACCTGTTCGAACAGATGCCGGGCCTCGCCGTGGATCGGCACGACGCTGGCGGGTTTGAGGCAATCGTATAGGGCGCGCAGCTCGTCACGCGCCGGATGGCCCGAGACGTGGGTCTCGCGGGCGCCGTCGACGATCACCTCGATCCCCTGTCGGGCGAGCTGGTTCTGTACCCGTCCGATCGCAACCTCGTTGCCGGGGATCTGCCGCGAGGAATAGATCACCGTATCTCCGGCCTCGAGCGCGACGGCGGGATGGTCGTTGGCCGCGATTCGGGTCAACGCCGCCCGCCGTTCGCCCTGGCTTCCCGTCACCGCCATCGCCACCCTTTCCGGGGGAAGGTATCCCGCGTCGTGCTCGGTCAGGAAGGGCGCCGTGTCGGCGAGGTAGCCGGTCTCCCGCGCGGCCTCGACCATGCGCCACATCGAACGGCCCACGAGGCAGGTCTGGCGGTCGTTGGCCGCGGCCGCATGCGCGATGGTCTGGATCCGCGCGATGTTGCTCGAAAAGCAGGCGACCGCCACGCGCCCGGTACATCCGGCGACGATCTCGGTGAGACTCTCCCGGAGTGCGCCCTCCGAGCCCGCGCTGCCGTCTACCATGGCGTTCGTGGAATCGATCATCAGGGCGCGGACGCCTTCGGCGCCGAGCGCGCGCAGGCCGTCCATGTCAGTTTCGGCGCCGACCAGGGGCGCGGGATCGAGCTTCCAGTCGGTCGCGTGCACAGCGAGTCCCGCCTCGGTGCGAATTGCCAGCACATGTCCCTCGGGAATCGAATGCGCCGCCGTGAAAAATTCAACCTCGAAGGGACCGGCGTCGAAGCGCTCGTTCGGCGCGACGGTGCGGAGCGGAACGTCGTCCAGACCGGCCTCGGCAAGCTTGCGTCGCAGGACCGCCGCGGCGAACGGGGACGCGTAGACCGGGCACCGCAATTTGGGCCAGAGAACGGCGACCGCACCCAGATGGTCCTCGTGCGCGTGGGTCAGCACGATGGCTTCGAGCGCGGCGCGGCGTTCCACGATGAAGCCGGGATCGGGAACGAGCACGTCGATTCCTGGCGTCGACTCGTCGCCGAAGCCGATCCCCAGATCCACCATCAGCCAGCGCCCGTGGGTGCCGTAGAGATTGAGGTTCATCCCGATCTCTCCGGCGCCGCCGAGGGCGGCGAACAGCAGTTCGCCCCTGCCCGGTGCGAGCGGGTCGCGCCTCTCGTTCATGCCTTCCGGTTCCGGCGCCAGATCGAGGCGAGGCCGCGCAGCGTCATCTCGGGATCCACCTCGCGGATTATCGGGGTGCCCTCGGCGAAGAGCGGCGCGAGCCCGCCCGTGGCGATGACTTTCATGTCCGTGCCGAACTCCTCCACGATCCGCGCGACCAGGCCTTCGATCAGCCCGACATAGCCCCAATAGATGCCCGACAGCATGGCCGGCACGGTCCGCTTGCCGATCACCCTCGGCGGACGGCGGACGGCCACGCGCGGCAGTTGCGCAGCGGCGGCGTGGAGCGCATCGAGGGACAGGTTGATCCCGGGCGCGATCACGCCGCCCACATAGCTTCCTTCCGCGTCGACGACATCGAAGGTGGTGGCGGTGCCGAAGTCGATGACGATAAGCGGCCCGCCGAATCGCTCATGCGCGCCGACCGCGTTGACCAGCCGATCCGTGCCCACTTCCGACGGGCTGTCGACCAGCACGCCGATCCCGAGCTCCACGTCGGGTTCCCCGATGACGAGCGGGTCGCAGTCGAAATAGCGCCTGCACAGGGACCTGAGGCTGAACAGCGCCTCGGGAACGACGGTGGCGATGATGGCGGCATCGACGTCGGAGGCGGCGAGCCCGCGAAGCGACATCAGCTGGCTGAGCCAGACCGCGTATTCGTCCGAGGTGCGTTTCGCGTCGCTGGAGCTGCGCCAGACGCCGCGCTGTTCCTCCCCCTCGTAGAGCGCAAAGACGATGTTGGTGTTGCCCGAATCGATGGTCAGCAGCACGCGCGCCTCCCGAAGAATACCTCGCCCGCGGCGATTTCCGTCTCGATGCCCGACGCGTCGACGAGGACCATCGCGCCATTCGCGGTCAAACGGTCGAAACGGCCGCTGACGGTTCCCCGCGCGGACCGGACCGAAACGACCTCGCCCAAACCGGTGGCGCGAGAGAGCCAGGCGTCGCGCACCGGACCGAACCCCTCGTCCAGCCAGCGGCGATACCAGCGGTCGAAGGTGCTGCAGATCCGGGCGCAGAGCGTCGCGGCGTCGATCCGCCCGCCCAGATCGGCGGCGGTATCCGAGACGCCGTCCGGGGTTCGGGCGGCGTTGACCCCGATTCCCACCGCGGCCGCCTCGCCATCGGCTTCGATCAGAATGCCGGCGATCTTGCGTCCCCCCGCCAGGAGATCGTTGGGCCATTTGAACCGGAAATCCGTTTCGCGGTCCATCGCCTCGCCGAGAGCGACGGCGGCGACGAAGGAAAGCTGGGCCGCGGCGTGTCCCGCGGGCGGTCGGACGAGGACGGTCATGTAGAGATTGCCGGGCGCCGGAAGCCAGCTTCTGCCGCGCCGGCCGCGGCCCGCGGTCTGTTCCGCCGCCAGCACCACGGTACCGTGCGGCGCTCCCTCCGCCGCGCGGCGGAGCGCCTCGGCGTTGGTGCTGTCGACCCGAGGAAGATTGACGAGCCGGTAGCCGTCCGGGAGGCGCACCGGCCGGTCAGGAGAAGAAGAGGACGGCGGCCGCGACCTCGGCGGCGCGCACGATGGGCGTCTGGAACGCGATGAACGCGACGACCAGCACGCTGGAGACCGCGACGATCGCGGCGAGGCTGCGTCCCATCGGCCTGTCGAAGGCTTCCGCGGGCTCGTCGAAATACATGATCTTGACGATCCTGAGATAGTAGAAGGCCGCCACCACGCTGGTCAGCACGCCGATCACCGCGAGCGTGTAAAGCCCGGCATCGACCGCCGCGAGAAAGACGTAGAGCTTCGAGAAGAACCCGGCGAGCGGCGGGATCCCGGCCATCGAGAACATGAAAATCGCGAGCGCGAGCGCCATGAGGGGCGCATTGCGGGACAGCCCGGCAAGATCCGTCAGATCCTCCACCATGCGTCCGTTCTGGCGCATCGCGAGCACGCAGCAGAACGTGCCCGCGGTCATCACCAGATAGACCGCCATGTAGATGGCGATGCCGCGCACCCCGTCGGTGCTGCCGGCCGCGAGCCCGACCAGAGCGAATCCGACATGTCCGATCGAGCTGTATGCCAGAAGCCGCTTGATATTGGTCTGCCAGATCGCCGCGAACGCGCCCAGGACCATCGAAAGGATGGCGATGAACACGACGATCTGCTGCCATTGCTGGAACAGGTCGAAGAAAGGCCCCACCAGGACCCGGACGAAGAGCGCCATCGCGGCGACTTTGGGCGCGATGGCGAAGAACGCGGTGACCGGCGTCGGCGCGCCCTGGTAGACGTCCGGCGTCCACATGTGGAACGGAACGGCGGAGATCTTGAAGGCGAGCCCGGCGATGACGAAGACGAGCCCGACGATCACGCCGATCTCCGGCGCCGCGTCGGTGCGGGAGAACAGCCCCGCGAGCGTCTCGAACCCGGTCGAGCCGGCGAAGCCGTAGACCATCGAGCAGCCGTAGAGCAGCATGCCAGAAGACAGCGCGCCGAGAACGAAGTATTTGAGCCCGGCTTCGGAGGAGCGCGCCGAATCCCGCCGGATGGCGGCGATCACGTAGAGCGCGAGCGACTGAAGCTCCAGCCCGACATAGAGCGCGATCAGGTCGTTCGCCGAGATCATCATCGACATGCCGAGCGTCGCGAAAACGATCAGGATCGGATACTCGGGCCGGCCGATCTGCTCGCGCCGGTTGTATCCGAAGGACATGACGATGGCCAGCGCCGAGCCGATGAAGACCAGCCACTTCATGAAATGGCCGAAGGCGTCGACGACGAACTGATCGCCGAACAGGGTGGTCCGGAGCTCCGTGGTCGCGCTCGCCGCCACCCCCGCGCCGAGAATGACGAGAACCGAAACCCAGCTCACGGAATGGTAAGAACGATCGCCCGCGAACGCGCCGACCATCAGGAGGGCCATCGCACCGCAGACGAGAACGAGCTCGGGCAGGATAAGGGTCAGCTCGGGCAGCACGTCGATCATGTCCCGCCCCTCATCTGCCGGCCACCGTGACGGCGTTCGCGGCCCTGAGCGCGACTTCGTAGTTGTCGATCAGGTTGGCGACGGATGCATGCATCACGTCCAGGAACGGTTCCGGCCAGATGCCCATCCACAGGGTCGCGGCGACGAGCGGCGCGAAGACCGCGATCTCGCGCCGGCTGAGATCGGTCATCGTCTTGAGGTCTTCCTTGGTGAGCTCGCCGAAAATCACCCTGCGGTAGAGGTAGAGCATGTAGGCCGCGCCGAGGACGATGCCCGTCGTCGCGAGCAGCGCGAGCCAGGTATTGACCTGGAAAGCACCGACGAGGACCAGGAATTCGCCCACGAAACCGCTGGTCCCGGGCAGTCCGACCGAGCCCAGCATGAACACCATGAACACCGCGGCGTAGACCGGCATCCGGTGGACGAGCCCGCCGTAGCGCGAGATTTCGCGCGAATGCAGCCGGTCGTAGACCACGCCGACGCAGAGGAACAGGGCGGCCGAGATCACACCGTGGCTCAGCATCTGGACGATCGCGCCTTCCACACCTTGCGTCCGGACGGTGAAGATCCCGATGGTGACGAAGCCCATATGCGCGACCGACGAGTAGGCGATCAGCTTCTTCATGTCCTCCTGCGCGAGCGCGACGAGCGAGGTGTAGACGATCGCGATGATGCTGAGCGTGAATATCAGGGGAGCGAAGAAGTCGCTGGCAACCGGCAGCATGGGCAGCGAGAACCTCAGGAAGCCGTAGGCCCCCATCTTCAGGAGAATGCCGGCGAGAATCACCGAGCCCGCCGTCGGGGCCTCGACATGGGCGTCGGGCAGCCAGGTGTGGACCGGCCACATCGGCACTTTGACCGCGAAGCTCGCGAAAAAGGCGAGCCAGAGCCAGATCTGCACGTCGGGATCGAAGCCGATCTTGAGCAGCTCGACGATGTCGGTGGTCTCAGCGTCGAAATAGATCACCATGATCGCGACCAGCAGCAGCACCGAGCCGGTCAGCGTGTAGAGGAAGAACTTGAACGCCGCGTAGACCCGGTTCGGGCCGCCCCAAACGCCGATGATCAGGAACATCGGGATCAGCACGCCCTCGAAGAAGATGTAGAACAGCACGAAATCGAGCGCGCAGAACATGCCGACCATGAAGGTCTCGAGCAGCAGGAAGGCGATCATGTACTCCTTGACGCGGGTCTGGATCGCTTCCCAGCTCGCGAGAATGCAGAGCGGGGTGAGGAAGGTCGACAGGATCACGAACAGCATCGAGATGCCGTCGACCCCGAGGTGGTAGCTCGCGCCGAGAATGGGAATCCAGTCGGCGCGCTCGACGAACTGGAACGACGCCGTCGAGGTGTCGAAGTCGATCCAGATGCCGAGCGACAGGACGAACGTGATCAGCGAGGTCCAGAGCGCCGTCATCCGCGCGTTGCGCGCCACGATGCGCGCATCGCCCCGGACCAGGAACACGAACAGCGCCCCCACCGTCGGCAGGAAGATCACCAGGCTCAGGATCGGCCAGTCGGTCACGCCGTTCGCCTCCTAGCCGTGCGCGTAGAGGTACCAGGTCACGAACGCGGCGACGCCGATCAGCATCGCGAAGGCGTAGTGATAGACGTAGCCCGACTGGAGCATGCTGACCCGGCGGGCAAGGACGCGGGCCACCGCCGACAGCCCGTCGGGGCCGAGCCCGTCGATCAGCGTGCCGTCGCCTTCCTTCCACAGGCCGCGCCCGACCCGGTGCGCCGGACGGACGAAAAGCCGGTCATAGAGCTCGTCGAAGTACCACTTGTTGAGCAGGAAGCGGTAGATCGCGCCGAACCTGCCGGCCAGCTCGCCCGGAATGGTCGGCCTGAACATATAGAACCAGTAGGCGAGCGCGATCCCGCCGACCGCGACCGCGACCGGCAGGGCGATGACCCAGAGCGGCGAGTGGTGGGCGTTCTCGAGCGCGTCGTGGCCCGGCAGGACGAAGATCGAGTCGCCCCAGAATTCCTCGAGACCGTCGCCCACGAAATAGCGGTAGCCCAGCATGCCCGAGAACATCGCGCCGATGGCGAGCACGATCAGCGGAACGGTCATCGACTTCGGCGACTCGTGGACATGCGCCATGGTGCGTTCGTCCGCCCTCGCCGTGCCGTGGAAGGTCATGATCAGCAGCCGCCACGAATAGAACGCGGTCATGAAGGCCGCCGCTATGCCGGCCCAGAAGGCGAAGTCGCCGGCGATCGTGTGCGCGCCGAAAGCCGACTCGATGATCACGTCCTTCGAATAGAAACCGGCGAAGATCGGGATGCCGGCGAGCGCCAGGCTGCCCACCCACATGAGCCCGTAGGTGAGCGGGATCAGGGTGTAGAGCCCGCCCATCTTCCGCATGTCCTGCTCGGACGACATCGCGTGGATCACCGAGCCCGCGCCGAGGAACAGCAGCGCCTTGAAGAACGCGTGCGTCATCAGGTGGAAGATGCCCGCCGAATAGGCCGAGACGCCGCAGGCGAAGAACATGTAGCCCAGCTGGCTGCAGGTCGAATAGGCGATCACCCGCTTGATGTCGTTCTGGCAGAGACCGATTGTGGCGGCGAAGAACGCCGTCGCCGCGCCGATCACCACGACCACCGTCAGCGCGACCGGCGAATGCTCGAACAGCGGCGACATGCGGGCGACCAAGAACACGCCGGCGGTGACCATCGTCGCCGCATGGATCAGCGCGGAGACAGGGGTCGGGCCCTCCATCGCGTCGGGCAGCCAGGTGTGAAGGCCGAGCTGCGCCGATTTTCCCATCGCGCCGATGAAGAGCAGGATGCACAGCACCGTCAGCGCGTCCGCCTCGTAGCCGAGGAAGGCGATCGTCGCGCCCGCCTTGTCCGGCGCGTCCGCGAAGATGGTCGACAGATCGATCGAGCCGAACACCAGGAACACGCCCATGATGCCGAGCGCGAAGCCGAAATCGCCGATGCGGTTGACGATGAAGGCCTTGATCGCGGCGGCATTCGCCGCCGGCCGGTCATACCAGAACCCGATCAGGAAGTAGGAGCAGAGCCCCACCCCCTCCCAGCCGAAGAAGAGCTGAAGAAGGTTGTCCGCCGTCACCAGCGCCAGCATGAAGAAGGTGAACAGGCTGAGATACGCCATGAACCGCGGGATCGACGGGTCGTGGTGCATGTAGCCGATCGAGTAGACGTGGACGCAGGCCGAGACCACGGTGACGACGAACACCATCACCGCGGCCAGCTGGTCGAAACGGAGCGACCAGACCACGTCGAACGTGCCCGAGGTCATCCAAGAGAACAGGACGATGGTTCGGGGCTCGCCGCCGAGCGCCACCTCGTACAGGATCAGGATCGAGATCGCGGCGGAGCCGATCAGCGCCCCGCAGGTCACGTATTGCGAGGCCCGGTCGCCGATCAGCCGTCCGAACAGGCCGGCTACGGCCGCCCCGATCAGCGGCAGGAAGACCGCAAGCGAGTACAGCACGCCCTAGCCCCGCATGAGATTGATGTCCTCGACCGCGATGGAGCCGCGGTTTCGGAAATAGACGACGATTATGGCGAGCCCGATCGCCGCTTCCGCCGCCGCGATGGCGAGCACCAGCAGCGCGAAAACCTGGCCCACCAGGTCCCCGTGATGGACCGAGAAAGCGACGAGATTGATGTTGACCGAGAGCAGGATCAGCTCGATCGACATCAGGATGACGATGACGTTCTTCCGGTTGAGGAAGATGCCGAAGATCCCGAGCGTGAACAGGATCGCGGCGACCGTCAGGAAATGCGCGAGACCGACCACGTCAGACGCCGCTCCCCGGCTCGACCTTCTTGAGCTCGACCGCGTCCGCGCGTCCGCGCCTGAGCTGGTCTCCGATGCGCTGCTTGCGTACCCCCTCCCGCGCCCGCAGCGTCAGCACGATGGCGCCGATCATGGCGATCAGCAGGATCACCCCGGCAGCCTGGAACGCGTAGATGTAGTCGGTGTAGAGGATCTTCCCCAGCGCGTGGGTGTTGGTCACCTCCGCCGCCGACGGGGTCGGCGAGGCCAGCGTCACTGTCTCTTCCGGCGCGAACGCCCAGCCGGCGAAGACCAGAACCAGCTCGGCCATGAGGACGATCCCGATCAGCGCTCCGATGGGCAGGTATTGCAGGAAACCCTGGCGCAGCTCGACGAAGTTGATGTCGAGCATCATCACCACGAACAGGAAGAGAACCGCGACGGCGCCGACATAGACGATCACCAGCACCATGGCGATGAACTCGGCGCCCATGAGGACGAACAGCCCCGCCGCGTTGAAGAAGGCGAGGATCAGGAACAGCACCGAATGAACCGGGTTGCGCGCGGAGATCACCATTACGCCGGAGGCCACGGTGACGGCCGCGAAGAGATAGAAGGCGACGGTCTGGACGATCATCGCGCGGCCCTAGCGGTACGGCGCGTCGGCGCTGAGCCTGGCGGCGAGGTCCGCCTCCCAGCGGTCGCCGTTATCGAGAAGCTTCTCCTTGTTGTACATCAGCTCCTCGCGGGTCTCGGTCGCGAACTCGAAATTGGGTCCCTCGACGATGGCATCCACCGGGCAGGCCTCCTCGCAGAACCCGCAATAGATGCACTTGGTCATGTCGATGTCGTAGCGCGTCGTCCGCCGGCTGCCGTCGCCGCGCGGCTCGGCCTCGATGGTGATCGCCTGGGCCGGGCAGATCGCCTCGCACAGCTTGCAGGCGATGCAGCGCTCCTCGCCGTTGGG
>JAPPIT010000124.1 GCA_028820505.1 Defluviicoccus sp.
GAGTTTCATGCCACGGGGTGGCTCAGTACCGCCGAGACCATGACGGTTTAGTTGGAACCGCCTCGTCCGTTCTCTTCCGTCATGGCCGGCCTGCGCTCTAACCGTCCGCCGCCTGGATCGCCCGCCACACCTTCTCGGCGGTCGCCGGCATTTCGACCGGCGGCGCGCCGATGCGGTGCAGCGCGTCGTTGACCGCGTTCATGATCGACGGCATGGCGCCCACGGTTCCGGCCTCGCCGACCCCCTTGACGCCGAGCGGGTTGCGCTTCGTCGGCACCTCGTTGGCGGCGAGCTCGAAATGGCAGAAATCGTCGGCCCTCGGCATCGCGTAGTCCATGAACGACGCCGTCAACAGCTGGCCGTTCCCGTCGTAGTTCACGTCCTCCATCAGGATCTGGCCGGCGCCCTGGACGATACCGCCATGCACCTGGGCGTCGAACAGGAGCGGGTTGAGGACGGTGCCGGCGTCGTCGACGCAGTTGTAGCGCGCCAGGCGGACGCGCCCGGTGTCGCGGTCGATCTCGACCTCCGCGAGGTGGAACCCGTTGGGATAGACCGGCCCGTCGTCGCTGCCGAAATCGCCCCGCTCGTATAGCCCGGGCTCGATGTCGGCCGGCAATCGGGGCTTCTGGAACGCGGCCCGCGCGATCTCCCCGATGTCGACCGATCTGTCGGTGCCGACAACGCCGAAAATGCCGTCGGCAAATTCGATGTCGACTTCCGGCACTTCCAGCATGTGCGCCGCGATTCGCTTGCCCTTCTCGACGATCTTGCCGGCCGCTTCGACCACCGCGGAGCCGGCCAGCGCCGCGCAGCGGGCGTTGAATGTGCCGACCCCCGCGGTGACGATTTCCGTGTCGCCATATCGGTAGCGAATGTCGTCCATGTCGATGCCGAGTCGGTCGGCGAGGACTTGCCGAAAGGTGGTGCCGTGCCCCTGGCCGTGATCCATCGCGCCGCACAGGAGCGTGATGCCGCCGCCCGAGTCGAAGCGGATCTCGGCATGCTCGTAGTTGATCATGGCGACGCCCGAAATCGTCTGCGACATGCCGATGCCGAGCAGCTTTCCGTGCTTCAGCGCGCTTTCCCGGCGCGCCTCGAAACCGCCATAGTCGCCGGTATCCAGCGCGCGGGTCTGGTTGGCGGGAAATTCGCCGCAATCGTAGCGGGCGCCCAGGCAGGTCGTGTGGGGCAGCTCGTCCGGGGCGAGCGTGTTGCGCGACCGCAGCTCGGCCGGGTCGACGCCCAGCGCGCGCGCCGCGGTGTCGACCATCACCTCGATGACGTGGCAGGGCTCCGGCTTGGCGCCGCCGCGATACTGGGCGTTGGTCATCGTGTTGGTGAATGCGCCGGTGACCTTCGCGTGGATGGCAGGCGTCCGGTACACCCCCGCGAGGCCGCCGAGCCCGGTGACGGTCGAGCCGAAATTCCGGTCCGAGGCGTAGTAGGCGCCGATCGGCACCTTGGTGTGGGTGCGCAGCGCGAGAAACCGGTAATCCGCGTCGAGCGCGAGCTCGGCGTCGACGAAGCCGCCGCGCGCCTGCTCGTCGCTGAGCAGGCCCTCGGTGCGTTCGGCGACCCATTTGACCGGCCGGCCGACGACCTCCGACGCCCAGAGCGACAGCGCGTATTCCGGCAGGCAGCCGCCGCGCGTGCCGAACCCGCCGCCCATATTGTCGCAGACGACCCGAAACCGGCTTTGCGGCAGGTCGAAGATCTGCTCCGCCAGTATCGCCCGGATTCCGTGCGCCGACTGGATGGTGGCGCGGATCGTGTAGCGGTCCTCGTATTCGTCATAGGCGGCGAGGCAGCCGCGGGGCTCCATCGGGTTCCCGGTCACCCGGTTGACGCAGACCCGGTGGCGCACGACATGGGCCGCCCGGGCGAACCCCGCATCCGCCGCCGCCGCGTCGCCGACCTCGTGGGTGAACGCCTCGTTGCCCGGGTTGTCGTCCCAGATCGCCGGCGCGCCGGGCGCGAGCGCGTCGTCCGCCGTGACCAGGGCGGGCAGGGGGCTGTACTCGACCGCAATCAGCTCCGCCGCGTCCCTTGCCTGTTCGACGGTCCCGGCGACGACGAAAGCGACGGCCTGGCCGACCATGCGCACCCGGTCCCCGGCCAGAAGCGGCTGCGGCGTCTTGAACCCGGGCGAGCCGTCCGCGCGCCGGGTCGGCACCGCCGCCCTTACGGTGCCGAGCCCGCGCGCCGCGAGATCGCCGCCCGTCAGGATCGCCAGCACGCCCGGCGCCGCCAGCGCGGTTTCCAGGTCGATCGCGACGATGTCGGCGTGCGCGTGGGGGGAGCGCAGCACGCAGGCGCGCGCCTGGTTCGGCGCGTTCACGTCGTCGAGATAGCGGCCCCGCCCCCTGAGCAGCCTGTAATCCTCGTCCCGCCTGACGGCGTCGCCGATGCGTACCGTGGTCATCCCGAAATCCCCTTCCCAATTGCCGCCCGTCAGAGCGTGGCCCCGGTCCCCAGCACGGCGGTGACCTGGCTCGACAGCAATCCGCCGTTGCCGTTGCAGAGCGCGATCTCCGCGTCCTCGACCTGCCGTCCGCCCGCCTGCCCGCGCAGCTGCTCGACGGCTTCGATGACGAGGAACATGCCGTACATGCCGGGATGCACGCAGCTCAGCCCGCCGCCGTTGGTGTTGACCGGCAATGCGCCGCCCGGCGCGATCCGGCCGCCCTCGACGAACGCGCCGCCTTCCCCCTTGGCGCAGAAGCCGAGATCCTCGAGGAACAGGATCGTGTTGATCGTGAAGGCATCGTAAAGCGCCACCAGGTCGACATCGGAAATGCCGACACCCGCCATTTCGAGCGCGCGGGGCGCCGACCGTGCCACCGCCGTCACGGTTAGATCCGGCATGCAGGCGATCTGGCTGTGGGTGGTCGCGGTCCCGATGCCGAGAAGATGGACGGGCGCGCGCGGGAAATGCCGGGCGCGGTCCGACGTCGTCATTATCAGCGCGGCGCCGGCATCGGTCACCAGGCAGCAGTCGCGCACCGTGAACGGGTCGACGACCATGCGCGAAGCCAGCACCTCGTCGACGGTCAGCGGGTCGCGCATGAAGGCGGCCGGGTTCAGCGCCGCCCAGCGCCGCGCGGCGACCGCGACCTCCGCGAGCTGCTCCCGGGTCGTGCCGTATTCGTGCATGTGCCGCGAGGCCGCGAGCGCGTAGGCGGCGATCGGCTGGCGCGGCCTGTAGACGGTCTCGTAGGGCACCGGGCCCGGCCCCCTTCCCGCGCGGCCCGCGCTCCTTGCGTTGCTGCCATAGGCGATCAGGGCGACCTCGCACAGGCCGGCCTGCAGGGCCAGCGCCGCCGACTGAAGGAAATTGACGTAGGAGGAGCCGCCGATATTGGTGCCGTCGATGACCGTCGGGTTCAGCCCCAGATATTCCGCCATCGAAAGCCCGATCAGCGAGTCGGTGAAATCGGCGCCGAACACGCCGTCGATGCGCTCCTTGCCGATACCGGCGTCGGCGAGCGCAGAGTCGACCGCCTCGGCCATGATTTCCATCTGCGACCGGCCCGGCAGATCTCCGAACTCGGTGAGCCCGATCCCGACGATCGCCGCCGCGCCGCGGAGACCGCCGCTCATCCTTCCTCTCCGCCGGAGGGGGTCGTGGCGGGTCGAAACAGGACGACCCTGTTTCCCTCGATCTCGCCCACGAAGGCGGTCACCGCGTCGCCGATCCGGACGTCCTGCGGGTCGGTATCGACGACGCGGGTCATCATCCGCGGCCCCTCCGCGAGATCGACCAGCGCGATGTTGTAATCCTCGCCGTGCCCGGGCCGGGCGCGGACGACCGAGGTGGCGTAGACGGTCCCCCGGCCCGAAGCCCGCACGGTTTCCGGACCCGGCGCGCCGCACGCCGGACACAGCGCGCGCGGATAGTGGATGTGCCTGCCGCAGCCGCCGCAGCGCTGGATCCTGAACTCGCCCTCCTCCAGCCCGGCGGCAAAGACGGCATCCGGCCCCCGAACTTCCGAACTCGTCATCCTTTGCATCCCTTCCTTGCGCCCGCATGCCGGGTTTCTCGACCGCGAGCCGCCCCGCGTCAACGCCCGCCGACAAATCGTTACCGGGTCGACATTCGCGTCCCACGGATGCCGAGCGGGAATGCCGACATTTGCCGACCCGGCCGGCCTGTCGACATTTCCGTCGGCAAAGACGCGCCCGGAAATGCCGAACGTGCGGGTGCGGCACCGGCGCGCCGGCGTCTCCCCTGCCATCGTCCCCCCGCCGTCATGCCCGGACTTGTTCCGGGCATCCACGTCTTGCGGCGTCGCGATGCGGGCCCGGCGAGGGCGAGGCGGCGGAGGGACGTGGATGCCCGGAACAAGTCCGGGCATGACGACTGAGGGGGACGTCGGGGCAGCGCCCCCACTTCTCGACTCTGGCAAATATACCCCAAAACGCGTCCCGAGTCAAGCATAAAATACTCGTTTAGGATAAATTCTTTGGTAAGTCACGGATTTCACGAGGTTTTTTCTCCCTTCCGATTCCACCCCGGAACCGCCTCATGCAACTCCGCTACCTCCAATGCCCTACTGTGCGAAATATGGTGTCGAACGTGTCCCTAGTCAAGAGTATTTTTCTCTTTTAGATCATTTTCGACCATTTTCGGTTTTCCGTCCGCCTTTCCCTCGTCATGCCCGGACTTGTTCCGGGCATCCACGTGGGTCGGCCCACTCGCTTGTCCCCGCTCACACCGCGATGCCGCAAGACGTGGATGCCCGGAACAAGTCCGGGCATGACGGTGAAGGTGCGGTTGACCTCCCGCTCGGCAACCGGTCTTTGTAAGCGCCATAAACTCCGACGGAAAGGCGACATCATGCAGCCAGCGCCCAGCCTCCGCCACTTCTGCGACATTGCCGCCGAGCTCGGTCCGGTCCGCGAGATGGGGGCGGGGCGGGCCGGAAGGCGGCGGATCGTCCCGATCGTCGGCGGACGCGTCACGGGACCGGACATCTCGGGCCGCGTCCTGAACCTCGGGGCGGACTGGCAGACGATCTTCGCCGACGGGACCGCCGAGCTCGATACCCGCTATGCCATGGAGACCGATGACGGCGCCCTGATCGAGGTCGTCAATTACGGCTTCCGCCACGGGCCGGCCGACGTCATCGAGCGCCTCGCGGCCGGCGAGGAGGTGCCGCCCGACAGCTACTACATGCGGACCCAGGCCCGGCTGGAGACGGGAGACGCCGGATATGCGTGGGTCAACCGGATGCTGTTCGTCGGCACCGGGGCGCGGCAACGCTCGTCCGTCCGGATCTCGCTCTTCGCCATCGAATGATCGGCGAACGACTTGGAGCCTGTCGGTTTCAGATAGAAGCGCCTTTACCCCGGCTCCTCCCCGTCATGGTCGGCGAAGGCCGACCATCCACGAGTTTTTAAGGCGCTGAAAACAA
>JAPPIT010000158.1 GCA_028820505.1 Defluviicoccus sp.
TGAACATCATCGAGAACATCGACACCATCGAAGCCGGCGCGCAGTCCATGACCGCGACCGTCTGCGACAACGCCGCCCTGTTCGGCGCGGCCCCCGAGCGCGACGAGTTCGACACCCGCGAGATCTGGGACGCCGACGATGCGCTCGCCGCCGTCGCCGAGTCCTTCCGCATCCTCAGCCAGGGCGTCGGGCCGGACGGCACCCAGCTCGCCGACGAACGCGAGAGCCTGCTGTGGGGCTTCGTCAACATGCTCGACAGCCAGACCAACCGCCTCGACCGCGCCGCCGACAAGCTGATGCCGGAACTCCGCGACCTCCAGCGCGCCCAGGACGGCACCGAGATCAAGTCCCTCGAACTGGAGATGACCACCCACCGCGCGCAGTGCCTCACCGACCGGCGCGACGCGTTCGAGACCATGCGCGACCAGGCCGCCGAACAGTATCGCGCGGAGACCGGCGACGTCTGGCGGCCCCGGCGCGGCAGCCACGCATCGCAGACCGGCAAGCTGACCTCCGCCGCCATCGACGCCCGCGACTTCGCCCGCGCGAGGCAGGACCGCAAGACCGCCGCGCATCTGCCGCAGGGAACCCTGGTCGCCATCGCGGGCGGCAAGGACGTGACCGACCCGGGCGCGGTGATCGACATGCTCGACAGGACCCGCGCCAAGCACGCCGACATGGTGCTCGTCCACGGCGGCGGTCCCGGCGTCGAGAAGATCGCCGCGCGCTGGGCCGAGCGCAACGGCGTCCACCAGGTCGTCTGCAAACCCGATTGGGACCGCCACGGCCGCGCCGCCCCGTTCCGCCGCAACGAGGAACTGCTGAACCTCCTGCCCAAGGGCGTCCTGGCTTTCCCCGGCTCGGGTATCACCGAGAACCTCGTCGACCGCGCACGCCAGCTCGGCATACCGGTCATGAAGGCCGCCTGACCGCAACGCATCGCGGGCCGCGTCATCGCTTCGGCGGTGGCGCGGCTCGTTTCGTTTCCCGACGACGGCGTTGCGGCGGCGATGCCGTCCTCGCGCGCGCTTCGCGCGGCGCTCGCGCTGTGCGCTCCCGCCGTCGGCTCCGCCGACCCGCCGGTCGGCAATCGCGTCGTCCGCCTTCGCACCACGCTTCGCGTGAGTGCTTCGGCTGCTGCGCCGATCATCGTGCACGACACGATGCACGGCGCCGGCGCTGATGACCGTGGTCGCGGTCGCCATCGCGATCATCGGGCGCGTCGCCGGTGCCGGCTTCGCCGTCATCGGCCTCCGCGGTAGCCGCCGCAGTCGCGGACATGTTGGTGCAGCCGTCGCCGGCGATGCCGCCGTCACCGCGCTCGACACTTCGTCCCTCCGCAGTGTCGCCGACAACGCCCACTCAAGCGCCGTGACGGCTCCGATCCGCCGCTCTCGCCGGCTCCGATTCCCCCTTCGCTCTTTCTTGGATTTTTGGCTATCTTGACGCCCTTCGGCGTTTCGGCTCCACACCGGACGCAGCCCGCTGCAAGGCCCGCCAGCACCTACCCTTGAGTACCCTGGAGTGCGCTCCAGCACCCCTGACGACGACAATGGCGGACAGCAGGAACGCGGAACGAGTGTATTCTCCGGCGCGATGCGCGGTTTTTCGTATCCCTGTCGTCCCCAAGGCATCTCCAGGGGCCTCCTGTCCATCACCGGTACACGTTCGCCTATCGCCCGATTGCCCCGCGCATGGCGATGCAATACGCTGGAAACACGGATTGTGTGCGCCGGAATCCGCCGGATCGCCCCGCCGCGAGGACCGTCCGGGCGCGGTCTCCACCGTCGCCCGAGGGCTCGGCGATACCGTCGGCCGGGAGGCGGCGGAGAGCCGCGACGGCTGCGACAGGTGCGCTGATCCCCGGCCGGAAGCGTGGCAGGCGGAGCGGGATTCGGGTGTGGTCCTGGCCCGCGCCGGTCCCCGGCGAGGCCGAAAGGGAGCAGCGAAATGGCACGAAGCGCTCGAAAAGCCGACGGAGAGTCGAACGAACCCGGCGAGCGCGCGGGCGATTTCCGCCGCTCGCGCACGATCCGGTTCTCCGATTCGGAGTGGCAACTGGTCGAGGACGCGGCGCTCCGCCAGGGGATTCCGGCCAGCCAGCTCGTCCGCGCCGCGACGCTTGCCGCAGCCGAGGAGCGTCTCGACCGGCCCGCCGGGACCGCGCTCTCGCCCGGTCATGTCGCGCTGATCGAGGACATCTACCGCGGCGTCTATCTGCTGACCACACTCCGCGGCCAGGAATTGATCCACGCCAAGCGCAAGGAGGAGCTCGACGAGATCGTCAAGGACGGGCGCAAGGCGATGACGGAAGCGCTGGGCGAGGGTCCGAAGTGACGGATTGCCGAGCGAACTCAGCCGCCGATATCCTCGAAGTAGACAAGCGCGGGCAGGTTGCGGCGCTGATGTACGATGCGAAGGATCACCGGCGCGTCACCGGCGACGGCAATCCGGGCGAAGAACACCAGGTGCCGCCGGTAGCTCAAGGAGCGCAATCCGGGCGCGAACAGGCTCCGGTCGCGCCCGCCGTCGGGGTCGGCCGCGATCCGATCGAACGTGCCCACCAGCCCCTCGTAGTAGGAGAGCCACTGTTCGCGGCCCCAGGTCTCGACCGTGTAGCGCCGAATCTCGTCCAGATCCCGACGCGCCTGCCGGGACAGCCGGATCGTCATCCTGACCTGTCTATCTCGAATTTTGCGTCGGGTTCGTAGGCGAGGGGGTCGAATTCCTCGAACTCTCCCGCCTCGGCCTCGCGCACTGCCGCTTCCAGCTCGCCCTTCAGCGCGTAGAATTGCCGCGCACCGTCGCGCTCCATGAGCAGCCGCAGACCGGCGCGCACGACTTCGCTCAGGTTGGCGTAGGCGCCCGCATCGACCTGGCCCTGAGCGTAGCGGTGCATCTGGTCGGTCAAGTGAACGTTCGGCATCGTCGATTCTCGCCATGTCCGATCATGCCCGATACTGACATCGGTCCGTGAAACGGTCAATTCGGGCAAACGGGGAGCTGCCGTCGCCCGAGCCGGTGAAGATCGATTTCGACGATATCTCTTCCGGCACCGCGCATCCTGTCGCTGTTCGGAGAGTAACGCAGCCTATTGCACTTCATCGCAAGGGTCCTCTGGGACATTCCGTTTGCAAGGGGGCGTATGCCACTTCGGCCAAATTGTCGTTTCGTTCCAGTACGCCTTATTAAATTCGGCAGAGGATCCGTTCTTTACACCCGTGAGGTTCGCTTGCCGCAAGTCCGCTGGCGAGCCATGGACGGTAATTGTGATGCCATTTTGCTGCACTGTCCGATCAGGGGACCGAAAAGTCGCCCGTAGTAAATCCGCCCTGCTTAGGTTGCTGCCAACCAATACAGCTCCGTTCAACACCGCGCCAGTCAGATCCGCGTCTATGAAGATCGTCTTTCGAGCATTCACAGACTCCAAGAGCGACCCCATCAACTTGGCTCCGCGAAGGTTGGCACCGTCGAGCTTGGCATTGATGAACCGGCTATTCACCAAAAATACCTCCTCCAAGTTCGCGTCTCGAAGATCAGCGCCTACCATATCAATCAGATATAATTCCTTTCCGTCTTTGTTGACCAAACCGCATTCCCGAGCGGTGCATGACAAGAGACGATGCTTGGCCCAGCGTAACAGTGGGGCTTCGTTGGGATGCTCCTTTGCCACCCAGTTCCACGGTCTCACCAGATTCGGTGCCGCCGAGACTTCTATTCTTTGAACCGGACTGAAGTCCTTTATCGCCGCGAGGAACATTCCTTTATTCCCGGAAGAAACCATCGTCATGAACGTGCTTCTCTCAAATAACGCGCGATTCAATTGCCGGTCATGTCTTGACTCCATGACCGCGTACACGCCGAAGTAGGCCGCCACGATGGTGCTGACGCAAACGATCCATGTTCTATAGCCATATGGCCCGAACAGATCCCGACCGAGGTTAGAGAGCCATGTCCTCATAGCGGTGTTCAGTTGTTGCATTTCGTCATTCCCAAGAAAGAACAGCTCGACGGAAGGACCATTGAGCCAACTTTAGCAAGTCAAGCAAGACGAGACGCGTCGGGTACGACACGCGTGGCAAGGGGCCGGCCTACAACCCTAGGTCCATCTCGCGCACTTTCGACTTCGCTGGCGGCTCGCGCTCGGGCGCCTTGCGCTGCGGCGCCTCGCGGCCGAGGCTCCGGTCCGGCGCGGAGGGCGCGGCCCTGTCCCTGGCCGGCGCCGCCTTCTCCCGGGCGGCCTTTTCGTCGCGCTCCCGCTCGACTTCGATCCGTTTCACGGCGGAGTCTTCGGCCCGGTCGCGCTCGCGTTCCCTGCCGTCCGGTGCGGTTTCCCGGTCACGTTCGGCTCGCTCGCGCACGTCCTCTTCGATGCCTTCGAGCGCCGAGATGCGCTCGCCGGTAACGGCTTCGAGCCGTTCCCTGAGCGCCTGCGCGTCGTCGGTCACAAGTTCCGCCCGGTCGCGGGCGCGGCTGATTTCGACGTAGAGGGCTTTCTGCGTGGTCAGCGCCGGATGGTTCGCCTCCATCGCGGCAATGACATTATCGACCGTGCGCCCCTGGAACGCATGCACGGTCGAGCACCAGGCGCGGTCGAGATGGCGGAGCTGCGGATCGCCAGGCGTCAGCGTGAGCCGGCGCCCGTCCTCCAGGCGGAACGTCACCCGGCCGTTGCGGATGCCCATCACTTGCGCCGCGCCGCTGTTGACAAGCCCGAGCCCCTTGTCGTTGCGGGTCCAGCGGATGCGGTCGCCCGCGCGAAGCTCGATGCTCTCGCGGCGGTAGACCTCGGTTCCGCCCTTGCGCCCGCCGATTTCCGACGGCTTCCAGGCGACGGTGCCGCCGCCCGGCGCTTCGAGCAGGACGACGCGCTTCCTGCGGTCGACGCCGGCGACGCGGCGCTCCTCGCCCTTGGCGACGCCGATGCGCTTGTAGGAACGGTGAAAGGCCACCACGTCGCCCGGCGCGTAGTTGGCCGCGAGCGACTTCTCCGCGTTGGTGTAGCCCTTCGAGACCAGGCGCTCGGTCTCCAGGGCGGGACCGGCGATGCGGCCCTCGCGCACCAGGCGCTCGCGGATATGGCCGTTGATGCCCTCGCGCAGCGCGTGGCTCGGGGCCATCACCCCGGTGCGTTCGCGTTCTTCATGGGAGAGCCTGAGCCAGCGCGCGGCGACCGCGCCGGCGATATTGTCGGCCTTCACTTCCGCGACATTGGCGCCGAGCCTGTCGAACGCCTTGCCGATCTCGCCAGCCAGGCTCGCCTCGACGGCGGCCTTCAGGTCGGGGTCGCGCTGGCGCAGGATCTCGTCCATCACCGCCGTCTTCATGCCGGCGGCCTGAA
>JAPPIT010000196.1 GCA_028820505.1 Defluviicoccus sp.
ATGACGGTGAAGGTGTCGTTGACCTCCCGCTCGTCAACTAGTCTTTGTAAGTGCCTATCGAAGGGCCGTCCCTCAATGCCCCGCCGGCCGGTCGCGGCGCACGGGCCAGGGCTTGTCGGAGACTATGGCGGGCCTCACCCGTACCTCGTCGGCGATGTCGATCACCATCAGGTCGTAGCCGATCTCGACCCGCCCGTCGTATCCCTCCCGCACCTGCGCGAGCGCCGGGCCGATCACGTCGTCGTTGTTGTACATGTGGTAGATCACGCCGAGCCGGGGCCGGGTTTCCGCCAGCACCTCCCCGACCTCGCGCGGCGCGGTGTGGATCTGCTCGGCGATGATGCTGGCAAGCTCGATCGGCCGGCCGGCCTTGTCGGCATAGACCTCGACCGGCGGGAACGCCTCGTGGATCAGCAGGTCGACCCCCCGCGCCCGTTCGATCAGGGCGTCGCATTTCTTGGTATCGCCCGAGAACACGAAAGACCGTCCGGCATGGTCGATCCTGAGCCCGAAGGTGTTGTGCGGCGGCGTGTGCACCACCTCGAATGCGGTCACGCGAACGCCGTCTTCCTCCCAGACGACGCCTTCGCCGTAATCGACGGCCTCGATCTCGGAGCCCTGGAGCGTATCGAAGACGCGGCGGCGCGTTTCGATGTCCCACGCATAGATATCGCGCAGATGCCCGACGATGTCGGCAGTTCCGGGCGGTCCCCAGACCCTGAGCGGCCGCCGCCTTCCGTATGTCCAGCCGCCGATCCAGAACTGGTCGAGCCCGCCGATGTGGTCCACGTGATGGTGGGTGAAGAACACCTTGTCGACATCGTCGAACGGAATTTCGAGAGAGGTGAAATTGGCGGGCGTCCCCGGACCCGCGTCGAGCAGCATCTTGTGCGGGCCCGCCTCGACGAACATGCCGGCCGCCGCCTGGCCGCGGCGGGGGAACGGCGTGCCGGTGCCGAGCAGGGTAACCCGGATCGCACCGGGCTCCAGCGGTTCGCCCGGGTAGAAGACGTGCCTGTTTTCCATCGTGTTCCTCGCTGCGTTTCGGGGCCCGAAGCATCATAGACGGGCGGCGCTCCGCAGGAAAAAACCGCGTCGAGAGACGGGTTACAGCCCGGCGGCCGGCTGGTAGTATGCAAGGCGGAATCGGGCCCCCGGTCGTGCGGGCGGGCCGGAAACTCGAACGACAACCGACAGGGAGCAGGAATCCGATGAAACTGACTTATGGATCCCTCGCCGCGGCCGGCGTCGCGGCGATTACGGCGGCGGCGATCGCACTGCCCGCGCAGGCGGCGACCGAGCTCAAGGTGACGACGGCGCTGGGGACGAAGCACGACCAGTCGCAGGCCTTCCTCGAGACCTTCGTCAAGAAGATGGCCGAGGACGAGAGCGAGGTTAAGCTGAAATATCTCGGCGGGCCCGAGGTGACGCCGCCCCGCAAGCAGGGCGCGGCGCTGAAGCGGGGCCTCATCGACATCATCATGTCGCCGTCGACCTACTACTCGGCCGCGCAGCCCGAAGCGAAGCTGACCGGGATCGCCAACGTGCCGCCGCAGGAATGGCGCAAGAACGGCGGCTACGACATCTTCGCCAAGGCATGGGCCAAGCGGTCGAACGCGATCATCCTCGGCTGGGGCAATTTCTACACCACCCAGCAGTTCTCGATCTGGCTGATCGACAAGCCCAAGCTCAGCAAGGAAACCGGGCTCGACATCAGGGGCCTGAAGATGCGCTCGACCGCGCTGTACACGGCCTTCTTCAAGGCGATGGGCGCGATCCCGAAGACCATCGATCCGGCCGAGGTCTACACCGCTCTCGAACGCGGCGCGGTCCAGGGCCTCGCCTGGCCCGAAGGCGGGGTCGCCTTCCGCGGCTGGCAGCGTTTCATCAAGTACCGGATCTTCCCGGGCTTCTTCCGCTCGACCACCATGGCGACGATGAACAAGGACAAGTTCGACAGTCTGTCGAAGAAGGCCCAGGCGCAGATCATCGCCGCCGGTCTGCATTACGAGAATGCTTCCGGTCAGCTCCTCAAGAAGAAGGCGCAGATCGACAACGAGAAGCTCCGCAAGGCGGGCGTGCAGGACTACCACCTCCCGCCCGAGTACGCGAAGATCTACATCGACACGATCCTGGGCGCGAAATGGGCCGAAGCCGAGCAGCAGAAGTTCACGGTCCCCTTGAGCGAGCTGAGGTCCAAGCTGTACAAGGCGGCCGGAAGCTGATTCCGCCGTTTCGTCCGGCTTGACGCCGAACGTCAGACGCCGCCCCCCCGGGGCGGCGTCTTTTCTTGTATGTCGGACCGGACGCGGGCGCACCCTTCGATATGGACTCATGTGGATGACTTGACGAGCGAGAGGCTCGCGACCCTTCTTCCGTCATGCCCGGACTTGTTCCGGGCATCCACGTCTTGCGGCATCGCGGTGCGAGCGGGGAGCGGACGAGGCGGTGGAGGGACGTGGATGCCCGGAACAAGTCCGGGCATGACGATGTGGGGGCGGGTGGGAATTGCCGAAAAAGAAACCCGTCATCCCGAGTAGGCCCGACGGGCCGTATCAAGGGACGCTCGGCCTTACTCCGCCGGTGCGAGGACTTCGTTCCGCGACGGGACTTGGACCACCCGGTCGGCCGGGCCGCGGGCGATGCCCGGCGGATCCTCGCCGCGCTCCACGGCCTCTATCGCCTCGCGCAGGCGGCGGCGGAACATGACGACGCCGCGGTCCGAGGTCGCCAGGTGTTCGAGCGAATGGCGGGCGATCGCGCGCTGGCTCACCTGCGCCTCCCAGTCGTCCGGCGCGCGCTGGGTCTCCTCGTAGTCGCGGATGACGGGCGCGTGCGGCGGCTGGAAGATCTTCTTGTCCGGGTCGATCCGTTCGACGTGGAAGCCGACCGTGTTCTCGTTGTCGACCGGAACCCACCAGCCGACCATGCGCGCCCGCTCGGTCTCCTCGGGATCGGTGCCGGTCACCTCCGGCGGCGGCACCGACCGCGCGGTCGGCACGAAGATGGTCGAGATCCGGGTCAGCCGGTAGCCGCTGTCGAGATCGGTGGTGCGGATATAGGAAACGTGGCGGTCGGAATGGACGTATTCGAAGCGCGGCAGGACGGCCATCACCTGGGAGAACTCGAACAGGCCGGGGTTCCACCCGTGCAGGATGTAGGTATGGACCGGGTCGGCCGCGTTCTCCTGGAGCTGCAGCCAGTTGCACGCCGCCACCTCGCCGCGGCTGTAGTTGCGGTAGGCCAGATACTCGGCGTCCTCGTCCTCCAGGATGTCGTAGCGCGGCAATAGCGGCTTCTTGTCCAGCGGGCCCATATAGGCGAACACCAGCCCCCTGTATTCCTCGGCCGGGTACCAGGGCTGGCGGACCTCGTCCTTGTAGCGGCTGTGGGCGGGCTCGCCGGGCTGGTCGAGGCAGCGGCCCTCATGGTCGTAGAGCCAGCCGTGATAGCAGCAGCGGATGCCGTCTTCCTCGATGCGGCCGTATTCGAGCGAGGTGCCGCGATGCGCGCAGTGCGCGCCGAGCACGCCGACCCGCCCCGACCTGTCGCGGTAGGCGACCAGCTCCTCGCCGAGGATTCTCAGGAATTTGGGCAATTCGCCGAGCTCCGACGACAGGCAGACCGGCTGCCAGTAGCGCCGCATCAGCTCGCCCATCGGCGTGCCGAAGGTCACGTGGGTGAGCCTCGAATCCTCGTCGGGGACGATCGCGTTGCGGCCGTAGCCCGACCCGTCCGAATTGCTCATACGGCCCTCCTCCCGCTCCGCGTCACATCAGGCTGGGCAGCCAGAGCGCGACGCCCGGGAAGGCGACCAGGATCAGGATCAGGATGGTGTCGCAGACCAGGAAGGGAAACGCGGCGCCGGCAACCTGCAGGATGGTCGTGCCTTTCGGCGCGACCCCCAGCATGACGTAGAGCAATAATCCGAATGGCGGGGTGGTCCCCGCCATCTCGATGGTGATGAGCACGAACAGGCCGAACCAGATCAGGTCGAAGCCGAGCGCATGCGCCAGCGGGAAGAAGATCGGCACCGTGATCAGCATCATCGACGTCGCGTCCATGAACATGCCGAGCAGGATCAGCACGACGAACATCATCAACAGGATGATCAGCCGGTGGAGCTCGTAGCTCGTCACCCACTCGATCAGCCCCTTGCTCGCCCCGGAGAAGGCCAGCATCTGGCTGAACACGGTGGAGTTCATCAGGATCAGGAACACCATCGCGGCGACCCGGACGGTCGCCTCGACGGCGGTCTTCATCGATCCGAAGGAGAGGGAGCGGAACAGGGCGGCCAGGATTATCACCCCCAGCACGCCGCAGGCCGCCGCCTCGGTCGGCGTGGCGACGCCGAGGATGATGAAGCCGACCACCATGAAGACGACCAGCCCCATCGGCAGGATGTTGGTCGTCACCATCCTGACCCTGGTGCCGAGGCTCATATAGGGCACGTCGTAGGCGGGCGCCGAGCCGGGGTTGCGGACGAGCTGGAGCGTGATCATCCCCGCGTAGAGCCCGGCGAGCAGGAAGCCGGGCAGGAACCCCGCGACGAGGAGCCTGCCGACGTCGATCTCGGCGATCGCCGCGAGCAGCACGCCGAGCGCCGAGGGCGGGATGATCATGGCGAGCCCGCCGGTGCCGAGGATCGGACCCATCGACATCTTCTTGCTGTAGCCGCGCCGGTTCATCTCCGGCACCATCAGCGAGCCCAGCATCGCCGTGTTGGCCATCGACGAGCCGGTGAGCGTCGAGAAGATCGAACCGCCGGCGACGGTGAGGTAGCAGAGCCGCCCGGGCAGGCGCCCGAAGATCGCGTCCAGCCCGTCGAACACCCGGATCGCAAGCCCGGTGTGGAAGAACAGCGAGCCCATCATGATGAACATCGGCACCGGGCCGAGGATGAACCGGGTGATCAGCTGGGTCGAGTTGTCGGCCACCTGGATCAGCCCCGCGGTGCCCGCGAAGATCGTGACGGCGATGAAGTTGGTGGCGATGAACGAAAACGCGACCGGAACGCCCAGCGCCATGAACGAAATCACCATCCCGAGCAGGAGGGCGAAGGCCCAGTACCATTCCATGGGCTACACCCCTTCCCGCACGTCCATCCGGCTGCCGTACATGTCGTCCACCCCGATCAGGAAGCGGCCGAACTCGACCGCCATCAAGCCGAACCCGAACGGCATCGGCAAATAGAGCGTCCAGAGCGGGAAGTAGGCGCCGCGATCGTCGAGTTCCTGGAAGATGAACGCTTCGTACCAGAGCTGCACCGAGAAATAGACGAAGCCGAGACATCCCGCGATCGCCACGAGATAGGCGAACTTGGCCGTCACCAGCTTGACCCGCGGAGGCAGGAGCTGGGTGACGGCGTCGACGAAGACATGACCCTTGATGCGGACGAGCCAGGGCGCGGCCAGCATGGTGAACCACAGCAGCCCGTATTCGACCAAGCCGTGGGTGCGGTCCCAGGGAAGCACGGGAACGCCCCACCCGGCGAGGATGGTCAGCCCGACATCGACGACGATGACGACGAACACCGCGAATATGATCAGCCCGGAACCGGCCTTGAACAGGTTCAGCAGCCACAGATGAGTCTTGCCGAACGTCTCCACGAACCCCCCTCTCCGCCGCGGCCCGGGGAGACCGGCCGCGGCGGCTGCGCGCGGGGAACACTTTACCCGCCGGGGCCGGGCGGTCCAACCGAGCCGCGGCGCGCCCTTGCCAGCGTTCCGGCGCCGTGGCAGCTTCGCCGCGGGCCCGTAGTTCAGCTGGTTAGAACGCGCCGCTCATAACGGCGTTGTCGCAGGTTCAAGTCCTGCCGGGCCCACCACCGCTATCTCGACGCACGAAGGCTCTCCAGCCGCTCGCTCAGGCGGTGGAGCGGCCGGTGGTCGCGAATCATCTGAAGCGGCACCGAGAAGTGGCCGCGCTGCCAGATGAAACGGTTGCGGGCGGGGACACGCCATTCGTCGATCAGCGCCTTGCCGGTCGCAAACGGCGTGACGGTGTCGCGGCTGCCGAGCACGGTAACGATGTTCTCGGGGTCCATCGCGGGGTCCGCGCCCCGGGGATCGAGCAGCGGCAGCCAGCGCAGCGCCCCCTCCTCGGTCCAGCCGTGTCGGGCGATGGCCTCGGGCACGCCCCAGAGCTTCGCCATGCTGCCGCGCAGCGCCGCGTCCTCGGGATGCCCGCAATGGGTGATGAGGAACAGCGCGTCGGGCTGCAGCCGAGACGGCCAGGCGGTCGCCTTGACCGCGAGGAGCTGGGCGAGCAGCGCGCCCAGGCTGCTCCCCCCCGCCGCGACCGGGCCGCGGCTGGTGCGCCGGCTCCAGTCGATCAGCACCGGCCATTCGAGCAGCTGGGCGGAGAACGTATCCAACGCGCCGCGGGGAGCGCGGGCGATGAACGTCTCCCCGCCATAGCGGCCGTCCGGCACCCGGCGGCCGTGCCACGGCGCTTCCGGCCGGATCACCCGGATCCCCATCCGGCACAGGGCGAACACTTCGTCGGCCAGCCCGTGCCAGTGATCGAACTCGACGCAGATGCCGTGGCCGAACACGAGGGAGGGAGGATCGGCGACGCCGACCGGCTCGTAGACCCGGGCGAACACGTCGTCGTTCATGACCGGGCTGGGCGAGCGGAAGCGCAGCCAGTATTCCTCGCCCACGGGCCCGGGCACACGCTGCGATTCGAAGACTTCGGGGAATGGGGGTTGCGGCACGAAGGCGGCCGCGGGATCGGCCAGCCATGCGCCGTAATCCGTTTCGATCTCCTCCGGGTCCGGCACGTCCCATCGAACCGGAAGAATCCGCCGCCGGCGCCTGAGGTAGGAAAAATGGCGCCTGGTCGCGTTATAGGCGTTGCGCCGGTCGCGCCGCGCCGCCTCGATCGCCACCAGGCGGTAGAGCTCGGTGTCCCGTTCCTCGAAGAACACCTGGCGCCAGCGCCCTTCCGTCGCGTTCACCGCCTCGCGCGCGGTCTCGAACCGGTCGAGAGTCTTGCGCAGCCGCGCCCCGATCCCCGGGACCGGATCCATCGGCACTTCCTCGTAGAACCGCAGGATCGACCCGTTGGCGGCCCGCGCCGCCGCCCACAGGCGCGAGAGGGGGAAGAACCAGCGCCCGAGCAGCCAGAGCGCGGCGTGATCGAACCATGGCCTCGCCAGCACCGCGCCGACGGGCGAGCGCAACCATCTCTCGCTGAAATCCTCGGCGGTGAGACGCGGCTCCCAACCCTCGGGAAAAACCGGGCCGGCCGTCAAGACGCGGCTTCCTGCCCTGGCAGCAAGTGGTTCACGGGCCTGGCGTAGAAATCGAGCAATTTGCGTTCTTCGGGGTTTACCTTGTACCTGCCCGGCGGGTCTTCAAGCAGGATCCTGCGCTTGAGCAGGAGTTGCAACCCGTCGCTGACCGCGCGGCTTTCCTCGCCGAAGGGAACATAAACGTGGGCGCCGGTGCTTACGAATGCGCCGATAAGCCGATGCACCCGCGCCTTGAGGTCCAGCTCGCTCAGCGACCGGTCGGCGCTCTCCGCCACCGCCGTGGCGATCAGCGAGACCGGCAGAACCGGAATCAGCCTCCCCACATCGCCCATCAGCTCGGTGACCAGCTTCATCGACACCGCATAGCGGGTCTCGCGGTCGATTCCCTTCAACTCGACGCCGTTGGCCGAGAGCCACGCCTTGAGCGAGACAGGGGAACCGAAATTGGCGCAGGCGCGGCCGAACCGCTGGCGCCGCCCATGCAGCAGTTCGAGCGAGGTGCGGACGAAAAAGGCGATCGTCGACCTCAGGATGAACGCCGTGCCGCGCTGGCTGATCAGCGCCTCGTCGCCGTGGAGCAGCAATGTCCGGTCCTCGACGACCCGGTCGTAGTTGAGGCCGATCGGGATGAAGACGATGTCCGGCGATTTTTCCACGTCGAATCCGCGCATCATGTAGTCGATCAGCCCAGCCCTCGGCGTGCGCAGCCCGCCGTCCTGCGACAGCCCCGCCTCGGGGAAGATCGCCTGGGGCACGCGGCCCTCCACCGCCAGCTGGACGTAGCGCTCCACCACGCGGCGGTAGAGCGGGTTGCGGGAATTCCGGCGCACGAAATAGGCGCCCATCGCGCGCAGCAGGTTCGCCACCGGCCAGAACAACGTCCATTCCCCTGCCGCGTAGGACAGGGCGGCGCGGCGCGACGCGAGATAGGTCACGAGGAGATAGTCGAAATTGCTCCGGTGGTTCATCACCAGGACCATGCTGACGTCGCTTCGCACGCCGTCGAGCGCCTTGTAGTCGGCATAGCCGAGCCGAACGCGGTAGAAGAACCGGATGAACCGGCGGGCGACCCGGTAGCCCAGCCGGAAATAGAAATAGGCGTTGAAGCCGGGCACGATTTCTTCGGCGTATCCGCGCACCTCCTCGACCACGACCTGTTGCGGAACGTCGCGCTCGGCGGCGGTGTCGGCGGCCGCCTCGAGCACACTGTCGTCGTAGATCAGCCGGTCGATAAGCCTGTCGCGCTTGGTCAGCAGGAAGGGCGGCAGCTCGATATTGAGCCTGGAATTGACGTCCTCGATGACCCGGTACACCCGGCGCCTGAGAACCCAGCGCGTACCCGGCATCAGGAAATGGGCGAACAAAGAGAGGGTCGCCAGCAAGCCGACCAGCACGACCAGCCACAAAGGCAGAGCCACGAGTTCGCCCAAACGGGGTCTCCCCGACCCGATCAGCATGTGCGCTCTGACGGTCCGGTGTCTCTCCCGGACATACCGGCGGCGCGGCGGCGGGTGTTCGTTTGCCCCGCCGGAGCTTATATTAGCATAGCGTTCGGTGTTCGATCGGGGTGGCAATCCGTTGAAGAAGCACGCTGTTCCCCTTGGCATTGCAGCCGCGGTCGTCGCGATAGCGGCCGTTCTCCTGCTGTTCGACGACGGCAGTGTCCCGGAAACCGGCAAGGACCGTCCCGGCGACAGCGCCGTCGTTCCGACACCCGCGCCGGCGCCGAAGACCGAGAGCGCGGCCCCGACCGCTCCCCCCGCCCCGCCGAAGGGAACGCAGGCCGCAGCCCCGCCGAAAGCCGTCGAGACCGGAACGCCCAAGGAGCCCGGGAGGGAAAGCAAGAAGGCCCCCAGCATCGAGGTCGTTCGCGTCAGCCCCACGGGAGACTCTGTGGTTGCCGGGCGCGCGGAGCCCGGTTCGGAGGTCGTCGTCTCCGACAAGGGCGAGGCGGTGGGCCGCACCAAGGCCGACAAGCGGGGCGACTGGGTCGTGATCCCGGACCGGCCGCTGCCGCCGGGCGACCACGAAATCACGGCGAAAAGCCGCACCGACCCCGACAGGCCCGAAACCGAGACCCGGTCGGAGAACAAGGTCATCGTGGTCATTCCGGAAGCGGGCAAGGACGTCGCCGGACGCGAGACCCCGGGCAAGACGGGCGCCCTCGCATTGTCGGTGCCGCGCGAGGGGCCGGGCAGCTCGGTGGTCCTGCAGAAGCCCGGACCCCCCGATACGCCCCCTCGTTCCGGAACGGCCGCTCCCGAGGCGGGTTCGGAGTCCGGGAGCGAGAGCGGCCCGGCTCCGGCCCGGAAGGAGCAGGGTGCATCGCCGGGCGCGGCGAAACGGGAAACCGCTGCCTCCGCCGCGCCGCCGCCTCCGGGGAAGACCGCAACCGGCTCGGCGGGGGACCCCGATAAAGCACAGGTCGGCCGAACACCCGGCGAGAAAGCGCGAGTCGGCCAAACGCCCAACGATAAAGCGCGGGTCGGTCGAACGCCCGACCGCGATTCGTCCGGCCCCGAAGCGACCGATAGGGCCCCGCAGACCGAGGCAAAGGCGCCCGAGGGCGCGGCCTCCCACCGAAGCCCCCGGCCCGCCGGAAAGAGCGTGTCCCGACCGGGCGAAGGTTCGACCGATGCGCCGCCTTCAGGAACGCCAGGCCGATCGGCGGAAACTTCCGGCGGGTCCGAAGACACGGAACGGGAGACCGGGCCGGCGCCGCAGGCAGGTGCCTCCCAGAGGAGTCCGACGCCCGAGCCGCAAGCTGCCTCGTCCCGGCCTGTCGAGACGACGGACGAGGCAGCACGGGCGGCGCCAGAAAAACCTTCCGATGCATTGCCGGCCGGGCGGAAATCCTCGCCGCCGGTCGCCAAAACTTCCCGCTCCGCGGAAAAAGGCAAAGACCCGTCGTCCGAACTGTCGCTGGACACGGTGGACTACGACGACAAGGGCAAGGTCGCGGTTGGCGGCAAGGCACCGGAGGGGTCGCGCGTCCAGCTCTATCTGGACAACAAGCCGGTCGGCGGGGCGGATCCGGACGAGACGGGAATCTGGCGGGTCGAGCTCGGCGAAAACGTCAAGCCCAAGCGCTACCGGATGCGGATCGACCAGATCGGACCGGAGGGTCGGGTCGTCGCCCGCATCGAATCGCCCTTCTTCCCCGCGGGGCCGATCAGCGGGCTGCCGCGCGATGCCGTGGTCTTCGTCCAGCCCGGCAACAGCCTGTGGCGTATCGCACGGCGGACCTATGGCGGCGGGGTGCAGTACACGCTGATCTACGAGGCCAACCAGGACCAGATCCGCGATCCCGATCTGATCTATCCGGGTCAGGTGTTCGTGCTTCCAAAAGGCCGGCGCGAGGTCAACTGAGCCGCCTGCGGGCCTTTCCGTCGCCGGACGCCAGCGCCGCTTCGATATCCAGACCGGGCTCCCACAACGGCGCGGTGAGCCTGCGTTTCCCGTCCGCGGTCATCCGGACACCGGGCTCGTCGCGCCGCTTGCGGTCCCAGAGCTTGCAGGTGACGGGGACGTGTTTCTGGTCCAGCGCCTCGCAGTAGTTGGTGTATTCGCACACCACGACCTCGTCGCCGCGCCCGAGGCGCACCTTCACGAACCAGTCGGGATCGGCGAGGCTCTGCCGCGCGAAGCCGACGATGTCGGCCTTGCCGTCGCGCAGCAGGGCTTCGGCCTGCCCGAAGCCGTGGATGCCTCCGGTGACGACGACGGGAGTCGTGTGCCCGTCGGCCCGCAAGGCGGCGCGGATCGCCGCGGCGGGCTCCACGTTGCGGCCGAACGGGCCGCGGGCGTCCGATACGTATTGCGGCATGCATTCGTACCCGCTCGGCCCGGTATAGGGGTAGGCGGCGGCGCCGACCGATGGCTGCTTGGCGTCCTCGAACCGCCCGCCGCGCGACAACGACAGGAAGTCGAACCCGGCGCGGGCGAAGGCGGCGCCGAACCAGGCCGAATCGTCGACGGTGTTGCCGCCGTCGACGCAATCCTCGCTCAGGTAACGGCAACCGACCGCGAAGTCGTCGCCGACCGTCCGTCGAACCCGCCGGAACACTTCGAGCGGCAGGCGAACCCGGTTTTCCAGCGACCCGCCATAGCCGTCGCCGCGGTCGTTCAATCGCGACAGGAACTGGGACATCGTATAGGCATGGGCGTAGTGCAGCTCGACCCCGTCGAAGCCCGCTTCCCGGGCGCGCCGGGCGGCATCGGCGAACAGGTCCGGCAGGACCTCGGGCAGCGCGCGTATGTGAGGAAGATGGAGATCGGTGACCCGTTCGCGGTAACCCATCTGCAACGCCTCGTACTCGCGCGGCGACAGGATGGCCGACAGTTCCGTGTCGTCGAGCTCGGCAAGCCGGGCGCGAATCCGTCCCTCGGACCAGTCCGCCGCGTCGAGGCGCTCGCGATGGTCTTCGGTGATTCGCAGGAACTCGCCGAGATAGCGATCCCGGCGCGGGCGCCTCCGGATGGCCAGGAAATCGATGATCTGGATGAGCAGCCGGGTATGCCCGCCGCTGGCCCGGTGGACGGTTTCGACGAGCGTCTTCAGACCCGGGATAAACCGGTCGTCTCCGATGCGCAGCAACGGACCGCTGGGAATGTCGCGGATGCCCGTGGCCTCGACCACGATGGCGCCGGGCCGCCCGCGGGCGAAGCGCTCGTACCAGCCCAGCACCTCGGGCGTGACGATCCCGTCCCCGGTCGCGCGCCAAGGCACCATCGCCGGAACCCAGGTCCGGCTCTCGAGGGTCAGGGGGCCGATATCGACCGGCTGGAACAGGCTTGCTTCGGCCGCCTCCCGGCGGCTGGGCCAGCGTCCGGGCTCCGGTGACCATTTGATGCGTTCCGGCGGACGCCACATGCGAGCGATCTCCCGGCTCTGCGCCGACCCGGCCGATCATAGCGCAGACCCGCGTCGCGCGGCAGAAAGACTATTGAACCAGGGTCGGAAGCGTCGTGACGATTCCCGGGAAGACCGACATCAGGACCATGCCGATCAACGTCAGGATGACGAACAGCCAGGACGCGTTGAAGATCTCGCCCATCGGCACGTCCTGGGCCGCGCCCTTCACCGCGAACATGATGTAGCCGAAGGGCGGGGTGATCGCGCCGAGGGTGATATTGAGCAGGAACAGGAGCCAGAACCAGACCGGGTCGAATTCGAGAGCCTTGATGATCGGCAGGTAGATCGGGATGACGACCAGCATGAGGCCGAGCTGGTCGATGAACATGCAGAGAATGAACGGCAGCAGCATCATGAGGAAGAACATGAACCACGCCGGCACGTTCATTCCGGTAACGACTTCGGTCAACGCCCGGGTCGCGCCCGTGAAGGCGAGAAGCTGGGTGAACATCACCGCGCTGGCGAGGATCAGCAGGATGACCGCGGCCAGAAGCGCCGCCTCCCCGGTCGCCTCGTAAAGCATCCGCCAGCTGAGCTTGCGGTAATAGGCGGCGGTCAGGATCGCGCCGAGCACGCCCGTCGCCGCCGATTCGGACGGGGTGGCGATGCCCAGCATGATCAGCCCCATCACCATGAAGATGATGATGGAGAACGGCAGCAGTCCCGCGACCGCCTTGAGCTTGCCGACGAAGTCGACCTTCTCGACCTCTTCGTCCTCCGGGGCCAGCTTGGGATCGATGCGGACCCTCACAAGACAGGCGGTGACATAGAGCGCAGCGAGCAGCAGTCCCGGCACGACGCCCGCGATCAGGAGCGCCGCGATCGAAACGTCGGCCAGCGTGCCGACGATGATGGCGAGGATGCTGGGCGGGATGATCGGCGCAAGGCACGCGCCGGCGAGGATCGTCCCGATGGAGAGCTTGGTGTCGTAGCCCCGCCCGCGCATCATCGGCAGCAGGGAGCGTCCGAGCATCGCGGCGACCGCGATTCCGGACCCCGACAAGGCGCCGAGGACCGTGGACAGCGAGATCGACAGCACGTAGGCGCGGCCGCGGATCTTCCCGACCAGCTTGTCGATGGAGTCCAGCAGCACCTCCATGCTGCCGGATCGGAACAGGATTTCTCCCAAGAGGACGAAGAGCGGCACGGTCCCCAGCGACGCCGTGGTGCCGGTGTCGAACATCGAGTTCACGACCATGCCGAACGCGGCGTCGCCGAAGGTGAGCACCACGCCGGAGATGATGATGATGAGGAAGGCGAGGAAGATCGGCGCGCCGGTCAGGAAGAGTGCGACCAGGATCGCGATCCCGATCAAAAGAATCGCCCACCATTCCATGGCGCGTGCTCAGCCCTCCGCCGGCCGAGGCGTGATCCAGGTCCTGGTTTTCACCGCCTCCGACCTGAACAGCCCGCGGAAGAAATAGAGCCCGGCGCCCACGAAACCGTATGTGATGAACACCGACATCCACCACTGGGGTATGGGATAGTTCTGGGTGGTCACGATCTGGTCGACCACCTGCCGGATGTTCTCTTCGAGGCTCATCCAGCCGGCGAACAGGCACATCACGGTTCCGAAAACGCCGGTAAAGACGGCGAGCGGCGGGCCCAGCTTCGGCACCAACTCGCTCAGCAGGGTGATCGCGATATGCTGCCCGCGCCGGGTCGCGTGCGGCACCATCGAGAAGATCGTGACGCACAGCACGTTGGAAAAGGTGTCGTTCGCCCAGTCGGTCGCAACGCCGAGAAAATACCGGGTCAGAACCTCCCAGCAATAGATCGCCGCCATCGAGCCGAGACCCAGCGTGCCGATGACGTAGCCGACATCGGAAAGCACGTCGTGCACGCGACAAAGTGTCTGGATCGGACGCATCGGACGGTACTGACGAGCCACTTCGCTACGGCGGGAACCGGCCGACTTCGGGCGCGCCCGCCCCGCGAAAACCGGGCACCCGCGCCATCCGTCTGCCGCTTCGGATGGTATGGGGCGGGTCGGGGACGGTCAACCGTCCGCGCCCCGCGGCAGTGGATTCGCGTGGGGCGCGGCTCAGGTGTCGAGGAAGCTCCGGAGAAGCCGCGAGCGGCTGGGGTGCTTGAGCTTGCGCAGCGCCTTGGCCTCGATCTGGCGAATACGCTCGCGCGTGACCGAGAACTGCTGGCCGACCTCTTCGAGCGTATGGTCGGTATTCATGCCGATGCCGAAGCGCATCCTGAGCACGCGTTCCTCGCGCGGCGTCAGGCTCGCCAGCACCCGCGTCGTCGTCTCGCGCAAATTGCCGTGGATCGCAGCGTCGAGCGGCTGCACCGCGTTCTTGTCCTCGATGAAATCGCCGAGATGGCTGTCTTCCTCGTCGCCGATGGGCGTTTCCAGGCTGATCGGCTCCTTGGCGATCTTGAGGACCTTGCGCACCTTCTCGAGCGGCATCCCGAGACGTTCCGCGAGCTCTTCCGGCGCGGGTTCGCGGCCGATCTCGTGCAGGATCTGACGCGAGGCGCGAACCAGCTTGTTGATCGTCTCGATCATGTGGACCGGGATGCGAATGGTGCGCGCCTGGTCGGCGATGGAGCGCGTGATCGCCTGCCTGATCCACCAGGTCGCATAGGTCGAGAACTTGTAGCCGCGGCGGTACTCGAACTTGTCGACCGCCTTCATCAGGCCGATATTGCCTTCCTGGATCAGGTCCAGGAACTGCAGTCCGCGGTTGGTGTATTTCTTGGCGATGGAGATCACCAGGCGGAGGTTGGCCTCGACCATCTCCTTCTTGGCCCGCGCCGCGTCGCGCTCGCCGCGCTGAACCTCGTTCACGATGCGGCGGAACTCGGAGATCGGCATCTCGATCTCCTGCTCCAGCCGGGCAATATCCTTGCGGAGGGGACGAATTTCGTCCTTGTACCGGGAAACGAACTCCTTCCAGCCCTTTTCCGACAGGCGCGAGACCCGGTTCAGCCAACGCGAATCCGTCTCGTGACCGAAATACCGCTCGAAGAACTTGTTGCGCTTTACGCCGGACCGCTCGGCGAGCCGCACGAGGTTGCTCTCGAGCGCGACCAGGTTGCGGTTGTGGACGTAGAGCTCCTGCACAAGCTCGTCGATCCGGGCGTTGTGCAGCTGAACGCTCTTGACCAGCTCCACCAGCGCCGCGCGCTGCTTCCGGATGCGCGTCTCGGACCCCTTGGCGAAGGTCCTGCCCTCCTTGTGCGCCAGCGCGCGCTTTTCCTCGAGGCGCCGGACCCTGACATGCGTCGCCGCGACCGTCTTCAGGGTATCGAGAATTTGCGGCCGGAGCGCTTCTTCCATCGCCGACAGCGAGACATTCGATTCCTCACCGTCGGCATCGGCATGGCTGGCCGCGCCGCCGTTCGCGGCCCCGTTCAGCCCTTCCCTGTCTTCGTCATCGCGGTCGCCGTCGACCGCCAGCTCGTTGTTGTTGAACTCGCGGCCGTAGGTCGCATCGAGATCGATGACGTCGCGCAGGAGCATCGTCCCGTCGTTGAGCGCCTCGTACCAGGCCAGAACGGAACGCAGCGTCAGCGGACTCTCGCTGATCGCGCCGATCATGCGTTCGCGCCCGGCTTCGATCCGCTTGGCGATGGCGATCTCGCCCTCGCGCGACAACAGTTCGACGCTGCCCATCTCGCGCAGATACATGCGCACCGGATCGTCGGTGCGCCCGAGATCCTCGTCCTCGTCCGTGTTCGTCGACAGCGTGGCGTTTCCGGCGGCCTTGTCGTCGTCGGACGAAACATCCTCGGAATCTTCCCCCTCGACGACGTTGATGCCGAGCTCGGAAAGATTGGTCATCGTGTCTTCGATCTGCTCGGACGAGACTTGGTCGGGCGGAAGCGCGGCGTTCAGCTCGTCGTAGGTGACGAAGCCCCGTTCCTTGCCGCGCGAGATCAGTTTCTTGACCAGCCCGCCGATCGAATCGATCAGGGGTGCATCAGCGTTTTCTTCCCTCGCGGGTCCGTTTTCCGTCGCGCTCGTGGTTTTCGTGGCCATCGCCGCCCCTGTCGATTGTACCCCGCGCAGCCGCAAGCCCGGCCGCGCCCCGCTCAGGACTGCCGCCTGAGTTGTCCGAACGCCGGGCCCGGGCCCGGCTCGTCGGCAAGCAACCCGTCCTCGCCCTCGAGACGCTCGAGTTGTGCCGTCTTCAATCTGGTAAAGCGTTCCACGTTCGCCGGGCTGGGATCGTTTGCCAGTGCCATTTCCGCCGCTGCCAAATCCGCTTTTACACCGGCCGATCCGAGGCCGTCGAGCGCATGGGAAACGCCCTTCCGCGCCGACCCGATTGTAGCGTCCGGGCCGGCAAAACGCCATTGCGCGTAGGTATCGGCGCCGAGCAGCGATTCGGCCAGTTCCGCATCCGCCCCGCTCAAGTGGCTCTTGAGACCTTCTTCGTCAAGTCCCGGCGCCTCGTGGACGTGGGCGAGCATGTTCTCCAAAAGCCCCCGAACCGGCCCGTCCTCGACGTCCAGGTCCGCGAGGCGCTCGCAGAACTCCTCGATCAACGGGGGATGGCGCAACAGGGTCGCCAGGACGTAGCGGACGGTACTGCGGGGCAGCGCCTCGGGCGGCGTACCCGATGGAATCCGGATCCCGTCGGTATCGTTCCGTGCGCGCCCGCCCCACCGGGGACCCAACCGGCGGAGGATTCGCTGCCGGAAGTGGGTCAGGTACTGATACTGCACCTCGCGGTTGTCGATCCGGTATACGAGACGTTCCATCGTCTGTTTGAGGCCGGCGACGCGTTCCGGCGTATCGAACCGCCGGCCCTCGGTGTACATCTCCCAGATCAGGTCGAAGAGGTCCCGCCTGCTTTCCAGGCAGGACTCGACGGCCGCGACGCCGCCCTCGGCGAGCAGGCTGTCGGGGTCCTGCCCGGCGGGGAGCGTGACGAACCGGAGGGAGCGACCCGGTTCCAGCAGCGGCACCGCCCGCTCGGCCGCCCGGTATGCCGCGCGCTTTCCGGCCGCATCCCCGTCGAAGCAGAGAATCGGCTCCGGCGCCATGCGCCAGAGCGCATGCAGATGGCTCTCGGTCAGGGCGGTGCCGAGGGGCGCGACCGCTTCGGCATAGCCCGCGCGGTTGAGGGCGATCACGTCGGTATAGCCCTCGGTGACGATGACCCGGGCGTTCCGGTGCGCCGCCTCGCGCGCCGTCGCCATGCCGTAGAGCACGCGGCTCTTGTTGAACAGCGGCGTTTCGGGCGAATTGAGGTATTTCGGGGTTCCGTCGCCGAGGGTCCGGCCGCCGAACGCGATGACCCGGCCGCGGCGGTCGGCGATGGGAAAGATCACCCGGCCGCGAAACCGATCGTAGGGCGTGCCGCTCTCCGGACGGACAAGCAGCCCCGCCTCGACCAGAAGCGCCTCGGGGTGCGCGCCGTCCATCACCGCGTTTCTGAGCGCCGTTCTCGTATCCGGAGCGTAGCCCAGCCGGAACCGGGCGCGCGTCTCCTCGTCGATCCCGCGCCCGGCGAGATAGGAACGCGCGTCCGCCCCCCGCGGACCCTTCAGCTCGTCCTCGAAGAAGCGGCAGGCCCGTTCCATGACTTCGTGGAGGGTCGCGGCCCGCTTGGCCGCCTCGCGCTCTTCCGGCGTGGATCGGGGCACTTCGAGCCCGGCCTCGCCCGCCAGCCGCTCCACCGCTTCGGGAAACGAAAGCCCCTCCTGGCGCATCACGAAGCCGATCACGTCGCCGTGGGCGCCGCAGCCGAAGCAGTGGAAGAAGCCCTTTTCCTCGCTGACGGTGAAAGAGGGCGTCTTTTCGTTGTGAAACGGACACAGGCCGGTGAGCTCGCGCCCGGCGCGCTTGAGGGACACGTGCCGCGCGATGACATCGCCGAGCCCCACGCGCGTGCGGATCTCGTCCAGGAAATCGGGCGCTATCGCCATTCCGGCTCCCGTTCTCCTCCTGGGGGCGGCAAAGCGGGCGCCGCGGGCCTAGCGACTCGTCAACTCGGACTTCACCACCGCGCTCGCGCGGCCGAAATTCATCCGCCCGGCGTAACGCTCCTTCAGCAACGCCATCGTGCGGCCCATGTCCTTGATGCCCGCGGCGCCGATCTCCGCGATCGTCGCGTGAACGGCGCTCGCGGTCTCGTCGTCCGACATCTGTTCGGGCAGAAAGCTCTTGATGACCCGGATCTCCTCGGCTTCCTGCCGCGCGAGCTCGTCCCGCCCGCCCTTCTCGTAGAGGACGATCGCTTCCTCGCGCTGCCGCACCATCGTCTGCAGGACGCCCAGGATGTCCTGGTCGCTGACCTCTCCCCCGCCGCCCCCGGTACGCGACGCGATATCGCGGTCCTTCACCGCCGCGAGAATCAACCGGACCGTGGACACCACGCGGGCGTCCTTGTCCTTCATCCCCTTTTTCAGCCGGTCGGCCAAACGCCTTCGAAGCATCTCGGCTCCCTGCCAGATCGTTTTGCGGTCGGGCCGTGGTCGGCAAAGGCTACCCGAATTCGGCCGCCGGAGACCATAGCGGCGATGCCCGGGATGCGGTCCGCGCCCGGGGAAGGGGCGATGCTTGAACTTGGTATTCGACGATCCTACATTCAAGGGTCTGACATGTCCCTTGGCATCGGTGTCGAGTTGACGCGGCCCGCCTTGCGCCGGGACGGTTTCGTTATGGTGATCGGATCATGGACAGGGTTCCCATGACCGCCGAAGGGTATACCCACCTGGAAGCGGAACTGAAGCGGCTCAAGTCGGTCGAGCGGCCGGAGATAATTCGCGCCATCGCCGCCGCGCGCGAGCACGGCGACCTGTCCGAAAACGCGGAGTACCACGCGGCGCGCGAGCGCCAGGCCTTCGTCGAAGGACGCGTGGCGGATATCGAGGACGTGATGCGGCGCGCCGAGGTGATCGACGTGGGCAAGCTGTCGGGCAAGGAGATCAAGTTCGGCGCGACGGTCACGCTCACAGACGAGGACACCGAGCAGGAGCGCACCTTCCAGATCGTGGGCGAGCACGAGTCCGACGTGGATGCCGGCCGGCTGTCGGTCACTTCCCCACTCGCCCGCGCCGTGATCGGACGCACCGTCGGGGACTCGGTCGAGGTGACGACCCCCAAGGGCACCAAGTCCTACGAGGTCATGAACGTCGCGTTCCGCTGAGCGCGGCGGGGCTCGCCCGCAACGGTTAAAGGGCCGATTTTCCGCCGTCCACCATGAGCGCCGCGGCGGTTATGAACGACGCTTCCGGCGAGGCGAGCCACAGAATCGGCCAGGCGATCTCGTTCGCATCGGCCCAGCGGCCCATCAACGGGACCGACTTCTGCTCCTCTTCGAGCCGTTCGCGGGAAACGCCCTCGGCCGCGTAGCGCTTCAGATGGTACGGCGTCAGCACCCCGCCCGGGCAGACGGCGTTGGCGCGGACCCCGTGCCCGGCCTCTTCGCACGCCACCGTCTTCGTCATCGATACGATCGCCGCCTTGGTGGCGTCGTACTGGCCCATCCCGGTGCGCGCGATCACGCCGAAGGTCGACGAAACGTTGACGATGTTGCCGTCGGGCGCGCGGCGCAGATGGGGGAGCGCGGCCCGGGTGCAGTTCGCCGTGCCCATCATGTTCACCGCGATGATCCGCTCCCACGATTGGGCGGGCCGGTCGGCGAGCGGTCCGTATTCGCGGACGCCCGCGTTGTTGACCAGGATGTCCAGGCCGCCGAACGATCGCACCGCCTCGTCCACGGCGCGGAACGCCTCCTCTTCCCGCGCGATGTCGGCGGCTACGGCAACGACCTCGCCGGCGCCGGCTGCCGCGATTTCACCGGATGCGGTCCGGAGCGCGTCGTCATGGAGATCAACGATTGCGACTTCGGCGCCTTCCGCCAGGAACAGCGCCGCCGTCGCCGAGCCGATGCCCCCGGCGCCTCCGGTGATCAACGCGGCCTTGCCGTCCAGCCGTCCCGGCACGCCGGCCCTCCCCCGCGCGCGGCAGACCCGGCTATTCCGCCGCCTCGGCCCCTTCGGCGGGCGCCAGCAATTCATCGATGCATTCGTCTACGCTGCGCACGTCGCCGAAGCTCTGCCAGACGGACGTCAGCCCGACCAGATGATCCTCGTCATAGCGCGCGGCGTTGGCGTCGGACACCATCGCCACCCGGTAGCCGATCATCATCGCGTCCCGCGCGCTGGTCTCGCAGCAGAAATTGGTTGCCGTGCCCGCGATCAGCAGATTCTCGATCCCGCGCGCGCGCAACCGCTCGTCGAGATCGGACGACCCCTGGATGAAGGTCGAGAACCGCGACTTGCGGGCGATCAGGTCCTCGTCCCTGACCTCAAGGGTCTCGTAGAGCCGGTGCCCCTCGCTCCCCTCCGTCAGCCCGTCCTTGTGCGCCTTCATCTTGTCGGGGGTGAAGAAATGGTCGTGATAGATCGGCCACAGGCTGGGCCCGTCCATCTCCTCGGCGACGGTGAGCAGCACCCAGGCGACCGTGCCGCCGCGCGCCCTCACGGCGGCGGCAAGGCGGTTGATGTTGGGGCAGATGCTCTTCGCCGTATCGACCTCGGCCACGAAGAAGTTCTGCATATCGATCACGACGAGAGCGGTCCGGGACGGGTCGAACCGGTCGAAGACATGGAGCCGCCCCCGCTTCGCCATGATACGTTCGATCACGTAGTCGGGGACCTTGAGGTCGTGCGGCATCGGGGCTCTCCCTTGGATCAGGCGGTCAGTTTACGGGCGAGCGCCAGCAATTGCATGTCCGCCCCGCGCGGCCCGATCAGCGAGAGCCCGAGCGGAAGGCCGTCGATCTCCGCCATCGGAAGGCTCACCTGGGGCAGACCGCCGAGCCCGGCGATACACAGGAGATGCATCGCCTGATTGCGGAACCGGATCTCGATGTCGTCGACGGGGGTGTTCTTGAGCGGCGCCCCGCGCGGCGAGGTCGGGATCGCGAGCATGTCGCCCTCCCGCAGCACCGCTTCGATGCGCCGCCGGATCGCCGCGTGGTCGGCTTTCGCGGCGGCGACTGTGCGCCCGTCCAGCCCGGCGGCCCAGTCGAGGCGCATCTTCGCGCCCGGCCCGAGGCGGGGACGCACCGCCGTGATCCATTCGCCGAGATTGGACCAGATCGACGCGCCCTGAACGATCCGGAAAGTCTCGAACCAGTGGTCCAGCCGGCCTTCGGCCATGGAGACATCGACGGCCGGCCCGACCGCATCCTCGACCCGAGCGACGGCACGTTCGAGCGCCCCGGCGATTCGGGGCTCCACCGCATCGAACGCGTCCACGCCCCGCAGCAGGCGCCGCGGCGCCGGCGGAGGGCCGGTCTCGTCGAGCAGCACTTGGCCGACGGCCTCCAGGAGTCCCGCGTCGCGCGCGAACCAGCCCGCGACGTCGAAAGGCGGGCCGAACGGGATCACGCCGTCGAGCGGAACCCGGTCGACGGTGGGCCGGATGCCGAAAATCCCGCAATAGCTCGCCGGGAGCCGCACCGAGCCGCCGCAATCGGTGCCGAGGGCGAAATCGGCGGCGCCGCCCGCGACCGCCGAGGCCGAGCCGTTCGACGACCCGCCCGGCACCCGGTCCGGCGCCGCGGGGTTGACCGGGGTTCCATAGTGCACGTTTTCCCCGGTGAGGCTGTAGGCGAGCTCGTCGGTCAGCGTCTTGCCCACCATGTCCGCGCCGGCATCGAGCAGGCGCCGGACCGCCGATGCGGTCTCGGTGACGGGTCCGTGGGTCTCGAGCCATTCCGGGCTGCCGAATCCCGTCCTGTAACCGGCGATATGGAAAACGTCCTTGACCGCGAAGGTGCGGCCTTGAAGCGATCCCGCGCCGCTGCCGGGCAACTCGGGACGGCTGTGGGTGCAGAACGCTCCGAGCGGATCCTCGATCCGGCTGGCCATGCCGCGTGCTCCCCGGAGTGGTAGATTGGCGGGACCGTTCCTTACCGGGCCGGCCGGTCCGGATCAATCCGCCGGAGGCATGCGTGGCCGATCAGTCCGTTCGCGGCTATCTCGATGCGCTGGAATCTCGGGGAGAGCTCGTCCGCTTCGACAGACCCGTCGATCCGCTCGAGAACCTGACCGCCATCGGCTGGAAGACTTACGACCGTCTCGGCAAGGCAAGCCTGTTCACGGACCCCGTGGGCTTCCCGGGTTGGCGGGTCGCGAACCAGATCATCGCCGACCGGCGCAAATGGGGAATCGCGCTCGGCGTGGAGGAGCGGGACGTCGTCGCGAGCTTCAACGAGCGTGTCCGTACCCCGCTGCCGACGGTCGATGTCCCGAGCTCGGACGCTCCGGTCAAGCAGGCGATCGCGCTCGGCGCCGAGGTGGACCTGACCCGCATCCCCGCCGTCTGGACCTCGGAGGCGGACCCCGGCCCCTACATCGCCGCCGGCATGGCGATCATCAAGGATCCGGATACCGGGATCCGCAACATGTCGATCCACCGCATGCAGGTGCTGGGCCCGGACCGGACGGGGTACCTGATCTGCCCGCGCCAGGCGCTCAGGATCTACCAGAAATACCAGGCGCGGAACGAACCGATGCCGGTCGCGGTCGCGGTGGGGGCGCATCCGGCGATCTATTTCGCCTCGTCCTACACCGCGCCTTACGGGACCGACGAGCTCACCGTCGCCGGCGCGCTGCTGTGCGAGCCGGTGCGCATGGTCCGCTGCGAGACCGTCGATCTGGAAGTGCCGGCCGAGGCGGAGCTGGTGCTGGAGGGCGAAATCCCGCCCGACGAGACGACGCCCGAGGGTCCTTTCGGCGAGGGCTCGGGGGGCTATGCCATGGAGGGCCGTACCCAGATCTTCAAGGTCAGGGCGCTGACGAGGCGCGCGGACCCGATCTTCTACGCCATGCAGTGCGGCGCGCCGATGACCGATACCCAGGCGCTCGTCGCGAGCGCGATCGACATGCTGCTCTGGCAGCATCTGGAGCGCGTCGAGGGCGGGCTCGACCTGATCGACCTCCGCTGCCTCGGGATCGCGGGGCTGATGGCGGTCGTGATCAAGCTGAGACCGCGCGTCGAAGGCCAGGCCAGGACGGCGCTTCTGGCGTCGCTGTCCGGCCCGCAGATGCACCCGAAGCTCGCCATCGCGGTCGACGAGGACATCGACTGCACCGACCTTCGCCAGATCTTCTGGTCGCTGACCACGCGGGTCGACGCCGGGCGGGACATCGTCAAGATCCCGAACGCGCGAACCTGGTCGCTCGACAACATTTCCGACATCGTGCCGGGCCAGAGCCCGATGTACCGGATCGGCACCAAGTGGCTGATCGACGCGACCCGGCCGGTCGGCGCGGACCCGGCGGTCCGCGAGCGGTTCGAGCCCGCGATGCCGCTCAACCTTGCGGACATCGACCTGGCCGAATTCCTGCCCTGACCGAGGAGAACGACGCATGCGCGCGGCAGTCATCGCGGAACGCAACGGCAGACGGGAGCTCGAGGTCGTCGACGATCTGCCCGAGCCCGAGCCCGGCGAAGGCGAATTGCTGGTGCGAGTGGGTGCGGCGGGGCTCAACCGCGCCGACCTGGTTATGCCGCTCAGGCACCGGCACGGCGCGGATGCGTCGGGCCCGGCGATCGCCGGCAACGAGTTCGCGGGCACCGTCGAAGCATGCGGCCCGGGCGCGGACCGGTTTTCGGCCGGCGACCGGGTGATGGGGTTCGGCGCATCGGCGTTCGCGGAACTGACCGCTGTCGACCACCGTCACGTCTTCCCGGTTCCCGGGGACATGGGTTGGCAAACGGCCGCCGCCTATCCCGTCGCGGTCGAGACCATGCACGACGCCATCGTGACCAACGGCCGGCTCGCCGCGGGCGAAAGCATCCTGTTCCTCGGCGCCGGGTCTGGCGTCGGCATCGTCGGCATCCAGATCGCGAAAGCGACGGGAGCGTCGCTCGTGCTCGGCGCCTCGCGCTCGCGGGACCGTCTCTCGCGGCTGGCCGCCTTCGGCATGGACGAAGGCATCGACGTCACCGATCCCGGCTGGCCGGAGACGGTGCGGGCGCTGACCGGCGGAAAGGGCGTGGACCTCATCGTCGACATGGTGTCGGGGCCGACCGTGAACGCCAGCATGAAGGCGGCTGCGATCCGCGGGCGCATCGTCAATGTCGGCCGGCTCGGCGGCATGACCGGCGAGTTCGATTTCAACCTGCACGCGCTCAAGCGGCTCGACTATATCGGGGTGACCTTCCGTACGCGCTCGGACGACGAGATCGCCGACATCGTGGACCGCGCATGGGCGGACCTCGGAGGGTCGATCGAAACGCGCGCGCTCTTGCTCCCGGTCCATGCCGCCTTCCCTCTCGATGCGGTCACCGACGCCTATGCCGAGATGAGGCGCGACACCCATCTCGGGAAGATCGTGATCGTTCCCTGAATGCGGTCCGACGCACGCGCCTTCTTCATCACCGCCGCCGGCACGGAGATCGGCAAGACCCTGGTGACCGCCGCGCTGGTCCACCAGCTGCGCGAGGTGGGCCGCCCGGTGCGCGCGCTGAAACCGGTCATCAGCGGCCTCGACGAGGCACCGCCCGCGGACTCGGACAGCGGCCGGCTTCTGGAGGCTATGGGTCGGCCCATCGACGAAGCGGCGGTTGCCGGAATATCGCCGTGGCGGTTCGGGGCCCCGCTCTCGCCCCACATGGCGGCTGCGGCGGAAGGCCGGAAGATCGACTTTGCCGCGCTGCTGGGTTTCTGCCGTTCCGAGATGGAAGCGAGCGCCGCCGCCGGCGAGCACCTCCTGATCGAAGGCGTCGGCGGCGTCATGGTCCCGGTTACCCCGCGTGAGACCGTGCTCGACTGGATCGCCGCGCTCGGGCTTCCGGCCGTGCTGGTGGGCGGCAGCTATCTCGGCGCGCTGAGCCATATGCTGACGGCCGCCCGCGCTCTCGAGTCGGAAGGCGCGGAGATCGCCGCCGCCGTGATCAGCGAATCGGCGGATGGCAGTGTCGGTCTGGCGGCGACCGTGGACACGATCCGGGCATTCCTGCCGGGAATCCGGGTCGTACCGCTGCCACGCATCGCCGCCGCCGTGGCACCGTGGCGCGCGGCGCCCCCGCTGGCGGAGTCCGTCCTGCAAACGAAATAGAGAAGGTGGTACATTGGGTCGGCTTATTTTCACCCTCATTCGATGAAAGCGGAACGCGGGAGACGATCATGAAAAGGATTTTTTTGACGATCGCGGCGGGCACTTTGTGGCTGGTCCCGTTGCAGGGCGCGCTGGCCGCCTGCGGGTCGGTGGTGATCGCGAACATGAACTGGGCCTCGGCCGAGCTGATGGCCAATGTGGACAAGATCGTCCTGGAGAAAGGCTATGGCTGCGAAGCCTCGCTGGTCCCGGGCGACACCATGCCGACCTTCACCTCCATGAACGAAAAGGGCGCGCCCGACGTCGCGCCCGAACTCTGGGTGAACGCGGTTCGGAACCCGCTCGGCAAGGCGATGAAGGAAGGGCGGCTGCACTCGCTGAACGACGGCCCGATAACCGGGCTTGGCGAAGGCTGGTGGATTCCGCCGCACACGGCGAAGAAGCACCCCGGGTTGAAGACGGTTCTGGACATCCTGAAACGTCCCGACCTGTTCCCCTACCAGGAGGACAAGTCGAAGGGCGCGTTCGTCGGTTGCCCGGCCGGCTGGGGGTGCCAGTTGACGAACGCCAACCTCTTCCGGGCCTTCGAGATGGAGAAGAAGGGCTGGGTTCTGGTCGATCCCGGTTCCGCCGCCGGTCTGGACGGCTCGCTCGCGAAGGCGGTGGAGCGGGGCCAGAACTGGTTCGGATATTACTGGTCGCCGACCGCGCTGGTCGGCAAGTTCGGCCTGGTGAAGGTCCCGTTCGGAGTGCCGTTCGTCGGCAGCGAGCACTGGGACGGCTGCATCGTCAAGGCGGAACAGGACTGCGCCGACCCCAAGCCCTCGGCATGGACCGAGTCCGAGGTGCATACCGTGGTCAGCGACAAGTTCCTGAAGGAAGGCGGCGTGGCGGCCGACTATCTGAGAAAGCGCGTTTTTCCCGGCGCCATCATGAACGGAATGCTGGCCTACATGCAGGCGAACCAGGCAAGCGGCGAAGACGCGGCGGTGGAGTTCCTGCGCAAGCACGAAAGCATATGGTCCAAGTGGGTCTCGGCCGATGCCGCGGCGAAGGTGAAGGCTTCGCTGTAGGTCCCGGTCCGTTGCGGGTCCGCTGACCGCCGGTCGTCGGCGGACCCGGCCGCGCCGCGCCAGAGTTTCCGGTCGTGGAACTGTTCGACAAATTCCCCACCCTGGGAGATCAGGAACTCCGCGACCTCAAGAAGGCCATAGACCGCGGTTTTCGCGACTTCTCCCGCAGTCACGGGGAAGCGATAGAGAATTTCTTCGATCCGCTGCTGCAGTTCCTGGTCTGGTTCGAGAGGCTGCTGCAGACCAGCCCATGGCCGCTGATCGTCCTGGCCGTCGCGGTCTTCGCCTGGCTCGGCGCACGAAACTGGCTGGTGGTCGTCGGCACGGTCGCCGCGTTTCTCGCTATCGGCTATCTCGGCATGTGGCGGGACACGATGGCGACGCTTGCCATCGTGTCCGTCGCCACGCTGATCTGCATTGCGGTGGGCATTCCGATCGGCATCGCGATGGCGCGCTCGGACCGGGTCCAGGCGGCGATCACCCCGCTGCTCGACGTGATGCAGACCATCCCGAGCTTCGTCTACCTGATTCCGGTCGTCATGCTGCTCGGCATCGGGAAGGTTCCCGGGCTGATCGCGGTCTGCATTTACGCCCTGCCGCCGATCGTGCGGCTGACCAATCTCGGGATCCGCCTGGTCGACAGGGAAGTGCTCGAAGCCGCCGACGCGTTCGGGGCGAGCTACACCCAGAAGCTCTTCGGGGTCCAGATCCCGCTCGCCCTGCCCAACATCTTCGCCGGCGTGAACCAGACGATCATGATGTCGCTCGCCATGGTCGTGATCGCCTCGATGATCGGGGTCAAGGGGCTGGGCGTTCCCGTGCTAAGGGCGATCTCCAACCAGTATCTCGCGCTCGGGCTGATGAACGGCCTCGCGATCGTCGTGCTCGCGATCATCTTCGACCGGATCTCGCAGGGGTTCGGAAAGAACCTGCAAAAGCACCGGAGGGATGAGCACCGACACTGACACAAAGGTCGCGATCAGGGACCTCTACAAGATCTTCGGGCCCAGGGCGGCCGTCATGACGGAGCATGTCAGGGCGGGGATGTCGAAGGACGACCTGCTCGACCGCCACGGGCACGTGGTCGGCCTGAGGGCCATCGACCTCGACGTCACGGCGCACCACATTCAGGTCGTCATGGGCCTGTCGGGGTCGGGAAAGTCGACGCTGATCCGCCACATCAACCGGCTCATCGAACCGACTGCCGGCGAGGTGCTGGTCGACGGGGTGGACGTCCTCGGCATGACCCAGCAGGAGTTGCGGGAGTTCCGGCGCTCGAAGGCGTCCATGGTGTTCCAGCGTTTCGCCCTCATGCCCCACCGCACCGTGGCCGACAACGTCGCCTACGGGCTGCGCGTCCAAGGGATCGACAGGGCGGAATCCGCGGAACGCAGCCGGCACTGGATCGACCGGGTCGGGCTCACCGGCTACGAGGACTACTACACGACACAGCTGTCCGGCGGGATGCAGCAGCGGGTCGGCCTCGCCCGGGCGCTGGCGACGGACGCCGAGATCCTGCTCATGGACGAGCCGTTCTCGGCGCTCGACCCGCTGATCCGGACCGACATGCAGGACATCCTCCTGGATTTGCAATCGGAGCTGCACAAGACCATCGTCTTCATCACCCACGACCTGGAAGAGGCGCTCCGGCTCGGCAACAATATCGCCATCCTGCGCGACGGCGAGGCGGTGCAGATCGGCACGCCGCAGGAAATCGTCATGCGTCCGGCGGACGATTACGTGGCGGAGTTCATCAAGGACATCAACCGCGGCCGCGCCATCGAGGTCGCCTCGATCATGGAAAGCGGGCATGTGAACGGCGCGCCGGAGGTGGATGCCGGCGCGGTGCTCGACGACGCGCTCCAATCGCTGATCGGCGCGGGCGCCGAGGTCGCCACGGTTACGCGCGACGGAAAGCCGGTAGGCTCCGTCCGCCTCGAACGGATCGCTGCTGCCCTCGCCCGGCCGGACTGACCGGGCCCGTCCGACCGCCCGGTTGCCCGCAGATCGTCGGCGCAGCATGATCCGGCCATTGACCGTTCGTCGAAACGAGAGGATCGAATGACTTTCTTCAAAGGGATTGCCTTGGCGCTGGCCGCCTCGGCGGGGATTTCATTGACGGCCCATGACGTATTGGCCCAGCAGAGCGGCACCTTCAAGGCGATAGCGAATTACGTCCGGCATTTCTCCACGCTGGAACATGCCGGGGAAACCGTGTTCAGCGGCATGCTGGACGGCAGCGTCACCATTCTGGAAAGCAGCGGCGGTCCTTTCGTCGCGGGCCGGCACAGCATGTCCAAATGCCTGGCGTACGGAAAGCGATCGGCGGCGGGCATGGATCTTGAAACACCCTGTACGATCGCCGACCCATCGGGCGACCGGCTGTATCTCCTCGCCAGCAGGAGCGCCGGTGACGTGAAGGCCGGGGGCGGGGGCGAGGGACATTTCGAACTCATGGGCGGGACCGGCGTCTACGCCGGGCTCGCGGGACGTTGCGCCTACAAGACCGACTACCTGGCGAACGACCGGGTGATCACAACGACCGACTGCACCTGGCGGAAACGCTAGCCGGAGCGAATCATGAAGAAGATTATCGGAATCGCGGGCGTATTCGCGCTGCTGACCGGCGCGGCGAATGCCGCGGATAAATCGTCGTCCCTCGAAGCCATTCATTCGAAGCACATGGTGGCGGAAGCGATGCTGACCGCCCACTTCGTCGCCGCCGCCCTGAAGGCGGGAATGGAGCGGGACGAGATCAACGCCGTGCTAACGCGCATCGCGGAACGCTCCGCGGTGACCGAATTCTGGGTGAGCGACGAGAAGGGCCGGGTCGTTTTCACCAACGTCAAGAGGGTCGATTTCATCTTCCCCACCGATCCCGAGGCGGGCACCCAGGCCGCCCCGTTCGCAGCGCTGCTCGACGGTTCCAAGGCGGTGGTGACACAGGAATCGCGCCCGCGCGAAGCCGACCGAAAGGTCTTCAAGTATGTCGGCGCGGCGGGGGTCGACCGGCCCCGGATCGTTCAGGTCGGCATATCCGCCGAGGAGTTCGGCAAACGCTGATCAGCTCACCATCAGGCCCGGCAGGTAGAGGGCGAGCCCAGGGAAGAGGATCAGCAGCACCAGCACGATCAGCGCGCATCCGATATAGGGTGCCGCCGCCATCGCCACCTGCCAGAGCGTCGTGCCCTGCGGCGCGACGCCGATCATCACGAACAGCAGCAGGCCGAAGGGCGGCGTGGTCAGGCTGATCTCGAGCGCGAGCAGCATCACCAGCCCGAACCAGATCAGGTCGAACTGCAGCGTCTGCGCGAGCGGGAAGAAGATCGGCACGGTCAGCAGCATCATCGAGACCTGGTCCATGAACATGCCGAGGATCAGCAGGACGCCGAACATGATCAGCAGCATGACGATGGGCGCCAGATCGACCTTGGTCGCCCACTCGATCAGCCCTGCGCTGGCGCCGGTGAAGGCGAGAAGCTGGCTGAAGGTCGACGAGGCGAGGATGATCAGCAGCACCATCGCCGTGACCCTGACCGAGCCCGCGACCGACTTGACCACGACGTTCCAGGAAAGCACCCGGTAGAGCGCGGCGAGGATGAGCACGCCGAGCGCGCCGAACCCGGCCGACTCGGTCGGCGTCGCGACGCCGAGGATGATCAGCCCGATCACGCAGAACACCACGAAACCCATCGGCAGGACGTTGACCACCAGGGCGAGCAGGATTCGGCCGAAAGACGTCGACTCCACGACGTATTCCGGCGCCGCGTCCTTGTCGATCTTCACCTGGGCGTAGATCAGGATCGAGTAGAGCACCGCCAGCACCAGCCCGGGCAGCACGCCGGCGATCAGCAACTTGCCGATATCGATCTCGGCGAGGCTCGCGAGCAACACCGCGAGCGCGGACGGGGGGATGATCATCGCGAGCCCGCCGGTGCCGAGGATCGGCCCCATCGACATGTGCTTCTTGTAGCCCCGGCTGGTCATCTCGGGAACCATCATCGAGCCCATCATCGCGGTATTGGCCATGGTGGAGCCCGACAGGGTCGCGAAGATCGTGCCGCCGACGACGGTGATATAGGAAAGCCGTCCCGGCAGCCGGCCGAAACAGAGGTCGAGCGCGTCGAACACCCGGATGGCGAGCCCGGTGTGGAAGAACAGCTCGCCCATGATGATGAAGAGCGGCACCGGGATCAGCGCGAAGATGGTCACCGATTCGACGGCGTTGACGACGATCTGCGGCATCGCGTCGAGTCCGCCCATGTAGATCATCGCGCCGATGATGTTGGCGGTCAGAAAGGCGAAGGCGACCGGGATGCCGAGCAGCATGAAGACGATGACCATGCCGACCAGGAAACCGGCGATGCCGTACCACTCGCTCAGCAATGCCATCTAGAGCGACTCCGAGGAGCCGACGGTGCCGGTGTAGTAGGACCCGAAGCCCAGCAGATAGCGGCCGAACTCGACCGCGACGAGGGTGAAGCCGAGCGGAAACGGCAGAAACAGGATCCACTTCGGCATGTCGATCGAACGCAGATCGAGTTCGCCGGTGTCCAGCGCCAGCTGCATCTCCACGAAGCCGTAATAGACGAAGAGCCCGCAGAGAACGATGCACAACACGTAGACCGCCTTCGCCATCGCCCATCGCACGGGCGGCGGCATCGCCATGGTGAGCGACTCCACGACTACGTGCCCCCTGAGCCGGACCAGCCACGGCGCCGCCAACATGGTGGAGAACAGGAGGCAGTATTCCGCGATCGCGCTGTACCACTGGAGCGCGTTGTAGCCCATGGTACGGATCGCGACGTCCGCGATGATGCCTACGAAGATCGTTACCAGCATCAGCCCGGCGAGGATGGCGAGCCCGACGATCAGCCCGTCATAGGCTCGGGAAATCAGTTTCATCGAGACGAAGCCCGGAGAAGGCCGCCGCGCGCCCCGGATCGTTCCGGAGCGCGCGGACGGTCATGCGGCCTACTGGCCGTGATAGAGCTTGGAAAGCGTCTTGGCTTCCGGAGAATCGACCTTCTTCAGGCGCTCGACCGGCACCTTGTTGGCCAGGCCGAGATAGCGCTTCGCGGCCTCGCCCGTCATGGTGATCGTCTTGTGTCCGAATTCCTTGGCGAGGATTTCGGATTCCTTCTCCACCAGCGGCTTCCAGTAGGCGTGCGACGTGTGCTCCCACTCGCGCCCGAGCTTGAGCATCAGCTCGCGGCCTTCCTTGCTCAGCTTCTTCAACGCCTTGTTGGAGATGAAGATGCAGGGCTCGAGCTGGTAGAACCTGGGATAGATGCGGTACTTGACGAATTTCGGCCAGCCCATCGGCCGGGTGAACAGCTCGGGGAAGGCGAACCCGTCGACCAGCCCGCGCTCCAGAGCGTTGTAGATCTCCGGCACCTGCACGGTGACGGTGGTCGCGCCCAGCGCCCTCAAGAATCCGTCGTAGATCGGCACCGAGCGCATCTTGAACCCTTCGAGCGAAATCATCCCGTCGGGACCCTTCTTGGGCTCCCGGCTGAGATAGAGCACGAAGGACACGCTGGTCGCGGTCTGCGAGAGAATGATCCCGTCGAGGCGCTTGGTCACCGCCATGTTGAGCGCGTCCATCGCACCCGACTTGCGCGCATCCCACGGCCGGATCATGGTCGCCGACAGCGCGTCGACCTCGGGGACCACGCCGCGGTGATAGCTGGCCGCGGTGAACATCAGGTCGTAGAGCCCCGACTTGAACCCCTTGGCCTGGGCCGGCGCCTTGGAAATCTCCGGACCGCCGATATGGGTGATCTTGAATTTCCCCGCCCCTGCCTTGTTGGCGTGCTCGATGAAGCGCAGGAAATCGGGGGTGAGCGGAAAGTTCTTGGGCCAGGCCGAGATGCCCTTGAGGGCAACCTCCTTCGCCTGCGCTACCGGCGCGGCGAGAAGCGCTCCCGCCACCGCCGCGGCGGCAATCGATAGCAATGACTTCCTCATGGTCGGGCTCCCTGTGGTTTCTGTTTCCGGTTGGACGTATCGGAAGGGCAGGTTTCCGTATTTGCCGGCTTCGCGCAAGCCGTTACCGCGCCGATGTTCCGGGTTTCGTCCGGGAACGGGCGGGGGCGCGCTTCCTTCCGGACGCGGACTTGCGCGCGCGGCGCCTCGACTTGACGCCGTGCTTCCTCTTGAGCTTGTCGATGTCGAGCTGGATGTCCCAGGTCAGCGGGTGGCCGGGGGGCAGGTATTCGTTCTCCACCATCACCGCGCAGCCCGGACAGTAGAACTCGACGATCCGCATCCAGTCGGGGTCGAAGGAAAAGTTGAACTCCTTGCTGGGGCCGATCGGAAAATGGATCTCTCGGGGATCGCGCTCGCGGACCAGGCAGCCCCGCTTGTAGGACTCGCGGGCATCGCCGAGATCGTGGCCGCAGCGGTTGCAGCACCACCGCTCCGCCTCCAGGTCGATGTCGAGATATTCGGTGATTTTGACCTTCATCGCGCCCGTTCCGAAATTCACGCGTGACCTTCTTGCGGCGGGACCGCCGCGCCGTCCTAGACCACCGCCTCGCCGCGCAACCTGCCGATCCCGTCGGCGTCGTAGCCGAGCTCGCCCAACACCTCCTCGGTGTGCTCGCCGAGCTGCGGCGGCGCCGCGGTCGGCTGATCGTCGCGCGAACCGTCGTAGCGGACCGGGCGGCGCAGCAATGTCATGCCCCCCTCGGTCGGATGGTCGGTCTCGAAGAAGGTCCCGAGATGGCGGACCTGCGGGTCCTCGCGCACCTCCGGAAGGGTAAGGATGGGGGCGAAGGGCACATCCTCCGCTTCCAGCCGCGCCATCCAGTGGGCCCGCGGCATGGTGCCAACGGTCTTCTGGAACTCCGCCTTGAGCGCGAAATAGTTCTCGATCCGCGATTCGCGCACCGCGAAACGCGCGTCGGCGCCGAGATCGGGCCGCTCCAACGCGTTCTGGACGCCCTGCCAGAATTTCTGCGGCGACGACAGATGAAGCGCGAGCAGCTTGCCGTCCGAACAGCGGAGCGAATAGGACTGGGACGCCCGGACCCGGGCGTGCGGCCCCTGCGGGAACCCGCCTTGGATCAGGTTGGACCAGGGGTCGGGCATGAAGGTGATGGTCGATTCGAGCATGTTGACGTCGACCCGGCGCGCGGTGCCGGTCCGCTCGCGCTCGAACAGCGCGCCCAGGATCCCGTAGCAGGCGTTGATGCCGGTCATGTTGTCGGCGATCGTGGGGCCGGTGATCTGCGGATCCTGGGGCTCGATGAACATCGAGGAAACGCCCGAGAAGGACTGGGCGACCGCGTCGTAGGCCGGGCGGTCGCGATAGGGCCCGTCCTCGCCGAACCCGGTGATCGAGCAGTAGATCAGCCTCGGGTTGCGCGCTCTCAGCGCGTCCAGACCGAGCCCCAGACGGTCCATCACGCCGGGGCGGAAATTCTCCAGCAGGACATCGGCGGTCTCGACCAGGCGCAGCAATATCTCCTTCCCCTTCTCCGACCTGAGGTTGAGGGTCACCGACCGCTTGTTGCGGTTATAGGCAAGGAAATGGGCGCTGTAGGTGCCGCCCCGCCAGTTGCGGAACATGTCACCGCCGTCGGGGTTCTCGATCTTGATCACCTCCGCGCCGAGATCGGCCAGCATCTGCCCGCCGAGCGGGCCGGTGATCATGGTCGTGAGTTCGAGAACGCGAATCCCGTCGAGCGCCGCCATCGCCGATACCCCGGCTATTCCGCGGCGATCGACGCCGGATCGCGCCGTTCGGCGGCGATCAGCTCGCGCAGCAGCTTGCGCACCTGGATGCAGGGCGCGTCCGCGTTGACGTCGATCTGCGGCGCGTCCGGCCGGTCGGACAGCATCGCCTGTTGCGCTTCCAGGATCGCCTTGTCCTCGAGGAAAACTTGCGTGAAGTTGGTGCGGAATTTCTCGGTGACCTCTTCCTCTCCGAGGCGGAAATTGCGCGCATGACCGTAGAAATAGTGCGTCGAGGTTTCGGTTTCGGGGGTAAGCGCGTTCAACACCTTCAGCTCCACCCCGCCGTCCCGGCGGCCTTCGATCATGTCGATCCCGGTCCCGGTGTCGACGCAGCCCGCGTGGTTGACGATGAACGACGGCATGTCGATGGTCGTGATCAGCCAGCGATCGACATTGGCCGCGAATTGCCCGCACCACTGATAGAACGGCGCGGCGGGACGATCCACCACCAGGCGCGACATGCGGACGGAGCGTTCCAGACGTTCCGTCTTGCACGGGAAATCGACGATCGAATCGGTCCCGATGGTGGTCGCGTGCACGTAGGACAGATGGGTGAGATCGAAGAGATTGTCGGAGATGAGCTCGTAGTTGCAGGCCATCGGGAGCGGCTTCCCGCCATTGCCCTCGACCATCTTCCAGTCGGGCGATTCGAGCCAGTGCCAGTCGGGCATGAGCGCGGGGTCGGCGAGCGCCGGGTCGCCCATCCACACCCAGATCCAGCCGAAACGCTCGGCGACGGGGTAGGCGCGGACGGAGGCCCCGGGCGGGACCGCCGACTGGCCGGGCACCGAGACGCACGCGCCGTCCGCGTCGAAGACGAGGCCGTGATAGCCGCAGCGAAGGTCGTCGCCGATGACGGTTCCCATCGACAGCGGCAGCGCGCGGTGGCAGCACGAATCGGCGAGCGCCGCGACCCCGTTGTCGCCCTTGCGGTAGAGCACGATCGGTTCGCCAAGGATCGTCCGGGCGAACGGCGCCTGCCCGACCTCGTGGTCGAACGCGGCGACATACCAGCAGTTGCGCAGGAACATGGCGGTCTCCCCGGGCGCGGCGGCGGGGCCGGATTTGACCACAGCGCCCGGGGCCGGACAAGGCGGGGACCGCGCCCGATTGCCAAACGGCGCCGCTTGTGATGGTTTGGCGCGGGGAACCCGAAGATGTCCGAGATCGACGCACTCCTCTTCGCCAACGAGGCCTTCTACCGCGCCTTCGCCGACCGCGACGCCGAGGCGATGGACGCGATCTGGGGACAGCGCGAGCCGATCGTCTGCGCCCACCCGGGATGGGACGTGCTGACCGGCCGGGAGGCGGTCATGCGGAGCTGGGCCGCGATCGTCGCCAACCCCAACTCGCCCGACATTTCCTGCCACACCGCCGTGGCCTACGCGAACGGAGAGACGGGGGTCGTGGTGTGCTACGAGTCGCTCGAAGGGCAGTTCCTGCTCGCGACCAACCTGTTCGTGCGCGAGGGCAGCATCTGGAAGATCGTCCACCACCATTCCGGCCCCACCCAGGGCCGCCCGCCCACGGAAGAGCCGCGGGGCGAACCCGGGTCGATGAACTGAATGGGGCTCGCGGCGGGCCCATGCCCCACCGTCATGGTCGGCCTACGCCGACCATGACAGTAAGAGGCGACAACGGCATCCGTCCTGGCCCAAACGGACTTCCTATCCGCCCTCCCCGCCCTTGCCTTCGATCCACATCTCGCGCAGCGCGTCCCGCTTGATCTTGCCGCGGTCGGATTTCGGCAGGGTGTCGGCGAACAGCACCGCCTTGGGGCGTTTGAACGCCGGCAGGCAGGCCGCGCAATGCGCGCCGACCGCGTCTTCGTCGATCGCCCGGCCGGGCTTGGCGACCACGTAGCAGACGACCTCCTCGCCGTAGATCGGGTCCGGCACGCCGACGGCGGCGGCTTCGAGGATGTCGTCGTGGCGCATCAGCACATGGTCGATCTCCAGCGGGGCGATGTTCACCCCGCCCCGGATGATCAGGTCCTTGGTCCGCCCGGTGACCCGGACGAAACCGTCCTCGTCCATGACGGCGAGATCGCCGGTCTTGAGGCGCGCGCGGGCGCGGTCCTCCCACTCTCCGTCGGGCGAGATGGTGGCGATGCTGGTCTGCGGCCCGCCGACGCTGACCTCGCCCTCGACACCGGGCGGGCACGGCTTGCCGTCCGCATCGACGATCGCGAACTCCTGGTGCCTGGCGGGCGGACCGACGGTGCCCATCCGCCTCAGATCGTGCCGGTTGCCGCAGATCCATCCGGCCTCGGACATGCCGTAGAGCTGGAGCAGGGTGACGCCGTACATCTCCTCGAACCTGCGCCACTGGTCGGGGCTGAGCGGCGCAGTCGAGCACGTCATCAGCCGCAGCGTCGGCACGTCCTCCGCGGTAATCCCGGCGGGCTCGTTGAGCAGCATGTTGACCACCGTCGGAACGCCCGCGGCGAAGGTGATGCCGCGCTCGCGGATCCAGTCGAAGAAACGCCCGTGCGAGAAGCGGCGGGCGATATGCATGGTGAGCCCGGTCTGCAGGAACGGCATGAGGCTCAGGATCTGCGCCGAGTTCCACCCGAAGGACCGGTATTCGAGGGTGCGGTCGTCCGCCGTGAGCCCCAGCATGTCGAGCGTCGACAGCCCGCTCAGCCAGTAGGCGGTGTGGTCGAAGACGACGCATTTGGGCTTCGACGTGGTGCCGGAGGTGCAGAAGATCGCGGCGATGTCGGAGATCCCGTTCGCGGTCCCGACCTCGGGCGAAGCCGGCACGTCGCGCAGACGCGCGAAGAATCCCTCCTCCCCGTCGTCGTTCCAGTCCCCGAAGATTTCACGGCGCGGTCCCGGGCCGACGCCCATCGCGTCGGCGTCGAGCGCTTCGTGGACGAAGGTCAGGCGGGGCCCGATGTTGGCGAGGAGTTCGCCGACATGGGCTTCGTTCATCTCCACGTTGAGCGGGCAGACGATCGCGCCGAGGCGCCAGATGCCGAGCCAGAGGATGAGCTTCTCCAGGCTCTCCTCCGAAAGCAGCCCCACCCTGTCGCCCGGCCCGATACCCCTCGCGGCGAGGAACCCGGCGACCCGGTTGGCGGTCTCGTGGAGCCCAGCGAAGTCGATGCTCCGGCCGGTGTCGAGGTCCACGATGGCGGTCTTGCCCGGATGGCGGTCCCGGTAGCGTTCGAGCAACGTCGCGATCGGTTCGATCGGAAGCGCGAGATCGTGCGCGCGCGTGCTTCGGTCGCTCAACGCCATTCTTTTCCTCTCAACGGTCCGGTTGCTGGTGCGGCGCATTTTCCTCGCCGAGCCCGGCGAGCGCCACCGCGATCCCGGCGGCAACGCCCGCGTTGTTGACGAGCAGCGCGGCGTTCGCGTCGAGGCTTGCGCCGCCGGTCGCCTCGGCCACCCGGTCGAGCAGATACGGGGTCAGGTCCTTGCCGCCGATCCCCGCCGCCCGCGCGTCGCGGATCGCGCCCTCGATCGCCCGCTCGATCCGCTCCGGCTCGAGCGCCTCCCCTTCCGCCAGCGGATTGGCGAAGACGATCCCGGCGGTGAGGCCGAGCGTGCGCTGGGCCGCGATCAGCCGCGCCGCCGCCCCGGCGTCGTCGACCCGGTGGGGAACTTCAATACCGCTTTCCCGCATGTAGAAGGCGGGCAGCGTATCGGTGCCGTAACCGACCACCGGCACGCCCCGGGTTTCGAGATATTCCATCGTCCGCGGCAGGTCGAGGATCGATTTCGCGCCCGCGCACACCACGGCGACCGGCGTGCGGCCGAGCTCTTCCAGGTCGGCGGAAACGTCGAGCGTATCCTCGACGCCCCGGTGGACGCCGCCGATCCCGCCGGTGGCGAAGACGGGGATGCCGGCCCGCGCGGCCGCGATCATGGTCGCCGCCACCGTGGTGGCCCCGTCGCGCCCGGCGGCGGCGGCCGCGGCGAGATCGCGCCGGCTCACCTTCATCACCCCCGCTCCGGTCGCCAGGCGTTCCACCTCCGCCCGTGCGAGCCCGACCGTCACGATCCCGGAGAGAACGCCGACGAAGGCCGGAAGCGCGCCGCGTTCCCGGACCGCGCGATCGAGACCTGCCGCCACGTCGAGCGATCGCGGCAGCGGAAAGCCGTGCGCCACCGCCGTGGTCTCCAGCGCGACCACGGGTGCCCCCGCGGCGACGGCTTCGCGGACCTCTTCGGCGATCGCAAACACCGGTTCCATGCCTGGAAGGTAGCAGCAGCAGCCACCGCCCCGCCATCGGGCGCGGCCGGGCGCGCGGCCTGCCGGTTGAACCGCCCGATTCGCGCCGATAGCATGGCCAGGGATTTGAGAATCGATCGGCTGGACCGGAGTCCTCCGCCTAGCCGGCCGGACAGGGAGGAAAAATGAGAACCGTTGCGAAGATTTCGCTACCGCTGGGCGCCGCTTGCTTGCTGCTCGCCGCCGTACCCGCGCAGGCGGAGACCAAGATCCTGTTCAACTACTTCGTGCCGCCCAAGCACCCGCTCAAGGTCGGCATCATCGACAACTGGTCGAAGCGGGTCACCGAGACCAGCAAGGGCCGCATCACGGTGAGCTACCCGGCCAAGACGCTGGCCCCGGCGCCGCGCCAGTGGAAGATGGTGACGTCCGGGATCGCCGATGCGACGGTGATGTACAACAATTTCGAGCGCAAGCGGCTGTCGCTGGATCAAGTGGGCACGCTGCCCTTCAGCATAACCGACGCGTCCTCGACGGCGACGGCGCTGTGGCGCACCCACAAGAAATATTTCGAGGCCAAGAGCCAGTACAAGGGCGTCAAGTTCCTCGGCTACGTCATGCACGGGGGCGGTGTATTTTTCAGCCTCAAGGATCCCATTACCTCGGTTGCCGACCTGAAGAAGATGAAGATGAGGGTTCCCCCGGGCGACGTCGCCAAGGCGATCGCCAGGACCGGGGCGGCGGTGGTGCCGACACCGGGGGTCAAGGCGTTCGACGTGGTGTCGAAGGGAATCGTCGACGGGCTGATCTTCCCCATCGGCGACGTCGAGAAGCTCAAGATGACGCCCTACGTCAAGCATCTCACCAAGGTGCCGGGCAAGGTCTACGGGGCGGTGTTCTCTCTCTATATGAACCAGAAGGTCTGGGACAAGCTGTCGAAGGAAGACAAGGCGGTCGTCGACGCGGCGTCGGGCGAGAAGATCTCGATGGACTCCAACAACTGGGGCAATTTCGACATCGAGGCCGAGAAGATCTACCGCAAGAAGGGGATCGGCATTCACGAAGCCAGCGCGGAGTTCACCGCGGACCTCAAGAAGCTCTGGGCCTATCAGGACGAGACGTGGATCGAGACGGCGAACAAGGCGGGCGTCGACGGACGGGCCGCGCTCGACTTCTACCGCGCCGAGTCGCAGAGAATTTACAAGGCCACCCAGAACTAGAGCGGCTTCCAGCCGATGTCGGACGAAGGGATCGGGCCGGACGCTGACGACGTCTGGCCCGACGGCCCGTTCGAGGCCGTCCTGATGGCGATCGTCGGGACGACGATCTTCCTGATGATGGCGATCACTTTCGTCGACGTCGCCGGCCGGTACCTCTTCAACGCGCCGATCCCCGGCGGTTTCGAGTTGATCGAGTTCCTGATGCCGCTTTCGATCTTCGCCGGCCTGCCGATCATCACCCGGCACCGGACGCATATCGTGGTGAGCATCTTCGACCGCTGGTTCCGCGGCGGGATCGGCGAGATGCGCCGGCTGGTCGTGGACGGCGGCTCTCTGGCGGTGGTCGCGTTCATCGCCGAACGCATGTGGAGCCAGGGGGACGGGCTCGCGGAGGCGCAGATCGAGTCGGGCTACCTCGAATGGCCGGTGGCGCCCGCCGCCTATGCGATCAGCGTCCTCAGCGTCGTGACCTGCGTGGTCCTGGTCCTGATGCTGGTTCACGACGTGAAGACGATGCTGGCCCGGCGCGCGTGACGGGACCGGGCGGATGACCGAATCCCTCATCGGCTTCGCGATCCTGCTGCTCATGGTGTTCCTGGGCTTTCCGCTCGGCTTCGCCATGGTGGCGGTCGGCTTCGTCGGGTTCGGGCTGGTGCGCGGCTGGGAGCCGGCGCTGGAGACGGTGGGCCAGCTGATCCTCGATTTCTCGATGAGCTATTCCTTCTCGGTGCTGCCGCTGTTCGTATTGATGGGGGCGTTCGTCTACCGCGCGGCGTTGTCGGAGGACCTCTACGACGCCTCCAACGCCTGGCTCGGCCACTACAAGGGCGGGCTCGCGATGGCGACCGTCGCCGCCTGCGGCGGGTTCAGCGCGGTCTCGGGAAGCTCGGTGGCGACGGCGGCGACCATGGCCAAGGTCGCCATGCCGTCGATGCGGCGCTACCGCTACAACGAGAACCTCGCCGCCGGCACCATTGCCGCGGGCGGCACGATGGGCATCCTGATTCCGCCCTCGATCGCGCTGGTCATCTACGGAATCATCGTCGAGGAGGATGTCGGCAAGCTGTTCATCGCCGGCATCGTCCCGGGGATCATCACCATCGCCCTCTACATCTTCGTCATCAAGGTGCTGATCACCTTCCGCCCCTCGCTCGGGCCGCGCGGGCCGTGGACGCCGTGGAAGGAGCGTTTCCTCGCGCTGAAGGGCGTCTGGGGCATGATCGCCCTGTTCCTGCTGGTGCTGGGCGGCATCTATCTCGGCGTCTTTACGCCGACCGAGGCAGGCGGCATCGGCGCGGTCGGCGCGGTCGCCTTCGCGGTCTCGCGCAGGAAGATGGGCTGGCGCGGGTTCTGCAGCGCGCTGATCGAAGCCGGCCAGACCACTGCCATGGTGTTCAGCGTCGCCTTCGGCGCCATCATCCTGTCCAACTTCATGAACATCTCGGGCATGCCCAATCAGATCGTCGATTGGGTCAACTCGCTCGAGATCGCCCCGATCACCGTGGTCCTGGTGATCTGCCTGATCTACATCGCGCTGGGCTGCGTGTTCGAGGGCATCGGCATGATCCTGCTGACCGTGCCGATCTTCTTCCCCGTCGTTCAGAGCCTCGGGTTCGACCTGATCTGGTTCGGCATCGTCGTCATCATGGTGACCGAGATCAGCCTGATCACGCCGCCCATCGGGATGAACGTGTTCGTGCTCAAGACCATCATGCCGGAGATGTCGCTCTGGGGCATTTTCGCCGGAATCAGCCCCTTCTTCGTCGCCGACGTGATCCGCCTGCTGCTGATCGTGTTCATACCGGGGCTGACGCTCTATTTGCCGAGCCTGATGGGTGGATAAAACCTGTGCGTTTGGATCGGACCGACGTTACCCCTGCCGCCTCACCGTCATGGTCGGCCTTCGCCGACCATGACGGAAGAGAACGGATGAAGCGGTTCCGACTAAACCGTCATGGTCTCGGCGGTACTGAGCCACCCCGTGGCATGAAACTCGGG
>JAPPIT010000189.1 GCA_028820505.1 Defluviicoccus sp.
CCCCCCGCCGTCATGCCCGGACTTGTTCCGGGCATCCACGTCTTGCGGCATCGCGGTGCGAACCGGGCGCCGGCGAGGCGGCGGAGGCACGTGGATGCCCGGAACAAGTCCGGGCATGACCACAATGGGCCGGGCGCCGGAGAATCCCCGCCCCGCCCGACATTGTCCCCGCCCATGGGCGTGCAGCCCGCTCGACTTCCGGTCCGAACGGACTACATTCCCGTGCGGCGAACAGGCGAGGGAGAAACCGGCCATGGGCATGCTGATCGACGGCAAGTGGATCGACGACGACGCGAAATACCGCAACCCGGAAGGCGGCGCCTTCGTCCGCGCCGAATCGGTCTTCCGTTCGTGGATCGCCGCCGACGGATCGTCCCCCTTCCCGGCCGAGAACGGGCGCTACCACCTGTTCCTCGCGCCCAACTGCCCGTGGGCCCACCGGACGCAGATCGTCCGCTACCTCAAGGGTTTGGAGGACATGATCTCGATCACGCTCTCGGACCTGCCGCGCACGCGAAGCTGGGCCTATTCCGAGGGGATCGGCCGCGACCTGGTGCCGGTCGACGGCGTGTTCGAGCTGCACCAGGCCTATGTCTCCGCCGATCCCTCCTATACCGGCCGGGTCACCGTGCCGACGCTGTTCGACAAGACGGAATGGACGATCGTCTCCAACGAATCGTCCGAGATCGTCCGCATGCTGAACACCGAGTTCGACGGTCTCGGCGCGACGCCGCTCGACCTCTACCCGGAAGAATTGCGGGACGAGATCGACGCGTTCAACGACCGCATCTACGAGACCGTCAACAACGGCGTCTACCGGACCGGTTTCGCGAAGACGCAGGAGACCTACGAGGAAGCCTGCAACAAGCTGTTCGACACGCTCGACTGGCTCGACGACCTCCTGGGCGAGCGGCGCTATCTGTGCGGCGAGCGCCTGACCGAGGCCGACTGGCGGCTCTACCCGACGCTGATCCGCTTCGACTGCGTCTATTACGGCCACTTCAAGTGCAACAAGCGGCGCATCGACGACTATGCGAACCTGTCGAACTATCTGCGCGAGCTCTACCAGCTTCCCGGCATCGCCGAGCGGACCGACATTCCCGGCATCAAGCGCGGCTACTATGCCGACATGAAGCACATCAACCCGACCGGGATCGTGCCGCTGGGCCCCGACATCGACCTCCACCGGCCGCACGACCGGGAGAGGCTGCGGAAGGCGGCCTAACGTTCAGCCCCGGAACGGCGGGAATCCGGCGTAGCTGTCCGCGTGATCGTCGTCGAAGCCCGGCATGCCCGGCCGGGTGAGGCAGCCCTTCGGGGCGGCGTAGCTGTCGATCCGCCGCGCCGGGCGTTCGTGCCACTGGATGTTGAAGGCGGCGAGCTTCGGAAAGAAGCAGAGGCGGGAATAGGGCAGGCGGTCGTGGACGAACCATGCCAGCGGCCGCCAGTCTCCGGTCTCCGCATATCGGTCGGCGAACCAGGGGATCACGATGCATGCCGTGGCGCCCATGCAGCCCTCGGCGTCGCGCCGGTCCCAGATGTGGCCTGCACGACTCGCCTCGTTGGAAGCGCAGTTGAGGCCGTTCCGGTTGCCGAAGCCGTTGACCTCTTCCGAGCGGTAGCCCGAACGCACCGAGACCGTTCCGAAGGTCTCGCGGAGCGGCTCCAGCAGCGTTTCGCAGAGCCGGGTGCCGGCGGCGATCGCGAGGCCCGGATCGTCGGGAACGTTGGCGAGCCCGTAGAACGCGGCGATCTCGCTGTACAGGAAATCGCGCATGAAGAAGGAGGGGGAGAGCCGCACCCGGCCGAGCTGTTCGAGCGCCCTCATCGAACCCGGCTTGCGCATCGCCCGATGTCCTAGCTCTCCCTCGCCATCCCCGCCTTCATGTCTTCCAGGAGCCGTTCGACGGTCTCCCGCGGCAGGTCCCGGGTGATGAAAACGATGCGGCTGCGCGTGTCGCCGTCGGGCCAGTCGGGGAGCCGGGCGGGGTCGTGGAACAGATGCTGCACGCCGTGGATCGCGATCGGCTTGTCCTGGCCCGCTACGTTGACGATCCCCTTGATGCGCAGGAGCTTTTCCCCGTGGGTCGCGATCAGCGTCCGGATCCACCCGACGAAAGGCTCCCAAGGCAGCGGCTCGTCGTAGCGCAGGCAGTAGGCGCGGATGCTGTCGTCGTGCCGGTTGACGTCGTGGTGGTGATGGTGGTCGTCGTCGGCATAGGCCTCGTCGCGCAGCCAGCGCTGCACGTCGAGGCTCTTGGTCGACGGGTCGTAGAGCCCGGTGTCGAACAGCGCGTCGGGATGGATCGCTCCGAACTCGGCGCGGACGATGGAGGCGCCCGGGTTGAGCGCCCTCAGGCTGTCTTCCAGCGCGTCCAGCGAATCGTCCTCGGCGAGATCGCCCTTGGTGATGACGATCCGGTCGGCCACCGCCGCCTGCTTCACCGACTCCCGGTGGCGGTCGAGCTGGATTTCGGCGTTGACCCCGTCGATCGTCGCGACCACCCCGTCCAGCGCGAAGCGGTTGGCGATCACGCGGTCGGTCATCAGCGTGTGGATGACCGGCGCCGGATCGGCGAGCCCGGTGGTCTCGATCACGACCCGCGTGAACGGCGGCACGTCGCCCTTGACCCGCTTGATGAAGAGCTCGCGCAGCGCCCGGGCGAGGTCGTCGCGGACGGTGCAGCAGAGGCAGCCCGCGTTGAGCAGCACCGTGTCCTCGTCGATCTGCTCGATCAGGTGGTGGTCGAGCCCGATCTCGCCGAACTCGTTGACCAAAACGGCCGTCTCCGACATCTCAGGATGTTTCAACAGGGCATTGATAAGAGTAGTTTTTCCGCTTCCCAGAAATCCGGTGAGAAGGGACGTCTGGACGAGCTCCTCCGGCTCCGGCGGGGTGTGGGTCTCGGTCATTCGCCGTAGAGCTCCGCCGGGTCGACCTCCACCTCCGCGACGGTCGCGAGCGTGTCGCCCCGGGCGGCGCGGAAGAAGCAGCTGCGCCGTCCGGTATGGCAGGCGACGCCGGTCTGGTCGACGGCGAGCAGCAGCGTGTCGCCGTCGCAGTCGACGCGCAACTCGACCAGGGTCTGGACCTGTCCCGAGCTCTCGCCCTTGCGCCACAGCGCCTTGCGCGAGCGCGAGAAATAGCAGACCCGGCCGGTCGCCAGGGTCTCGGCGACCGATTCGCGGCTCATCCAAGCCATCATCAGGACTTCGCCGCTGTCGTGCTGCTGGGCGATCGCCGGGACCAGCCCGTCGGCGTTCCACGCGATCGCATCGAGGGTCGCGGCGATGCCCGTTTCCGACACGCCCATGGTTTCCGTTTCCGATATGTCGGCACCGGCCATTCTAGCCCGTCCTCAGCGCGCCACGTTCAGCCGTTCGAAGCCGCGTTCGAGATCGGCGATCAGGTCGTCGATGTCCTCGAGCCCGGCATGGATGCGGACGGTCGGACCCTCGTCCCAGACCGTCGCCGTCCGGATCGGCGCCGGGTTGGTCGGCAGGATGAGGCTCTCGAAGCCGCCCCAGCTCGCGCCCATGGAGAACAGTTTCATGCCGTCGAGCATCGCCTCCACGGCCTTGGCCGGGGCCGGGTTCAGCACCACCCCGAACAGGCCGCAGGCGCCGGTGAAGTCGCGCTTCCACAGCGCATGGCCGGGATCGTCGGGCAGGGCGGGGTGCAGGACGCGATCGACTTCCGGGCGCTGCTGTAGCCAGCGGGCGAGGATCAGCCCGTTCTCCTGGTGCTGGCGGAGCCTCACAGCCAGGGTGCGCAGGCCGCGCAGCGCGAGATAGACGTCGTCCGGCCCGCAATTGGCGCCGAGATCGGCGGCGGACTGGCGGACCCTGGGCCACAGCTCCTCCCGGGTCGTGACGGTGCCCATCATCACGTCGGAATGGCCGACGATGTACTTCGTAGCCGCCTGGACCGAAACGTCGACGCCATGCTCGAACGGCTTGTAGAGCACGCCGGCGCCCCAGGTGTTGTCGATGATCACGACCGCGCCCGCCGCGTGCGCCGCTTCGGCGACGGCCGGCACGTCGGTCATCTCGAAGGTGAGGGAACCGGGCGTCTCGACATAGACGATGCGCGTTCGCTCGTCGATCAGCTCGGCGACGCCGCCGCCGATCCGGGGATCGAAATAGACGGTCTCGACGCCGAACCGTCCGAGGAAGCTGTCGCAGAAGCGCCGCGCGGGGCCGTAGACGTTGTCCGCCATCAGGATGCGGTCGCCGGTCTCGACGAAGGCGAGAATGGCGGCGTTGATCGCCGCGAGTCCGGACCCCAGGCAGACCGCCCGGTCGCCGCCCTCGACCGCCGCGACCGCCTCCTCCAGCGCCGTGTGGGTCGGGGTCCCGTGCCGCCCGTAGGTATAGACGTTGGGCTCCCAGCGCCGCTCGCGCGCAGCCCGCATCGCCGCCACCGTCGGGTGGGTGATCGTCGAGGCGTGATAGACGGGCGGGTTGACGATCCCGAAATTGGCCTCGGGATCGCGGCCCGCGGTGGTGATGACGGTGTCTTCCTTCATGGCGCGGCTATGCGGTGGTGAAAAGGCCGCGCATCCTGCCAGCGCGGCCCGGAAGGCGCCAGACGGTATTTCAGGTCTCGATCGGCGTGTCCGCCCGCATGCCCCATTCCGACCACGAGCCATCATAGACCGCCACGTCGTCCTGGCCGATCAGGTGCAGCCCGAAGGCGAGAAGCGAGGCCGTCACGCCCGACCCGCAAGTGGTGGTGACCGGCCGGGCCACGTCGATCCCCGCATCGTCGAAGAGCGCGCGGATTTCGTCCGGCGGCCTCATCTCCCCCGTCTCGGGATTTACCAGCCGGTTGTATGGCAGGTTCGCGCTGCCCGGGATGTGGCCCGACCGGCATCCGGGCCTCGGTTCCGGCTCGGTGCCGGCGAAACGGCCCGGCGCTCGGGCATCGAGAATCTGCAGCGCCGCGCCGTCGAGGCTCGCCACGATCGTGTCGAGGTCGGATATGCGTTCCGCGCGCGGGCGGGCGGTGAATGCGTCCGGCGCGGGACGGGACGATTGCGGCCCGGCCTCCGTCGGTCGGCCTTCCGCGGTCCACTTGCCGAAGCCGCCGTCCAGGATCGACACCGAATCGTGGCCGAAATAGCGCAGCATCCACCAGGCCCGGCCGACGGTCATCATCCCCACCCGGTCGTAGGCGACGACACGGGTCGAATCGCCGATTCCAAGCTCTTCCATATTGGAGGCGAACCCCGCCGGCGACGGCGCCATGTGGGGTCTCGGGTCGTCCGGGTCGGCGATGCCGTCGATGTCCCAGTACGCGGCGCCCCGGATATGCCCGGACTCGTACTCGGCGCGGCCCGAGCGGCCGTCGGTCGGCAGGTACCAGGTGGTTTCGACGACGCGGACGCCGGGGTCGTCGAGATGCGCTTCGAGCCAATCGGCGGTTACGAGGGAACCCGCTTCCGACACCGTTCGATCTCCCATTTGCGTTGCGGCGGAACCGAATCTACATGACCCGACCGCGGAATGAGACATCCAAATCTGTTGTCCGCCGCGCCGGGTACGCACATATTCCCCTGGCGATGGACTATCTGGTCAAACCGGATCCCGCCGACGAACGGCTCACCGAGCGCGTCCCGGGCGTCGATCAGGACGGCAAGGCGATCGAGACCTCGGTCACGGTCGAGCGCCCCCTGACGCTGTTCCTCAACAGCCAGGAGATCGTCACCCTGATGACGATCGGCGACTATGTCGACTGCCTGGCGGTCGGCTACCTGATCAACCAGAACATGCTCAAGAGCGGCGACGAGGTGACCGGCGTCGACTACGACGAGGAAATCGAGACCGTCGTCGTCCGCACCGCGCACGAGACCGATTTCGAGGAACGGATGAAGAAGCGCACCCGGACCTCCGGCTGCGCGCTCGGCACCGTGTTCGGCGACGTGATGGAGACCTTCGAGGAGGTCACCCTCGATCCCGACGCCGAGGTCCGGACCTCCTGGCTTTATGCGCTCGCCAAGGCGATCAACACGACGCCCAGCCTCTACCTGGAGGCGGGGGCGATCCACGGCTGCGTGCTGTGCGAGAGGGACCGCCCGCTGATCTACATGGAGGACGTCGGACGCCACAACGCGGTCGACAAGATCGCGGGGTACATGCACCTCAACCGCATCGCGCCGGAAGGCAAGATGTTCTACACCACCGGCCGCCTCACCAGCGAGATGGTGATCAAGGCGGTGCAGATGCGGATCCCGGTCCTGGTTTCGCGCTCTGGTTTTACCGCCTGGGGGGTGGATCTCGCACGGCAGGCCAACCTGACTCTGATCGGCCGCGCGAGGGGACGGCGCTTCATCGCGCTCGCCGGCGAAAGCCGCATCGTCTACGACGCGGACCCCAGGGTCGTCGGGGAGGAGCCCACGGAAATGCAGCGCAAGGGCGCGCGCGCCGGGTGAGGACGCCTTGCGGCTGACGCTGGTCTGGCAGGGCCCGGTCGGCGCCGGCCTTTTTCCCGACGACCAGACGGCGCTCGAGGCGCTGCGCGGCCCCGGCGTCTATCTCCGCATCAAGAGCTACGGCCGGGGCCGGACGGTGAGCTATGTCGGGCAGAGCCGGCATTTGCTGACCCGGATCGACCAGCACCTGACGGCGATGCTGTCGCTCCAGACTCCGCTTCGGGACGACGACGCTCGCACGATCTTTTCCGGCGATGCCGGCGCGCGGCTCGCCGCCTATGGCGATATCCGGACGGCGGCGGGCGCGGCGGCGGCCGAAGTGCTGCGGACCCGCTTCTACGTCGCTCTTTGCGACGAGGATTTCGCGCCCGAGCGGCTCGACCTGGTCGAAGGTGCGCTCAAGGCCCGGCTGGAGCAGCGCATCGCCGCGGGGGCGGGACCGTTGGCCTGCGAGAACGTCCAAGGAATCTCCGCGGACCCGTTCGCCGACATTGCCGAGATCGCCCAGGACACCGGGGTTCTCGCCCCGCGGGACGCGGAGATCGTTGCGCGGGCGCTCGGAACGGAGCCGATCCGGGTCGACGCCGCCCTGGCCGGGACGGATCCGTGAGGCCGCGCGTCGCCGGGATCGTGCTCGCGGGCGGGCTGTCGCGGCGCATGGGCGGCGGCGACAAGACGCTCAGAACCCTCGGCGGGCGCACCATCCTGGACCGCGTCATCGCCCGGGCCGCGCTCCAGGTGGACGTGCTGGCGCTCAACGCGAACGGCGATCCGGGCCGATTCGCCGCCACCGGCCTGGCGGTGGTCCCCGATACGGTGGCGGGCTTTCCGGGCCCGCTCGCCGGCGTGCTCGCCGGACTCGAATGGGCGCGGGAACAGGAATGCGGCCATGTCGCGACATTCGCCTGCGACGCGCCCTTCCTGCCCGCCGATCTGGTCTCGCGGCTGCGGTGGGCGATGGAGGAGAACGACGCCGATATCGCGTCGGCGCGTTCGGACGGGCGGGAACACCCGGTCTTCGCGCTCTGGCCGGTCGCGCTCGCGGATGCGCTGCGGACCGCCGTCATGGAGGAGGGAATCCGCAAGGTCGACATCTGGACCGCGCGCTACCGCCTCGTCCACGCCGAGTTCGACGCCGTGCCGGTCGATCCCTTCTTCAATGTCAACCGGCCGGAAGACATAGAAGCGGCGGAGGCGGCGCTCAGCCTGCTATCCGGTCGATGACGACCGAGCCGAGAAGACACCAGCCGAACAGCCGGTTCGACCGGAACTTGGCGAGGCAGTCCCTGGGCGCGTCGAGATCGACCGCGGCGACCTGCCAGACCAGTTGCGCGGTCGCGAAGGCGAGCCCGGCGTAGAAGACCCAGCCAAGCCCCACCGCATGGCCGGTCGCCGCGAGCAGGGCGGCGGCGATTAGATAGAAGGCGTAGAGCCACGGCTTGCTGTCGAGGCCGAGGCGGCGCGCGGTGGACTTGACCCCCGCTGCGGGGTCGTCGCGGCGGTCCTGGTGCGCGTAGATCGTGTCGTAGCCGAGCGTCCAGAAGATGCCGCCGACATAGAGCAGGACGGGTGCGAGGCCGATGTCCCCGCGCACCGCCGCCCAGCCGAGCAGGGCGCCCCAGTTGAACGCGAGGCCGAGCACGAATTGCGGCCAGTAGGTCACCCGTTTGCTGAGCGGGTAGGTGAAGACGAGCACCAGGGACGCCGCGCCGACGGCGATCGCGAAGGGATTGAGGGTAAGCAGGATCGCAAGCCCCGCGACGAGAAGGACGATGAGGAATACGACTGCCCCCCGCACCGTGACCTGGCCGCTCGGCAGCGGCCGGTCGCGGGTGCGGGCGACCTGGGCGTCGAAGTCGCGGTCGCAGATGTCGTTGAACGTGCATCCGGCGCCGCGCATGACCAGCGCGCCGATGCCGAACGTCGCGAACAGGATCAGGCTCTCGCGCGACAGCGGCTGGGACGAGGCGAAGGCGATCGACCACCAGCACGGGAACAGCAGCAGCCAGGTTCCGATCGGCCGGTCGAGGCGCGCAAGCCGGGCATAGGGGCGCGCCGGGGCGGGCAGGAGCCGGTCGACCCAGCCTCCCTTGGGGATATCGCTCGCGGCGGTATCGTCGATGCCCGACATTGCTCTTTGGCTCCGGCCCGATTATATCGGCACCGGCCTTTTCCTTCGACGGCGGCGCAATTCTCCGATGCAGCCAACGGTTCCGCGAGTCCGGCTATTCCTCGACCATTCGCTGGCGAGCGGTGCGGCCATCCCGCTCGACCGCGAACGGACGCATTACCTGAGGGACGTCATGCGGCTCGGGCCCGGCGATGCGGTCGCCGCGTTCAACGGGCGCGACGGCGAATGGCTCGGCCGGATCGCGACGGTGGAAAAGCGGAGCATCGCGCTTCGCATGGAGCGCCGCCTTTCGCCGCAACCGGACGGCGTCGATCTCTGGCTCCTGTTCGCCCCGCTCAAGCGTGGGCCGGGCGACCTTCTGGTGACCAAGGCGGTCGAGCTCGGCGCCTCGGCGCTGATGCCGGTCATGACGGCCCGCACCGCGGTCAGCCGCGTGAGGCGGGAGCGCATGAGAGCGCTCGCGATCGAGGCGGCCGAGCAATGCGGGCGCTGCGACGTGCCCGAAACCCGCGAACCCCTGCCGCTTCCCGCGCTGCTCGACGACTGGCCCGCGGAGAGGCGGCTCATGTTCTGCGACGAGAGCGGTCATGGCCTGCCCATCGTCGGTTTTCTGAATGAGGTCGGGCGCGACGGAATCGCCGGGCCCTGGGCGGTGCTGATCGGCCCGGAAGGCGGCTTTACCGAGGAAGAGCGCGCGTCGTTGCGGGGACGACCGTTCGTCCATGCGGTGGATCTGGGGCCCCGGCTCCTGCGCGCGGAGACCGCGGCGATCGCGGCCCTGGTCTGTTGGCAGGCGACGATCGGCGACTGGCGCGGCGCCGGCGCGGCTCCTGCCCGCGCGGCGGCCCTGCGGGCATAGGGCGCAGGCAGGCATGGCCGCACCCCCGACAAGCCAGGGCGCTCCCATCGAGGATCGACGCCAGCTGGTCGAATTCCTGGAAGCCGGATGCAAGCCCCCCGAGGACTGGCGGATCGGCACCGAGCACGAGAAGTTCGTCTTTCATCTCGATACCCTCGAATCCGCGCCCTACGAGGGGAGCTGGGGCATCCGCGCGCTGCTCGAAGGGCTGACGCGTTTCGGCTGGGAGCCGGTGCTGGAAAACGGCAACCCCATCGCGCTCGCCAAGTCCGACTGCAACATCTCGCTCGAGCCCGGCGGGCAGCTCGAACTGTCGGGCGCACCGCTGGAGACGATCCACCAGACCTGCGACGAGGTGCACACCCACCTCGCCGAGGTGAAGGAGGTGGCGGGCGAGCTCGGCGTCGGCCTGGTCGGGCTCGGTTTCCATCCGCGCGCGAAGCGGGACGATATCCCGTGGATGCCCAAGGGCCGCTACAAGATCATGCGCGACTACATGCCGAAGAAGGGATCGCTCGGGCTCGACATGATGGTCCGGACCTGCACCGTGCAGGTCAATCTCGACTTCGAGTCCGAGCTCGACATGGTGCGCAAGATGCGGGTCGGGCTGGCGCTCCAGCCGGTCGCTACCGCCCTGTTCGCCAACTCGCCCTTCGTCGAGGGAAAGCCGAGCGGCTACTACTCCTACCGCAGCCACGTCTGGGAAGACACCGACCCGGACCGCTGCGGCATCCTGCCCTTCGTGTTCGAGGACGGGATGGGTTTCGAGCGTTATGTCGACTATGTGCTCGACGTGCCGATGTATTTCGTCTACCGCGACGGCACCTATATCGACGCGAGCGGCCAGTCCTTCCGGGATTTCCTCGCCGGACGGCTGCCGGCGCTGCCCGGCGAAAAGCCGATGATGTCGGACTGGGCGGACCATTTGACGACGCTGTTCCCGGAGGTCCGCCTCAAGCGCTATATCGAGATGCGCGGCGCCGACGGCGGGCCGTGGCGGCGGCTCTGCGCCCTTCCCGCGCTCTGGGTCGGGCTGCTCTACGACGGGGCGGCGCTCGACGCGGCCTACGACCTGATCGCCGACTGGACGATCGGGGAGCATCACAGGCTGAGGCACGAAACCTCGATCGAGGCTCTCAAGACGCCGTTCCGGGAGGGTACCCTGCTCGACGTGGCCCGCGAAGCCCTTCGGATCGCCCATGACGGGCTGCGGGCGCGCGCCCGGCTGGACCGGGTAGGCGACAACGAAACCGGCTATCTAAGCATCCTCGACGACATCGTCCGCCGCGGCTCGTGCCCGGCCGAGTACAAGCTCGAGCGTTATCACGGGGCGTGGGCCGGCGATATCGACCGGGTGTTCGAGGAGTTCGCTTACTGACACGGTGCCGCCGGCCGTCCCTCGATACGGCGCTGGCGCGCCTACTCGGGATGAAGAACCTGTATGCAAATGCCTCACCCTGAGTAGCCGCGAAGCGGCGTATCGAAGGGCGTCCCTCGATGGCGACGGAGTCCGGCCCTCAGGCCGCGGTGCCGCCTACCGTGAGGTTGTCGATGAGGAGCGTCGGCTGGCCGACGCCCACCGGGACGCCTTGACCCTCCTTGCCGCAGGTGCCGACGCCGGGATCGAGGCTCATGTCGTCGCCCACCATCTTGACGCGGGTGAGCGCGTCCGGGCCGTTGCCGATGAGCGTCGCGCCCTTGACCGGCGCGCCGATGGCGCCGTCCTCGATCAGATAGGCTTCCGACGCGCTGAAGACGAACTTGCCCGAGGTGATGTCCACCTGTCCGCCGCCGAAATTGACGGCGTAGAGACCCTTGGGGACCGCCGCGACGATTTCCTCCGGCGATTTGTCGCCCGACAACATGTAGGTGTTGGTCATGCGCGGCATGGGCGAGTGCGCGAAGCTCTCGCGCCGTCCGTTGCCGGTGGGGCGGGCGCCCATCAGCCGGGCGTTCATGCGGTCCTGCATGTAGCCGGCCAGGATCCCGTCCTCGATCAGCACGGTGTTCTGGGTCGGCGTCCCCTCGTCGTCGATGCTGAGCGAGCCGCGCCGGTCGGCGATGGTCCCGTCGTCGACCACGGTGACGCCCGGCGAGGCGATCCGCTCGCCGAGAAGGCCGGAGAACGCGGACGTCTTCTTGCGGTTGAAGTCCCCTTCGAGCCCGTGGCCGATCGCCTCGTGCAGCAGGATGCCGGGCCAGCCCGGTCCCAGCACCACGGGCATTTCGCCGGCCGGCGCGGGAACCGACTCCAGATTGACCAGCGCCTGGCGGAGCGCCTCGTCGACCTGGGCCTTCCAGGCGTCGTCGGCGAAATAGGCGGCGTAGGAGGTGCGCCCGCCGACCCCGTGCCCGCCGGTTTCCATGCGCTCGCCTTCGGCCGCGACGACCGCGACGTTGAGCCGCACCAGGGGGCGGATATCGGCCGCCCGGCGGCCGTCGGCGCGGATGATCTGTATCGCCTGCCACTCGCCCGTGATCGATGCGATCACCTGCACGACACGGGGGTCGAGGCCGCGGCCGTAGGCGTCGATTTCCTGGAGCAGGGCGACCTTGCGCTCGAACGGGATGTCGTTGAGCGGATTGTCCTCGGCATAGAGCGCCGTGTTGGTCGCGGCCGGGCCTTCTCCGGCCGTGCCGCTATGGCCCGAGCTGACCGCCTTGACCGTCATCGCCGCGCGCTGGATCGCGGGTTCCGAGAGCTCGGCCGCGTGCGCGTAGCCGGTCGCCTCGTCCGCGACCGCGCGGAGGCCGAATCCCTGGGTGGTGTCGAACGAGGCGGTCTTCAGCCTGCCGTCGTCGAACCCGAGACCTTCGGATTGACGGTATTCGAGGAACAGCTCGCCGTCGTCCGCGTCGGCGAGCGCGTCCGCAACGATCGACTCCACCCTGTCGCGGTCGAGCCCGGTCCGGTCGAAGAACAGTTCGTCGGTTTTCGCGAGATCCGCCATGGTACCTCCGGGTCGGTCCGGCGAAAACCGGACCGCGCAAATCGTGTGTCTTCCGCTATATGATGGTGTCGATACTGCGGGTTGTCACCCCGCACGCCGGCCGCGTTGCGACATAAGGCCGCGACAGCCGGATTCGAGTCGAGGAAGCCCACCGTCGGGCGGAATTCCGCTAGAATCGCCCGGCCATGGGTATCTTGTGTTTGGAACCTGTGCTGTGTATCAATCGGGCCATCTCCAGGCCTTTGGCAGGGTTGCCCGCGTCGGGCTTGTTTCTGAGGCGTCTCGCTGCTCAAGGGCGGACATCCCGTGGACGTTAGGGACAGGACACGAATGCCGAACAGCGTAGGACGCATTCTTGCGGCGGGTGGGGCTCTGGCCGCATCCCTCATCGGAACCGGCGCGTCGGCCGGCGAGCCCACGCCCTGGCAAATGGGCCTTCAGCCGGCGGTGACGCCGCTGATGCAGAGCATCGACGACCTTCACGACATCCTCCTGGTCATCATCACGCTGATCACCTTGTTCGTGCTGGGCCTGCTGCTCTACGTCATGTGGCGTTTCCGCGAGAGCAGGAACCCGACACCGACCCGGACGACGCACAACACCACGGTCGAGGTGCTGTGGACGGTCATTCCGGTCGTGATCCTGGTGCTGATCGCGATCCCGTCCTTCAAGCTGCTCTACTACTCCGATACGATCCCCAAGGCCGACCTGACGGTGAAGGCGATCGGTCACCAGTGGTACTGGAGCTACGAGTATCCCGACCATGGCAATTTCACCTTCGATGCGACGATTCTCGCGGACGACGAGCTGAAGGAAGGCCAGCCGCGCCTGCTGGAGGTCGACAACCGCATCGTGGTGCCGGTCAACAAAGTGGTCCGCGTCCAGGTCACCGCCGACGACGTGCTGCACGCCTGGGCGGTGCCGGCGTTCGGCGTCAAGACCGACGGCGTGCCGGGCAGACTCAACGAGGTCTGGTTCAAGGCGGAGAGAACCGGCGTCTATTACGGCCAGTGCTCGGAGCTTTGCGGCGTCAATCACGGCTTCATGCCGATCCGCGTCGACGTCGTCACGGCTCAGGAGTTCAACGCCTGGATCTCCTGGGCGAAGAAGGAATACGCCGCGGACGACGGCGGCGGACCGCCGGCGACGAGGGTCGCCCGCATTGAGTCCACGCGTTGAGCTGGACGGAGGAGCAGGGGAATGAGTGATTCCGCGGCGGCCCACGACCATCACGAGGCCCACCCGACGGGCTGGCGGCGCTTCGTCTACTCGACCAACCACAAGGACATCGGGACGATGTACCTTGTGTTCGCCGTCGTCTCCGGACTGATCGGCGGCGCGATGTCGATCCTCTTCCGGATGGAGCTGAACAGCCCCGGCGACCAGATCCTCGGCGGCGACTACCACATGTTCAACGTCCTGATCACCGCCCACGGGCTGATCATGATCTTCTTCATGGTCATGCCGGCGATGATCGGCGGGTTCGGCAACTGGATCGTGCCGCTGATGATCGGCGCGCCGGACATGGCGTTCCCGCGCATGAACAACATCAGCTTCTGGCTGCTGATTCCCTCCTTCATCCTGCTGATGGCCTCGCCGTTCTTCGGCGGGGTGGGCGGCGGCTGGACGATCTACCCGCCGTTGAGCTCGGTTACTGGCCAGCCGGAACCGTCGGTCGACATGGCGATCTTCGCGCTGCATCTGGCGGGCGCCTCGTCGATCCTGGGCGCGGCCAACTTCATCACGACGATCTTCAACATGCGTGCGCCGGGCATGACGCTGCACAAGATGCCGCTCTTCGTGTGGTCGATCCTGGTGACCGCGTTCCTGCTGCTGCTCTCGCTTCCGGTGCTCGCGGGCGCGATCACGATGCTGCTGACCGACCGCAATTTCGGCACCACCTTCTTCGATGCCGCCGGCGGCGGGGACCCGATCCTGTTCCAGCACCTGTTCTGGTTCTTCGGCCACCCCGAGGTCTACATCCTGATCCTGCCGGGCTTCGGCATCGTCAGCCAGATCGTGGCGACCTTCTCGCGCAAGCCGGTCTTCGGCTATCTCGGCATGGCCTACGCCATGGTGGCGATCGGCTTCGTCGGCTTCATCGTCTGGGCGCACCACATGTACACGGTCGGCATGGATGTCGACACGAAGGCCTACTTCACCGCGGCGACGATGGTCATCGCGGTGCCGACGGGCATCAAGATCTTCAGCTGGATCGCGACCATGTGGGGCGGGTCGATCCGCTTCGACACGCCGATGCTGTGGGCGGTGGGCTTCATCTTCCTGTTCACCCTCGGCGGGGTGACGGGCGTCGTGCTCGCCAACGCCGGCGTCGATCACGCGCTGCACGACACCTACTACGTGGTGGCCCATTTCCACTACGTGCTGTCGATGGGGGCGGTGTTCGCGATCTTCGGCGGGTTCTACTACTGGCTGCCCAAGATGTGCGGCCGGCGGTATCCGGAAACCCTCGGCAGGATCCACTTCTGGATCATGTTCATCGGCGTGAACGTCACCTTCTTCCCGCAGCACTTCCTCGGCCTGGCCGGGATGCCGCGGCGAATCCCGGATTACCCCGATGCGTTCGCCGGGTGGAACATGGTCTCCTCGGTCGGGGCCTACATCTCCGCGGTCGGCGTGCTGCTGTTCCTGTGGATCTGTTACCGGACGTTCACCGCGGGCGAACGCGTAGGCGAGAACCCGTGGGGCGAGGGCGCGACGACGCTCGAATGGTCGGTGAGCTCGCCCCCGCCGTTCCACAGCTACGACGAGCTTCCGCAGATTCGCTAGGGGCGGGCGAACAGCGTGGCCGACAGGACGATCGAGCTGACCGCCGGCGCGGCCCTCTTGGACGGGCCGCCGATCGGCGATTTCATCGCGCTGTTGAAGCCCCGCGTGATGTCGCTCGTCGTCTTCACCGCAATCGCCGGCCTCGTGCTGGCGCCCGGAACGATCCACCCGGTTCTGGCGGCGATCGCCGTTCTCTGCATCGCCGTCGGGGCCGGCGCCGCCGGCGCCATCAACATGTGGTACGAGCGCGATATCGACGCCGCGATGGCGCGCACCAGCGGACGCCCGCTTCCGGCCGGCCGGATGATGCCCGGCGACGCGCTCGGCTTCGGCTCCGTGCTCGCCGTGGGCTCGATCAGCGTGATGGCGCTCGCGGTCAACTGGACGGCGGCGGCGCTGCTGGCGCTCACCATCGCCTTCTATGTCTTCGTCTACACCATCTGGCTCAAGCGTCGGACCCCGCAGAACATCGTCATCGGAGGGGCGGCCGGGGCGTTCCCACCGATGATCGGCTGGGCCGCGGTGACGGGCGATATCGGGCTCGGCGGCATCGCCCTGTTCGCCCTCATCTTCATGTGGACGCCGCCGCACTTCTGGGCGCTCTCGCTCTACAAGAGCGGCGATTACGCCGCCGCCGGCATCCCGATGCTGCCGGTGGTTTCCGGCGCCGACGAGACCAGGCGCCAGATCCTGCTCTATTCCCTCCTGCTCGTGCCGGTGTCGCTGGCTCCGAGCTTCCTGGGCGTCACGGGAATCGCCTATGCGGCGGTCGCCGCCGCGATGAGCGCCGCGTTCGTGGTTCTCGCGTGGCGTCTCTGGCGGGCGAGGGACCTCGCCGGTGCGCCGCGGCTGTTCGGCTTCTCGATCCTCTATCTTTCCGTCCTGTTCGCGACGATGATCGCCGAGCGCCTTGTCCCCGGTGCGGCATAGGGCGATGGCGATGCCGTTGAGCGACCTTCACAAGCGCCGCCGGACCCGCAACATCGTCATGCTCACGGTGCTGCTGGGGCTGGTGGCCCTGTTCTTCGTGATGTCGATGGTCCGCATGGGGGGCTGGTGAGATGGCGCGCGCACCCCGCCGGCGGAACGCCGCCACCGCGGCAGCGCTGCTCGCGGTCGTCGCGGGCATGGGCGGGCTCGCCTACGCCTCGGTGCCGCTCTACCAGTGGTTCTGCCAGGTGACCGGCTATGGCGGCACCACCCAGGTCGCGGCCGACGCGCCGGCGAAGGTACACGAGCGTTCCGTCAAGATCCGGTTCAACGCCGACGTGAACTCCGCCCTGCCGTGGCGGTTCCAGCCCGTCGAGCGAAGCGTCAGGGTCAGGCTCGGCGAGGAGAAGCTCGCCTTCTACCGCGCGCGCAACATGGGCGACCGGCCGGTTACCGGCACGGCGACGTTCAACGTGACCCCGGCCAAGGCAGGACCCTATTTCTCGAAGCTGGACTGCTTCTGCTTCACCGAACAGACGCTCGCCGCGGGCGACAGCGTCGACATGCCGGTATCGTTCTACGTCGATCCCGAAATGGCCAACGACCGGAACCTGGACGACGTGACGACGATCACGCTGTCCTATACTTTTTTCGCCGCACCCGGGAAGTCCGGAACCCCGGACCGCGCGCGGATCGCCGCAAATTGAGAGAGGGGTAAGTCATGGCGCCAGCCGATTCGGCAGCCGAATACACCCATCACGGCCACAAGCATCCCTATCATCTGGTCGATCCGAGCGTCTGGCCGGCGGTCGGGGCGACCGGGGCGGGCTTGGCGTTCATCGGCGCCGTCTGGTACATGCACGAGGGCTCGTGGTGGCTGATGGCGCTCGGCAGCGTCCTGATCGCCGTCACCATGGTCGGGTGGTGGCGCGACGTGATCCGCGAAGCCACCTTCGAAGGCCACCACACGCCGATCGTGCAGCTCGGCATGCGCTACGGCATGGTGCTGTTCATCGCCTCCGAGGTGATGTTCTTCGTCGCCTGGTTCTGGGCCTATTTCAACGCCGGCCTATTCCCGCCCGAAGCGATCGAGAGCCAGTGGCCGCCGCCCAACATCGTCACCTTCGACCCGTGGGATCTGCCCTTCCTGAACACGCTGATCCTGCTGATGTCGGGCGTCACGGTGACTTGGGCGCATCACGCCCTCAAGGAAGGCAACCGGCAGCACGTCCTTCAGGGACTCGGCCTCACGATCGGCCTCGGAATCCTGTTCACCTGCGTGCAGGCCTACGAGTACAGCCACGCCGCCTTCAACTTCTCGGACGGCATCTATCCGAGCACGTTCTTCATGGCGACCGGGTTCCACGGCTTCCACGTGCTGGTCGGGACGATCTTCCTGATCGTCTGCTTCTTCCGGGCGTACAAGGACCATTTCAAGCCGGACCATCATTTCGGCTTCGAGGCGGCGGCCTGGTACTGGCACTTCGTCGACGTGGTGTGGCTGTTCTTGTTCTGCTGCATCTACCTGTGGGGTGCCGGCCCGAACGCCGGGGCGCACTAGACCGGAATGACCCGGCCCGGCGTCCATCCGCCGCGGTCGCCCTTCGCCACCGGCCTCGCCTGCCGCTGCCCGCGCTGCGGTTCGGGAAAGCTCTATGACGGGCTGTTGACGGTCGCCGACAAGTGCGATGCCTGCGGGCTCGACTTCGGACCGCACGACAGCGGCGACGGGCCGGCGGTGTTCGCGATCCCGATCCTGGGCGCCCCGGTCGTCGGGCTCGCCTTCCTGCTCGAGACCCTGGCCGGACCGCCGTTCTGGGTCCATGCGGCGATCTGGCCGCCGGCGATCGCGGTTCTCGCGCTGTTGTTGCTGCGCCCGATCAAGGGGCTGCTGGTCGCCCTCCACTACAAGAACCTGCGCCATGAATACGACGACGAGCGCTGAACGCCGCCGGCGTTTCCGCCCGACGCTCTGGTCGACCGTCGCGGCCGCGGCAGCGCTCGCCGTGCTCGTCGGTCTCGGGACGTGGCAGGTTCAGCGTCTTCACTGGAAGGAGGGCGTGATCGCTTATCGCGAGGCGCGGCTCGCCATGCCGCCGGTATCGGTCGGCGGCGAAACCGCCGCTGTCGATCTCGCGTTCCGCCGCGCCAGCGCGACGGGCAGGTTCCTGCACGCCGTGGAGTTCCTGATCGCCAACCGCGTGCGCGGCGGACGGGCCGGGTTCGAAATCGTCGCGCCGCTTCGTCTGGGCCCGGCCGATCTCATCCTGGTCAATCGGGGCTGGATTCCGCTCGACCGCACCGATCCCGGGACCCGGCGGAAAGGGCAGGTCTCCGGAGCGACGACGATAACGGGCGTGCTTCGCAAACCGGGCAAGACCAGCCGATGGGTTCCCGACAACGAACCCGCCCGGGGCGTCTGGTACTATGCGGATCCCGGGGCCATGGCTTCCGCCGCCGGACTTGCCGGCATGCGCGATACGGTCCTCGTCGCGGATGAGACGCCCAATCCCGGCGGGTATCCCGTCGGACGGGCGGCAAGGGTGGAGATACCGAACCGGCATCTCGAATACGCGCTCACCTGGTACGGGCTCGCGCTCGTCCTTGTGGCGATCTACATCGCATTTCACTGGCGCCGCGAGGAGGCACCGGATGAACGGGTCTGAGACCAGCTACGAAATTCTCGAGGCCCGGTTCGGGCAGATCGGCGCGCTGGGCGAGGCGGCCCGGGTCCTGACCTGGGACCGGTCGGTCAACATGCCCAGGAAAGGCGCCGCCGGACGCGCCGAACAGCTGGCCTCGCTCAGGCGGGTGGTGCACGAGAAGACCACCGATCCCGCCATGGCCGACCTGCTCGATGCGGCGGCAGAAGAGGTCTCCGGCGATCCCTGGCGCGCCGCCAATCTGCGCGAGATGCGCCGCCGGTGGGTGCACGCATCCGCCGTCGACGGCGATCTGATCGCGGCGATGGCGAAAGCCGACAGCGCGTGCGAGATGGCGTGGCGGGACGCGAGGGAGGCGGACGACTACGAAACCGTCAAGCCCTGTCTCCAGACCGTCCTCGACCTCGTTCGGCGAGCGGGCGAGGCGAGGGCCGAGGCGCTCGGTTGCTCGGTCTACGAAGCGCTGATGGATGTCTACGAGCCGGGCGCGCGGACCGAACGGATCGACGTGCTGTTCGACGACCTCGCCGGTTTCCTCCCGGGATTTCTCGACCGGGTCCTCGATCTGCAAGCGCGCGAACCGGAACCCTTGCCGCTGGAAGGCCCGTTCGGCATCGAAGCGCAGCGTTCGCTGGGCGAACGACTCATGGTCCAGCTCGGGTTCGATTTCGACGCCGGGCGCCTCGACGTCAGCCTGCACCCGTTTTGCAGCGGCGTGCCGGGCGATATCCGCGTGACCACCCGCTACGACACGGCGGACTTCACCCAGAGCGTGATGGCGGTCCTGCACGAGACCGGGCACGCGCTCTACAACGCGGGCCTGCCCCCGGAATGGCGCCGCCAGCCGGTCGGCGCGGCCCGCGGGATGGCGACCCACGAGAGCCAGTCGCTGATCGTCGAGATGCAGGCCTGCCGGTCGGCGGAGTTCATCGGCTTCCTGGCGCCGCTGGTGCGCGGGGCCTTCGGAGCGAGCGGACCCGCCTGGTCGGCCGGGAATTTGTGCCGCCATTACCGCCGGGCCGCCCGCAGCCTGATCCGGGTCGACGCCGACGAGGCGACCTATCCGGCGCATGTGATCCTGCGCTACCGGCTCGAACGGGAGCTGGTGGCCGGACGGCTGTCGCTCGACGACCTGCCGGAGGCGTGGGGCGACGGGCTGGACGCGCTGCTCGGCATCCGCCCCCCGGACGATGCCAGCGGCTGCCTGCAGGACATCCACTGGTACAGCGGGACCTGGGGCTATTTCCCGACCTACGCGCTGGGCGCGCTCGCGGCGGCGCAGTTCTTCGCGGCCGCCCTGTCCGCTCGCCCCGGAATACCCGATGCGCTCTCCAGGGGCGACTTCGCGCCGTTGACCGGCTGGCTCGGGGAGGCGGTCCATCGCAAGGGGTCGATGCCGGAATCGACGGACGAACTTCTCCGCGAGGCGACCGGCGCGCCGCTCGGCACCGGCCCGTTCAAGCGACACCTGGAAAAACGCTATTTGTCAGATCGTTAGGAGGCCGACGACGGTGCCGGTCATGCAGGCGGCAAGCGTCCCGGCGTAGATCGACCTGAGGCCGAGGCCGACGATCTCCGCCCGACGATCCGGCACCATGGCGCCGATCCCCGCGATCAGGATGCCCAGGCTCGCGAAATTGGCGAAGCCGCAGAGCGCATAGGTCATGATCAGCCGGCTGCGTTCGCCGAGGGTTCCCTCCGGCAGTCCGGCGAGCGAGAAGTAGGCGATGAGCTCGTTGAGGACGATTTTGACGCCGAGCAGCGACCCGGCGGCGACGGCTTCGCTCCACGGTATGCCCATCAGCCATGCGACCGGCGCCATGACGTAACCCAGCAGCCGCTGCAGGGTGATCGGCTCCCCGGCGAGGTCGGGCAAGAGCCCGAGCAGCAGGTTCGCCAGATGAACGAGCGCGACCATGACGAACAGCAATGCGACGATGTTGAGGAGCAGGGTAAGCCCGTCCAGCGTGCCGCGGGTCAACGCCTCGAAGCTCGAACCGTAGAGCCGCTCGGGCGTCACCGAGCCCCCTACGGTTTCGGTTTCTTCCGGCACCATCACACGGGCGATCGCCACGGCGGCCGGCGCGCTCAAGAGCGACGCGGTGAGGAGATGGCCGACCGGGTTGTCGACGACGTCGGCGAGCGCGGTCGCGTAGAGCACCATGACGGTGCCGGCGATCGTCGCCATGCCCGCGGTCATCACGACGAACAGCTCGCTCCGGCTGAGCGCGTTCAGGTAGGGCCGGATGAGCAGCGGCGCCTCGACCATGCCGACGAAAATGTTGGCGGCGGTGGAAAAGCTCGCCGCGCCGCTGATCCTGAGCAGGCGGGAAAGCGCCCAGGCGAAGGCCCCGACGACCGCGGGCAGCACGCGCCAGTGATAGAAAAGAGCGGAGAGCGCGCTCACCAGCAGCACCAGCGGCAGGGCCTGAAAGGCGAAGATGAAGGCGCCGCCGGGCGTCTTTTCGTCGAAGGGAAGCGCGCCGCCGCCGATATACCCGAAGACGAACGACGTGCCGGCATGGGTCGCGGCCTGCAGCGCTTCCACGATGCCGTTGAGCGCGAGGAGCAGCTGCCAGCCGGCCGACCATTTCAGCAGTATCAGCGCGAGGACGAGCTGGACCGCGATCCCGGCGAGCACGGTCCGCCACGGAAACCGCGCCCGGTCCTCGCTCACCAGCCATGCCAGCCCGACGAGGGCGGCCAACCCGACCACGCCCTGGACGATCGTCATGTGGGGCGCCTCCCTGTGTGTCGGGCGTGAGAACGAAACGCCGAAGGGCGTCCTCATCCCGCTTGCTGACCGCTCACGCCATCGGACGAAAAAAGCCGCTGTGCAACCCGTGTTTAACTCAAGGGGCGCTTGGGCGGCGGCGTCCGCCGCGCACTTGCGCAGACGGTCCCCGAACCGCCACGCGGCTTCCAAGCCTCTCTATACGAAGCACGGGGTAACGAAGCAATGCGGGAACGCGGAGAAGCCGCCCCGATGCTTGAGGGAACGGTCGCGCGGATGTCGCCGCAAGCGGTAGTGCCGAACGCGGTGCCAAAGGGGGGCGACCGGCGAAAGCACTTCCTACGTCGAAAACGAAGCGTCTCCACCCCCGGATAAGATTACATCACCGGCGCGCCGAAGAGCGTGTCGTGGAAAGCCGCCAGGAGCCCTGCGACAATCAAGCCGCCGCCGACAGCAGCTATGTCCATGACGATACGGGGCACGGGCTCCTTCGGCGGGCCTTTGCCTCGCGCTACCGCGCTGACAATCTCAACCACCGCGAACAATGCGAAGCCGCCGAACAGCACGACGGAACGTACTTCGCCATTGGAGAGAAGGTGGGCGAAAGCCCACAGCAGCAGCCCGAGAAGCATCGGGTGCCGGACTAGGGCGCGTATGCGGGTGGGCATGTTGGCCGCAGCGAACAGCACCAGTGCGATTGGCACCAGGATCATCGAGGCTCGATGCCCCCAAACCGGGGGCGCGTAGACCTCTTCGAAGGGGGAGCGCGAGAAGCCCCACACAACGGCCACCAGGGAGAGCAGCACGACCGCACTGAACACGCCGCGATAGGGCTTCGCTCCCAACCGCTCCACCAAGGCGGCGCGCAATCTCGGAGCGCTCGGTATCAGGTGGATTGCGGTGAACAGCACGAGGCCGGCTACCAACAGTGACATGCGTGTACTCCAGGTTCAGTTGTCGTCCATGGATATCGGAGCGACGGACTCCGGAAAAGGCTTCGTGCTGACATCGAATCGGTTTTCCCTTGCCGATGCCATTGCCGCCGCGACGATACTACCGACCTTCTCCGCCGCTTCGACAGGGTGCGCGTAGCCCGCCGGGGTGGAGCGCGTGAGCCATAACGCTCCGTAGCTACGCCAGTAGCCGCGAGTTCACGCGATGGTGGGCGCCTCTCTGCGCGTCAGGCGGGCGCCGGAACCCGGACGAAACCCGTCCGGTGCGGCTCATGCACCAGAATCGAAAGGAAGGCCGCCAACAGGGCGAGGGCGAAGGAAGCGAGCCACATCCAGTCGTATTGCGCGAACAGGTCGAACACCCAGCCGCCGGCGAACGACCCGAGCGCGCCGCCCACCGAATGGAGCGAGAACAGGAGGCCCATGGTGAGCCCCATGATCCTGAGCCCCATGTGGGTGCCGACGATGTTGGCGACGACCGGGAAGGTCGCGAAGTCGAACAGCCCGAACAGCGCCGCGAAGGTGAAAAGCAGCGCCGAATCGCCCGGGATGAACATCAGGAGAATGAAGCAGAGCGCGCGCAGGAAGTAGATGGCGGCGAGCAGCGCGGGACGGTGGAATTTATCGGCCGCGGCGCCGAAGCCGATGATCCCCATCGCCGACGTCGTCGCCAGCACCCCGAACGCGGTGGCGCTCTCGATCGGCGGGAAGCCGCACGCCGCCGCATAGGGCAGGAAGTGGATCCGGATCGCGCCAATGGTGGTGAAGCCGCACACTATGTACCCGATGCCGAGCAGCCAGAAGGTACGGTCCCGCATCAGGTAGCCGAGCTGCGTCCAGATCGTGTTGCCGGCATCGGCCTGCGGTCCGCGCATCCGGCTCTCCGGCGCCTCGCGTCGGATCAGCGTCCAAGTGAGCAGGGCCGTCGCGGCCAGCAGCAGCCCGACCGCCAGGAAGCTGGCGCGCCAGCCGACGGTGCCGAGACCGAGGGCGAGCAGCGGCATCAGCACGAGCTGGCCCCCGGTCGCGCCCGAGGTCGCTATGCCGGTCGCAAGCCCGCGCCGGGCATCGAAATAGAGCGCGACCGTCGCGCCGATCAGCGGGGCGGAAACGATCGAGAAGCCGATCCCACCGATCAGCCCGAACGCGGCGATGAAGTGCCAGTCTTCCCACATGCCCGCGGTCAGGCACACGGCGACGGCGGTCAGGAGAATCGCCATCACGAATATCGTTCGCGCGCCGTAACGGTCGAGCGCCATGCCGGCAATGGGCGAGCCGATCGCCATCACCGTCAGCATCACCGAACCGCCCGTCGAAATGAACGTGCGGTCCCAGGCGAACTCCTTCTCCCACTCGGGGATCAGGAGACCGAGCGCGGAACGCGCGCTCATCACCAGGGTGAGGACCGTGAAGAGGACGGCAACGACAAGCCACCCGTAAGGGTTTTCTCGGATCGTTCTGAGAAGCATGGAAACGGGGTACCGAATAAGCGGGACGCCGGAGTCTATAGCAATCGGTTTGCCGGGCGAACCCGATGCGCCGATTCGCGGCGAACGGGATAGTCTGGGCCCGCCCCGGGCGTTGGAGGCCGCGCGTGCCCCACATCGACCTCAGCGACGTCGTCATCATCCTCGCCGCGGCGGTCGCCGCGCTGTTCGTCCTGCGGCGCGTGAACCTGTCTCCGGTGCTCGGCTACCTCGCCGCGGGCATGCTCATCGGTCCGTTCGGGATCGGGCTCGTCACCGACGTGGACAGCATCCACGCCTTCGCCGAGTTCGGCGTGGTGTTCCTGCTCTTCACCATCGGCCTCGAACTGCCATGGGAACGGATCAAGGTTCTTCCCCCCGCCCTGTTCGCGCTCGGGCTGACGCAGATCCTGGTTACGGGCGCGGCCATTTCGGGCATCGCGCTCGCGCTCGGCGTCGCCCTCGATGCGGCGATCGTGATCGGCGCCGCCCTTTCCCTGTCCTCGACCGTCTTCGTCATCCAGATATTGGTGGACCGCAGGCAACTTCCGACCCGGTTCGGCCGCGCCTCCTTTACCGTCCTGATGATGCAGGATCTCGCCGTCGCGCCCATCCTCGTGCTGACGGTTGCGCTGACGAACCGCGAAGGGGGGCTCGTCGAGTCCCTCGGCATCGCGGCGCTGCAGGCGGCCGCCGCCCTGGTCGCCATCGTGGTGCTGGGCCGCTTCGTGCTGCGGCCCCTCTTCGCCGTGGTGGCCGCCGAACGGAACGACGACATCTTCGCCGCCGCGACCCTGCTGGTGGTGGTCGGCATCGCGGGATTTACCGATTTCGTCGGCCTATCGCTGGCGCTCGGCGGGCTGCTCGCGGGAATGCTCCTGGCGGAGACCGAGTACCGCCACCAGGTCCTGGCAGAGATCCAGCCGTTCCGCGCGTTGCTGCTCGGGCTGTTCTTCATGCTGATCGGGATGCAGACGGATCTGGGCGTCGCGGTCGACCGGGCGCCGTTCGTGTTGCTCGCGACCATCGGGCTGATCGCGACCAAGGCGGTTATCCTCGCGTTGCTGGTGGTCCTGTTCCGCCTTCCCGGCCTCTACGCGTGGCCGCTCGGCCTGCTGCTGGCGCAAGGCGGCGAGTTCGCTTTCGTGGTGTTCAACGTGGCGATGGGCGGCGGGCTGATCGAGGGAACGCTCGGCCAGGTGCTCATCGTCGCGGTGGCGCTGTCGATGATGGCGACGCCCGCGCTCGCCTGGGCCAGCGCCCGGCTTGCGCACTGGACGGCGATGAGGGGATCGGCCAGCGTGGAGGAACTCGCCGGGGACATGCCCGACCTCGTCGATCATGTCGTGATCGCCGGCTACGGCCGCGTCGGGCGCGCGGTCGCGCGCGACCTCGAGCAAAAGGGAATCGGGTTCATCGCCGTCGACCGCGATCCCGTCGTCGTGTCGACCGCCCGGTCGCAGGGGGAGCCCGCATATTTCGGAGACGCGAGCAGGGCCGACGTGCTCCAGAACCTGCATCTCGAATCGGCGTTGTCCGTGGTGGTGGCGGTCAGCGATTCGGACGCGGCGACCAGGCTGGTGGCGACGCTCCGCCATAGCCTGCCGGACATTCCCGTTCTCGCCCGCGCGACGAACGATTCCCACGCCGCGGAGCTGGTGCGGGCGGGCGCGTCGTTCGTCGTGCCGGAGCTCGTCGCCACCGGAAAACGGCTTGCCGAACAAATAACCGTTTCCTATCGGCCCCGGCCGTGACATCGCCGGAGTTTCGCGTAAACATGCGCCCCCCAATCAGGAACGAGGCGCTGGTGTGAGCTATCGGACGATCCTCTACGAAGAGGACGGGCCGGTCGGGACGATCACGCTGAACCGTCCAGACGACGGCAACATGTTCACGATCGAGACCTGCCACGAGGTGCGCGGCTGCATCGACGGAATCCGGCGCGAGACCCGGACGCGCGCGATCGTGCTGACCGGCGCGGGGGACAGATTCTTCTGCATCGGCGGGCGCAAGGACGGGGCGGAGCCCACCCGTCTCTATGCCGGCATGCTGCCGACGCTTGAGATGTACGAGGCGATCGACAAGCTCCAGAAGCCGGTGATCGCGAGCGTCAACGGGTTCGCGGTCGGCGGCGGCAACGTGCTCCAGATGGTCTGCGACCTCACCATCGCCAAGGAAAGCGCGGTGTTCCGCCAGGTCGGCCCCATGATGGGGTCGTTCGACGCGGGTTACGGCACCTGGTATCTCGAAGACCTCGTGGGCAAGAAGCGGGCCAAGGAAATCTGGTACACCAACCGGCGAATCAAGGCCGTGGAAGCGCTCGAGATGGGGCTGATAAACCGGGTCGTGCCCGACGCCGAACTCGCCGAGCGGACGCGCGAATACGCCCTGGAGGTGGCCGAGCGCGGCAGCTTCGCGCTGGCCTCGATCAAGGGCGCGTTCAACGCCCGCCACGGCGGCGTGTCGGGGCTTGCCCGGATGGCGCACGATCTGCTGCTGCCCGGCTATCTCGACAGCGAGGAGTCGAAGGAGCTCGGCGCCGCCTTCCGCGAGCGCCGCTCGCCCGACCCCGACCGCTTCGGACACTGAACGGCACGGAAAATGCGTGCCTTTCTGACACTTCACACGCCGCGCGCGGCGAAGCGGTACTACGAGACCGGCGTCTGGCGCGACGACACGTTCTACGGCCTGCTGGAGCGCCACGTGGCCGAGCGCGGCGATGCTCCGGCGCTCCGCGACGGGACCCGGCGGCTCGCCTGGCGCGAGGTCAAGGCCTGGGCGGACGGCGTTGCGGCCGATCTGGCGGCGCGCGGGCTGGTCGAGGGGGACCGGGTCTCGATCTGGCGCGGCAATGCGATGGAGACGGTCATCGTCCTGCTGGCGTGCTCGCGCCAGGGCTATGCCTGCAACCCGACGCTGCACCGGACCCATACCTGCGCCGAGGTGGCGACGCTCTTGAAGCGGCTCAGAACGGCGGCGTTCTTCACCGAGCCCGGCTGGGGCGCCGACCGCGCCGACGCCGACCTCGAAGCGCTGCTGGCGGAGATCGGGCATCTGAAGGCGGTCTATCCGGATCGGCGCATCGCCGGCCCCGGCGCGGCGCCGGAACGCGAACCCGTGACCGATCCGGACAAGGTCGCCTATCTCGCCTTCACCTCGGGCACCACGGGGATGCCCAAATGCGTGATGCATTCGGACAACACGCTGTTCGCGAACGCGCGCGACATGGTGGAAACCTGGAACGTCGGGCCGGACACGCGGCTGCTGTCCCTGAGCCCCCTGTCCCACCACATCGCTTGGGTCGGGGCGGCGCAGTGGGCGCTCTCGGGCTGCGAGTTCATCACCGACGACCGGCCGGACGGCGTCGACAAGGTCGACTGGCTGGCGGAGACCGGCGCGACCTACGCGATGGGCGTGCCCACGCATGCGATGGACGTGCTGGCGGAACAGCGCACCAGGGGTCTGGACCGCATCGGGTCGCTGAAGACCTTCTACATGGCGGGCGCGCCGATCCCGCCGTCGGTCTGCGAGGCGTTCGTGGCCCAGGGCATCAGGCCGCAGAACATCTACGGCATGACGGAGAACTCCTCGCATCACTTCACCTGGCCGGACGACGACGCGGAGACGGTCACGCGGACCTGCGGGCGCGGCGGGCCGGCCTACGAGGTCGCGATCTTCGACATGGCGGACCCCAATAAGCCGGTCCGCCCCGGGGTCAGCGGACAGATCGCCGGGCGGGGCGGCGCGTTGATGCTCGGCTATTTCGCCAATCAGGAGGCGACGGAGGAAAGCTTCAACGAAACCGGCTGGTTCCTTTCGGGAGACCTCGGATCTCTCGACGGGAACGGCAACCTCTCCATCGACGGGCGGCTCAAGGACCTGATCATCCGCGGCGGCCACAACATCTACCCGTCGGAGATCGAGGCGCTAGCGATCCGCCATGACGGCGTCGAGAGGGTGGCCGTCTTTCCGGTCCCCGACGAGCGCCTTGGCGAGAAGGGTTGCATCGCGGTGATCGGCGGGGTCGGCCCGGACGCGCTCTTGTCGCATCTTCATGCCGAGGGGCTCTCGCGTTATGACATGCCGGAGTATTTCATCCGCATGGATGCGTTTCCCCTGACGGCGAGCGGCAAGATCCTCAAGCGGGAGCTCGTCGAGATGGCCAGGCAGGGGACGATCCGGCCGGACCCGGTGCGCTTCGACCCGGCGAGGGAGGCCGCCCAATGACCGTCGAGCTGACCCGCGTGGAGGAAGCGGCGCTCATCACGCTGAATCGCCCCGAGGCCCTCAACGCCTTGTCGTTTTCGATAATCCGCGAGCTCAGCGAGGCGTTCGACGAGGCGGCGGCGAGCGATGCCCGGGTTCTGCTGATCACCGGCGCCGGCGACCGGGCGTTTTGCGCCGGCGCGGATATCAAGGAGCTTCGCCACCGCACGATCCACCGGGAGAAGGCAGACACCGAGTTCGGGCAACGGACGATGGCGAAGCTCGACTCGCTGCCGATCCCGTCCGTCGCGCTGATTAACGGCTACGCCTTCGGCGGCGGGCTGGAGATCGCGCTCGCCTCGACCTTCCGGATCGCCGGTCCCGGCGCCAAGCTCGGCATGCCGGAGGTCAAGCTCGGCCTGATCCCGGGCTATGGCGGCACCCAGCGCCTGCCGCGGCTGATCGGCGAATCGCGCGCGCTCGACATGATCCTCACCGGCCGCACCGTCGGCGCGGAGGAGGCCGAACGCATCGGGCTGGTCAACCGCATCGCCGAGGGCGACCTCGTCGAGGCGGGGTTGGAATACGCGCGTCAGTTCACCCGCCATAGCCTGCCGATCCTCCGCTACGCCCGGGAGGCGGTGCAACGCGCGCTGGATGCGCCGATCGGGGAAGGGCTGAAGATCGAGGCCGACCTGTCGACGCTGGCCTACCGGACGGAGGATGCCGACGAAGGCATGGCGGCGTTCGAGGAGAAGCGCAAACCCGGCTTCCGGGATGCGTGAGGGGCGGATCATCGTCACCGGCGCGAGCAAGGGGCTCGGCGCCGCGACCGCGAGAGCGCTCGACGAGGCGGGCTACGAGGTCGTCGGCCTGTCCCGGAGCGGCACCTGTCCGGCCGGGCGGGGGATCGTCTGCGACATGACCGACGAGGCGGCGGTCAAGGCAGTCTTCGCCCAACTCGCGGACGACCCGGCGCCGGCGGTGGGGCTGGTCAACAACGCGGGCGCGCACGGCCAGTCGGCGAGCACGGAAATAGACATCGCGGACTACGAGCGGGTGATGGCGCTCAACGCGACCGCCGTGGTCGTGGCCTCGCGCGAGGCGTATCCGCTGCTCAAGCGCGCCGGCGGCGGGCTGATCGTCAACATGGGATCGGTGTTCGACAAGCTCGGCGTCAAGGAACATCTGGCCTATTGCGTGTCGAAGGCGGCGGTCGGCGCGATCACCCGCTGCCTTGCCGTCGAATGGGCGGAGGACGGCATTTCGGTCGTCAACGTGGCGCCGGGTTATGTCGAGACCGACTTCAACCGCGACTTCATGCGGCGCGATGCTGTCAAGCGCTGGCTGGAACGGCGTATCCCCGCCGGGCGGACCGGCACCCCGGAAGAGGTCGCCGGCCTGGTGGCGGCATTGTTCGACATGCGGAGTCCCTACCTGACGGGCGAGACGATCTACCTCGACGGCGGGCACGGGATGCACCACTGATGCAGATCTTCGACCGCTTCGACGACAGCCGCGGCTGGTCGGAGGGCGAGCGCATCCTGCTCGACCAGGTGACGCGTCTTGCCGACGAGGTCATCGCGCCGAATGCCGAGCGCTTCGACCGCGAGGCGTCCTTTCCCTGGGAAAATGTCGAGTCGATCAGGGAGTTGGGGCTCAACGCGATCTTCGTTCCCGACGCGTATGGCGGCGCGCCGATGTCCTACCGCGTCTATCTCGAATGCATGAAGCTGATCTCGGAAGCCTGCGCGGCGACCGGGATCGTCTACGGCACCAACTTCCACGCGATGGGACCGGTGCTCGACTTCGGGCCGGAGGAGCTGAAGGCGAGGATCATGCCGCGCGTCGCGGAGGGCGCGATCTGCTCGCTCGCGATCACCGAACCCAACGCCGGGTCGGACGCGACCGGGATGACGACGCGGTTTTCCCCCGACGGCGACGAAATCGTCATCGACGGCGGCAAGATCTTCATCACCTCCGGCGACGTCGCCGACCTGATCCTGCTGTTCGGCAAATGGTCCGGGATCGAGGACGACCGCGGCGCGATCACCGCCCTGGTGCTGGAAAAGGGCGCGCCCGGATTCACGGTCGAGAGGACCGAGGACAAGATGGGTATCCGCGCCTCGTCCACGGCGGTGCTCTCGTTCGACGACTGCCGCGTGCCGCGCGCGAACCTCGTCGGCGCGCCGGGGGAGGGGCTTTCCATCCTTCTCCTGTCGCTGAACAAGTCGCGGCCCAGCATCGCGAGCCACGCGCTCGGCATCGCCGATGCGGCGTTCAAGGACATGGTCGCCTTCATGAACGACCGCCGTCAGTCGGGACAGCGCATCGTCGACTTCCAGGGCAATCAGTTCATGCTCGCCGACCTCGCCGCGGAGCTGGCGATGACGAAGGCGTGGATCGACTACGTGGGGCGGCTGGTCGACGGCGGCGCGAAGGATTACGGCGTGGAGGCCTCCATCGCCAAGCTGCGCGCCTCGGACCTCGCAATGAAAATGACGACGGAGGCCGTGCAGATGCACGGCGGCTACGGTTTCTGCAAGGATTTCCGGGTGGAACGGCTGATGCGCGATGCCAAGATCACCCAGATCTGGGAGGGCACCAACCAGATCCACCGGCAGTTCATCGGCCGGAGTTTCGCCAGGCGATGACCGGAATCCGCAAAGTCGGCGTGTGCGGCGCGGCGGGGACCATGGGCTCCGGCATCGCGATCGTCTCGGCGCGCGCCGGGTTCGAGACCGTCTGCCACGACGTCGACGGCGAAGGGCTGGAACGCGCGGCAACCCAGACCGCCTCGTTCTTCGCGCGCTCCGTCGAGCGCGGCCGGATGACGGAAGAGGATCGGGAAACGGCGCTCGGCAGGCTCTCGCCTGCGACCGAACTCGACGCGCTCGCCGACTGCGACCTCGTCATCGAGGCCGTGTTCGAGGATTTGTCGACCAAGCAGGCGTTGTTCCGCGCCCTGAACCCCGTTTGCAAGGCCGACGCCATCTTCGCCTCCAACACATCCACGCTGTCGATCGCCCAGATCGCGTCGGGTTGCGGACGCGAGGATCTCGTGGTCGGCATGCATTTCTGCCTGCCCGCCCAGCTCATGAAGCTGATCGAGATGTCGCCCGGCCTGAACACCTCCGAGGAGGCATTCGCGGCCGCCTGGGCGTGGACCGAGGCGGCCGGCCAGACGCCGGTGCGGACCCGGGACCGCCCCGGCTTCATCCTCAACGCGCTGCTGGTGCCCTTCAACAACGACGCGATCCGCGCGGTCGAGGCCGGCGTCGCGAGCCCGGCGGACATCGACACGGCGATCAAGGCCGCGCTCGGCTACAGGATGGGGCCGCTGGAGCTGATCGACCTGATCGGGCTCGACACCCAGATCCTGCTGTCCGAAGCGTTCTACCCGATCACGCTCGACCCGCGCGCGGCGGCGCCGCCCTTGCTTCGCCGGATGGTCGCGGCCGGCCGGCTGGGTCGCAAATCGGGCCGCGGCTTCCACGATTACGAAGACAGCGCGATGTACGGGGCATGACGATGGCCTATGCGATTCACCGGACCGGCGAGAGCCGTTCGTTTCCCGCGGGCGACGCGTTCCTGGACGGCGCGGCGGAAGACGCCGACGTGCTGGTTCTGCTCGGCGTTCCCTACGAACCGGACCCGTCCAGGACGGCGATCCTGATCGAGCTCGGGACCGAATGCCTCGGCGTTCACACCGGCGAGGCGGCGGGGGAGGAAGGCTCGAACGCGCTCGGTTTCGCGCGTTACCGGAACGGCGGCGACCCGCCCTCGGATTTGGTCGAGTTGGTGCGTCAGCCCAATACGGAGGAACGCGCGATCGAGGCGGCGCGCGCCGTGTTCGAGGGTGCGGGGCTCACCGTCGCGGTTTCCGCCGACCGCGTCGGGCGCATCGTCGACCGCCTGGTCCGGCCCAAATACAACGCGGCGCTGCGGCTGCTCGACGACGGGCTCGCGAAGGCGGAGGACATGGATCTCGCCTGCCGGCTGGGGCTCGGCTATCCCGACGGGCCGGTGGAACGGACGGTGCGCGGCGGACTCGCCTATCACCACGACGTATCGAGCGCGCTGTTCGCGGCGAGCGGCCAGCCGGGCGACGCGCCTGCGCGGGCCGCGGTCGTAGCCAGGGCGCGGTCCGAAGGCCGATGACCGCTCCGCTCGAAGGAATCCTGGTCCTCGACTTCTCCACCCTGCTGCCGGGGCCGATGGCGACCCTGATGCTCGCCGAGGCCGGCGCGGAGGTGGTCAAGATCGAACGGCCGGGCGGCGAGGAAATGCGCCGCTACGTGCCGAAATGGGGCAGGGAAAGCGTCAACTTCGCGATGCTGAACCGGGGCAAGAAATCCCTCGTGCTCGACCTCAAGCGGGAGGCCGACAAGGCGCGGCTGAGGCCGCTCCTAGAACGCGCCGACGTTCTCGTCGAGCAATTCCGCCCCGGCGTGATGGCGCGCCTCGGGCTGGATCCGGAAACGGTGCGGAAAATCAATCCCGGCATCGTCTACTGTTCGATCACCGGTTTCGGCCAGTCGGGTCCGAAGCGGGACATGGCCGCCCACGACCTCAACTATATCGGCGAGACCGGGGTGCTTTCCCTCTCGATGGGCCCCGGGGACCGTCCCGTGGTCCCGCCGGTGCTGATGGCCGATATCGCGGCGGGGTCCTACCCGGCGGTCCTCAACATCCTGCTCGCGCTGCGGGAACGGGACAGGACGGGCGAGGGGTCCACGCTCGACATCGCGATGGCGGACAACCTGTTTCCCTTCATGTTCTGGGCGATCGGCAACGCGCAGGCGGCGGGGCTGTGGCCGGAGAATGGCGGCGATCTGGTCACCGGAGGCTCGCCCCGCTACCGGCTCTATCCGACGGCCGACGGCAAAGTGCTGGCGGCGGCCCCGCTGGAACAGCAATTCTGGGACGCCTTCGCCGAGACGATCGGACTTCCCGAGGAGTGGCGCGACGACAGCGTCGATCCCGAGGGAACGGCGGCGGCGGCCGCCGCGCTGATCGCCGCCCGGCCGGCGGCGTACTGGGAAGAGAGGGTCCGCGGGGTCGATTGCTGCTGCTCCATCGTGCGGACCCTGGAGGAGGCGCTGGCCGATCCGCATTTCCGGGAGCGCGGCCTGTTCGTCGAACGCCTCGCCAACGAGGCCGGCGAGGAAATGCCCGCTTTGCCGATGCCGATAGACCGCGCGTTCCGGGCCGGTCTCGGCGAGGCCCGCCGCGCGCCCGCGCTCGGCGAAGACGCGCCCGGCGGGGAGTAACGCATTCGGGAGAAGACAATGGGGAAGGTCCGCAACATCCTGTTCATCATGGCCGACCAGTTGAGGGCGGATTACCTCTCCTGCTACGGCCATCCCCATCTGGAGACGCCGAATCTCGACGGTCTCGCCCGCAGGGGCGTCCGCTTCGACCGGGCCTACATCCAGTCGCCGGTCTGCGGCCCGTCCCGGATGTCGTTCTATACGGGGCGGACGGCGTTCAGCCACGGCGCGACCTGGAACTTCGTGCCGCTGCCGGTCGGCGAGGTCACGCTCGGCGACCATCTGAGCGCGCACGGCATCCGGACGGCGCTGGTCGGCAAGACCCACATGATGCCCGACATCGAGGGGATGGAGCGGGTCGGGCTCTCGCCTGACTCCGCACGGGGACTCGACATTTCGCAATGCGGGTTCGAGCCCTATGAGCGGGACGACGGCGAGCATCCGCATCCGAAGGTCGATCCGGACCTTGCCTACAACCGCTACCTGCGCGAGCGGGGCTACGACGTTCCCAACCCGTGGAACGACTACGCGAACGCCGGGGAGGGGCCGGACGGCGAGGTGCTGGAAGGCTGGTACATGCGGAACGCGCCGCTGGCCGCGCGCGTGGCGGAAGAGCACTCGGAAACCGCCTACATGACCGACCGCGCGCTCCAGTTCCTCGACGAGCAGGGGGACGCGCCGTGGTGCCTGCACCTCTCCTACATCAAGCCGCACTGGCCCTATATCGCGCCCGCGCCCTATCACGACATGTACGGCCACAACCAGGTGCTTCCCGCCGTGCGCGACGAGCGCGAGCGCCAGGACCCGCACCCGGTCTACGGCGCCATCATGAACCACAAGGCGGGCCAGGCGTTCTCGCGGCAGGAGGTCCGAGACGCCGTGATCCCCGCCTATATGGGGCTGATCAAGCAGATCGACGATCATCTCGGCCGGGTCTTCCGCCATCTCGAGGAGAGCGGGCGGATGGACGACACGATGATCGTCTTCACCTCCGATCACGGCGATTACCTGGGCGATCACTGGCTCGGCGAGAAGGAATTCTTCCACGAACAGTCGGTGCGCGTTCCGATGATCGTCTACGACCCGGACCGAAATGCCGACTCGACGCGCGGAAATGTCGACAGCCGCTTCATCGAAGGCATCGACCTCGTGCCGACTTTCCTGGAGGCGTGCGGAATCGGCATTCCCGACCACATCGTCGAGGGCAGGTCGGCATTGTGGCGGCTGCGGGACGGCACGGGCGAGGTCCGAGATCATGCCTACAGCGAGCTCGACTATGCGTTCTACCAGGCGCGTGTCGAGCTCGGCGTCGGTCCGCACGAGGCGCGGATGTTCATGGTCCGGACGGAGGACTGGAAATACGTCCACGCGCTCGGTTTCGAGCCGCTGCTGTTCGATCTCCGGAACGACCCGTTAGAGCTCGTCGATCTCGGACGCGATCCCGGCTACGCGGCCGTCCGGAACGAGCTCCACGACACGATCTTCGAGCGCATCGCCCGGCGAAAGAACCGCGTCGCCATCGCCACGAAGAAGGTCCTCGACCGGACCGACGGCGTCCACAGGCACGGGGTGCTGATCGGCTACTGGTAGAGTCGCGGCTCAACGATTCGCGTCCCGTCGGATCGGTATCGCACCCGCCGCCAAGTCGTCATGCCCGGAACAAGTCCGGGCATGACGGTGAGGGACAGCGGGACGAGATCGGGGGCAGCAGTCAGACCCGGGCGATCCGCTCCGAATCGAGCGTGTAGAGAAGCTCTCCCGGCATCAGCGCGCGGCGGGCGAGCGTGTCGGTCTCCGGCATGATGTCGGCGGCGTAGAACCGCGCCAGCGTCCGGATTTCGTCGCCGTGCGGGTCGTCCCCGGCCGCCGCCGCCATGCGGAGCCACATCCATCCCATCAGCACCGTGCCGGCGAGGCGCAGATACGGCGTGGCCCCGGACAAGCCGTCGTTGACGTCGGTTCCCAGCCGCTCCAGCAACAGCGAGGAAACGCGGCGCCATTCGTCGAGCCCGGCCGCGACCGCGTCGCCGATCTCGCTGCCGGCGGCGAGGTCCAGATCGCCCCCGACGCGATCGAGCAGCGCGCCCGGCGTCCTCGCCTCGTCCCGGCCGATCTTGCGGAGCAGCAGGTCGACCGCCTGGATCCCGTTGGTGCCCTCGTAGATCGGCGTGATGCGCGCATCGCGCATCAGCTGTTCCACCCCATGCTCCGATATGTAGCCGTGGCCGCCGTGAACCTGGATCGCGAGGCTCGCCACCTCGACCGCGATCTCGCTCGCCACCGCCTTGCAGATCGGCAGCAGGAACCCGGCCTCTTCGCTTCGGCCGCGGTCGAGCAGCGCGGCGGTCTCGTAGCACAGCCCGCGCGCCCCGCCGGTGAGCGCCTTCATCCTGAGAAGGGTCCGGCGGATGTCGGCGTGCTCCACGATGGCGGTTGCCGCGCCGCCGCTGCCGCCCTGGACGCGCTCCGACGCGTAGCGGGCGGCTTTGTCGAGCGCCGCGCCGGCGATGCCCACCCCTTCGAGCGCGACTTCGAGCCGCATCGTGTTGATCATGGTGAACATGTTCTGGATGCCGCGTTCCGGCTCGCCGAGCAGGTATCCGGTCGCGCCGTCGAGACGCATCTCGCAGGTGGGCGAGCCGTGGATGCCCATCTTCTCCTCGAGGCGGGAGGCGGCGATGGCGTTGCGCGGGCCGAGCGTTCCGTCGGCCTCCATCGTCACGCGCGGGACGAGGAACAGGCTGAGCCCGCGGACGCCCGGCGGCGCGCCCTCGATGCGGGCCAGAACGATGTGGGCGTTCTGCGGCGTCGCGTCATGGTCGCCGAAGGAGATAAAGATCTTGGTGCCGGTGAGGGCATAGCTGCCGTCGGCCCGCGGCACCGCCCTGGTCCGGGCCTGGCCGATGTCGGAGCCCGCGTGCGGCTCGGTCATGACGATGGTGCCGGACCATTCGCCGCTCGTGAGCTTCGGCACCCAGAGGTCCTGGATCCCGGGCCCGGCATGGGCGAGCAGCACCCGGACCGCCGCCCGTCCGCACACCGCCAGCATCGAGAAGGCGAGCGAGGCCCCGTTCGACATCTCCGACAGCGCGGCTTGCGCGATCTCGGGCATCGCCTGCCCGCCGTGTTCCTCAGGCAAGGCGAGGCCCGGCCAGCCCCCGTCGCGGAACGCCTCGTAGGCGTCGACGAAGCCGGGCGGCAGGCGGACGACCCCGTTCTCCAGCCGGGCGCCGATGCGGTCCGCCGGGGCGTTCACCGGGGCCACGATTTCCGATGCGACCCGGCCCGCCTGACGGACCGCGGCCTCCAGGCTTTCCGGATCGACATGGGCGAATTCCGGACGTGCGAGGATGGAATCGGCGCCGATCACCTCGCGCAGCAGGAACAGGATGTCGTCGATCGGGGGACGGTAGGTCATGGTTCTCTCAGCGCCGCGGTCGCCTCGCGGTCGATTTCCAGGGTCTCGGGGTCCACGGCGACACGGTAGACCTCGCGCGCGGCTTCCGGCGAGATCAGGCCGTCGCGCACTTCCTCGGCGACCGTCCCGGCCGGACGCTCCCGGGGCGGACCGTAGCCGCCGCCCCCTCCGGCGCGCTGGCGGAACACGGTGCCGGGCGGGATGCCGCGGACGATCTCCTTCGATCGGGCGATCTTCTCGCTGCCGTCGGGGAAGCGGAAGACGCTGGCGTTGACGCTCCCCGCCCCGCCGCCGAACAGGCCGAAGGCGCGGGCGCGCTCCTCGATCCCGTCCCCGAAGGCGACCGCGGTGACGTCCTCGCCCTCGATCCGCATCTCCGTCTCCACTCCGAGCCCGCCGCGCCAGCGGCCCGGCCCGGCCGAATCGATCAGGTATTCGTGGCGTTCCAGCAGGAGGGGGTTGTGGATTTCGAACATCTCGTAGTCCTGGGCGAGGATGCCGCCGGCGCAGTTGATCAGCCCGATGTGATCGTAGCCGTCCGCCTCCCAGGTCGCGCCCGAGCCGCCCTTGAGGGCGAGGAACAGAATGTCGACGAAATGCCGATTCAGGCGCGGGTCGTCGCCAGAGACGGCAAAACCGAGAAAGCGGTTCCAGCCGGCGGTAACGGTCTTCGGCAGAGCGCCGGCGAGCGCGCGCATGATCGCGTCCGAGGTCGGCCCGGTGATCGAATTGCCGAATGTCGTCGCCGCCGGAAATGCCGCGTTGAGGAACGAGCCTTCCGGGTTGACGATGCGGATCGGCCGCAGCAGCCCGGCATTGTGCGGAATGTCGGGGTCGATCAGCATCAGGAAGGTCAGCATCGTCGCCGAGGCGGTCGCGGCATACGGCGCGTTGACGAATCCCGGCGTCTGCGGCGAGGAGCCCGAGTAGTCGAACGCGATGCCGCCGCCCTCGACGGTGACTTCGAGACGAATCGTCATTTCCGTGCCGTCGGTGACGCCGTCGTAGAACACCGTGCTCTCGCCGCGATAGGTGCCGTCCGGGATCGCCTCGATCTCGCGCGCGACCATGCGTTCGGTCGAAGCGAACAGTTCCTCCTTGTGGGCCTGGAACGTGTCGAGACCGTAGCGCCCGATCAGCTCGAGGATGCCGCGTTCGCCGACCGCCGTGCCGCCGATCTGCGCCTCGATGTCCTGCTCGACGATGGCGTAGCGGATATTGGCGAACACCATGCGCCAGACGTCCTCGCGCCGTTTGCCGCGCTCGATGACCTTGAGCGGCGGGATGCGCAGCGCCTCCTGCCAGACCTCGCGCGCGTCGGGGTTGTAGCCGCCGGCCACCGCGCCGCCGATATCGGCCTGGTGGCCCTTGCAGGCGGCCCAGGCGACGAGCTCGCCGTCGACGAAGACCGGGCGGAACGCCGCCACGTCGTTGTTCTGGTTGCCGCCCGAGAACACGTCGTTGTGCAGGATCACGTCGCCCGGGTGCAGATCGTCGCCGAAGAACGCGGCGATCTCCTTGCACACCGGCTGGAGCGCGAATGCGAGGACCGGGATGTACTCGGTCTGCTCCAGCATGTCGCCGGCCTCGTCGTAGAGCCCGGTGACGAAATCGCGCGCCTCGTTGAGGATCGGCGAGCGCGCGGTCCTGAGCAGGGCCAGCCCCATCTCCTCGGTGATCGACTTGAGCCGACGCTGGATGACCGCCGTCAGGATGGGGTCGATGCAAGCGGTCATGCGCCCGTGTCCGTCAGGATCAGCGACCCGAAGCGGTCGACCTCGAGATCGAAGCCGGGCGGTACCAGCGCCGTGGTGAGCGGGGCTTCCACGATCGCCGGCCCGGCGCCGCGGAATCCCGCGGGAAGGCTCGCGCCGTCGTAGACCGCGACCTTTTCGAAGCTCTCCCGGCCGGGCAGGCGGACCTCGCGGAAACGCTTCCCGGGCGGGTTCCCGCCGGCCGGAATCGGTCGCGGCGCCGGTTTCTCCGTCATGCCGTATGCGGCGAGCCTGACATTGATCAGCTCGACCGGCGCGTGCCCGTCGGACAGCGCATAGCCGTAGAGCCGGTCGTGCGCGGCATGGAACGCCCCGGTCATCGCCTCGATATCGGTCAGCATCGCCATATCGGCGGCGCTCACCTCGACCTCGTGGTACTGGCCGGCATAGCGGAGGTCGAGGGCGAAGTCGAGCCGATGGCGGTCCTCGGGGACGTTGTCCGCCGCGAGCGCCGCATGCGCCTCCGCCGCCATCGCGCCGGCCAGGCGGCGGAGCCCGTCGACATCCGTTCGGTCCGCCGCGAAGAGGCCCGGCAGGGAGCGCACGAAGTCGCGGCGCAGATCGGTCGTCAGCATGCCCGCCGCGCACAGGACCGAGGCGATCCGGGGCACCACGATCCGGCCGATCCCGAGTTCGCGCGCGATCGCGGCCGCATGGGTCGCGCCCGCGCCGCCGGCGCAGACCAGCGGGAAATCGCGCGGATCCAGCCCGCGCTCCACCGAGATTTCGCGGATGGCCGACGCCATGCCGACATTCATGACGCGGTACATGCCGGCCGCCGCGGCGGCCGCGTCGAGGCCGAGCGGGCCGGCGATCTCGCGCTCGACCGCCTCCCTGGCGGCGTCGATGTCGAGCGCCATGCGCCCGCCCGCGAACCCGTCCGCGTCGAGATAGCCGAGGAGCAGGCTGGCATCGCTGCAGGTGGGCTGCGTTCCGCCGAAGCCGTAGCAGGCGGGCCCGGGCGCGGCGCCGGCGCTCGCCGGTCCCATGCGGAGCAACCCGCCGCCGTCGATCCAGCCGATCGACCCGCCGCCGGCGCCGATGGTCTTGATGTCCATCGCGGGGAGCGCCATGGCGAAGCGGTCGACCGTGGCGCCGCGCGTCACCGCCGGCGCGCCGTCCCGCACCAGCGAGGCTTCGAAGCTGGTCCCGCCCATGTCGATGGCGATGAAGCTGTCCTCGCCATGCGGCGCGAGCACGGCGAGACCGGCGGACGGCGCCGCCGCAGGTCCGGACAACAGCGTCGTCGCCGCGTTGGCCGCCGCCCGTTCCGGCGTGGCGACGCCCCCGTTCGACTGCATGATCGACAGCGGACCGCCGAAGCCGGACTCCGCCAGCCGGCCGGTCAGCCGCGCGGCATAGCGTCCGAAGATCGGCCCCACCGCGGCGGCGAGGACCGTGGTCGACGTCCGCTCGTAGTAGCGGAGCTCGGGGAGGATGTCGATCGATGCCGCGACGTAGACATCCGGCAGGCATTCGCGCATCCGATCCGCCGCCCTGCGCTCGTGCTCGTCGTTGGCGTAGGCATGGAGCAGGCATATCGCCACGGCCTCGACGCCTTCTCGGGCGAAAATGCCGGCGGCCTTGTCGACATCCTCGATGACGATCGGCCGGCGCACGGTGCCGGCCCGGTCGATCCGTTCGCGGATCGGCAATCGAAGCCGGCGCGGCACGATGGGCGTGGGCGCGGCGTACTTGTTGTCGTAGAGCTTCTCGCGGATGCCCCGCCGCATGGCGAGCGCGTCGCGGAAACCCGCCGTGGCGAGCAGTCCCGTCTTCGCCATCCCGCCGGTCAGGACGGCATTCGTCGTCACCGTGGTGCCGTGGACGATCCGCACCGTGTCGGCGAGGAATGCCGAAATGTCGAGTCCCTCACCGTCCGCGATCTCGGCGAGGCCCCGCATGACGGCATCGGTCGGGTCGTCGGGCGTCGACGGGATTTTGTGGATGCGGTCCGATCCGCCGCCGTCCGTCAGGTAGAAGTCGGTGAAGGTGCCGCCCACGTCCACGCCGATGCGAATTCCGCCGTGGACATTAGGTCTTTTTGACTGTTTATCAATACTTTGTGGCATCGCATCGACCCGGAACACACAAGACGGCATCGGGCCGGTGTAAGCGTACTGTAAGCGGATTCATTCCAATGTCCGTCCGCTCGCGCCAGTGGTAACAGCGGCGAAACCCGGGAGGACCCGAATCCCGGTAAGCGTTCCGCCAGACCGTGGAGATGGTTATCCGCTCAATGGCACGCT
>JAPPIT010000228.1 GCA_028820505.1 Defluviicoccus sp.
CCGCCGAAGGTGTCCACCTTCACGGCCTCTCGGGCAACGTCCCGCACCGCGCCAGGACCCTCACCCGCAGGGTGATCCTCTCGGACCTCTACCAATCCGCTCATCCCCGCAGTCTACAAGGGCCACGGCGAATCCAGACCGCGATCAACCGCCGGATCTAGGTTTAACTGAAGGGTGGATCCCAGTCACCATCTTCGTAAAGGCCTTGTGAACGTCGTCGCACCCGCGCAGCAAACTCCTCGTACGTCATTGCCTTGCTTGAAAAATCCGTTAGTAGATCCTTATATTCATCAAATCGATCTCGAGCCTCAGGTAGAATATTAGGCAAGTTGACGGTCAGGAATGTAGTGAGTCTCTTGTCCGGTTCGTTACCAACGCGAATATCGTGATAACCCAAAAGACGTTTATCTCTTGCTTGATCTGCCAAATCACTGTCTGCTACGGGCAGAAGCTGGTTGTATGTCTGATGGAACAGGACACCACAAGTGGACAATACTTTGAACGTTACAAACGGAAAGCGTCGAGCAATTAGGACCGGTACACAGTCAAGAGCCACAGCCTTGGCCAACAGGTCACGAATTTCATCCCGATCCGGATAAAGCCATTCGCGAACATTTTTCGCTTCAAGGCCCGCCCAACCTGCTGTTGGATGTAGAACCAAAAAATCCAGCCGCTGGTCTCCAGCCAGCCTTCTGCCGCTGACGGACTGAGGCGGTTCCTCCTTGGAGTAGCGGAGGCTATCATCGTGGGTGTCGAGGTCGGGAAAGCTTCCCAAATAATGCAGTATTTCCTGAGCGAGCAAACCCCTATAGATTGCGATTTCAAGACATTGCCCGATCCTCATGCCGGTATCGCCGTGTTGGAGCCGCCGAAAGATGGGTAACTGTTCGTTTAGACGTTGTTCAAGGACACTGTCGGGCGTACTGGGAAGGAAGAACCAGGGAGCATTGAGGTGGCGCTCGCGGCGAAGGAAGCCATCTTTCACGAGATCGTTGCGAACGGGAATCAATATGTGGGGGTCTATACGCTGGGAATAGGGGCCAGCGTCAGAGATCTTCTGCTCAAGGGTTCTGGCGTTACAGATGCCGTGGTTCCCAATGATTCTCAGAAGGCGCGTCCTTGCGATCCCTTCCCGGGCAACTTGGTGGGCCAAATGGGGTCTTCCCTTTTTATATATAAGTAGTAGTATGGCTGGCGCGCGGCGGCTGGGTAGAATCGATTCGAGAGCTACATCCAAAGCCGTCGACTCGGCAATGGCGAATCATTCATTTGCCTGACAATGGTTCAATTCTTGTACAATGTTCTTGGTTTGTGCCCAATCCTCGATCATCATCGTCCGACAGGCTTGACTGAATGATCGAAGCAGCCTGCGGTAGTACGCTTGTACTACCGCCTCCTTATCTTTTCCTCCGACGGTTGCCAGCTCCGTTTCGTCGCTGTCGCAGAGTGGCGCGGCGCAGAGCTATGACGGGGAGGACGCTTTTGACCGGCCACGTCAGCAGCGTGGTGGGAGTTCAACACACTCATCCCCGTCGAAGCGGGCTGACTGACCGGCCATCGCCTTCCGACCACCTTGGATGGTACATGGCGTGGAAGGGCAAGATCGAGTATGCAGGCGATATGGTGAAGCTCGAAACCATCGTGCCGGGGAGCCGCTTGTCGGGCATCCACGGCGACGGCCCGGTCGAAGTCATCGCCATCCGCGCCTATGGCACCGACGCGATCGAAGTGACGTGGAAGGGACCCGACGGGCTCGGCAGCCGGATTCTCTACCGTAGCGACGAGCCCCGGATCGAGGAGGTCGCGCCCGCCCGCCGTTTCGCCTTCGACGGCGACGGAAGGCTGTTCCGGCTGGCCTCGGAGGCGCTCCGTATCCGCCTCGCGCATCTCTTCGATCCCTATGTCGCCGTCAACGCCTCGCAGATCGAGCCCCTGCCGCACCAGCTGACGGCGGTCTACGGCGCGATGCTCGACCGCCAGCCGCTGCGTTTCCTGCTCGCCGACGACCCCGGCGCCGGCAAGACCGTCATGGCCGGGCTGCTGATCAAGGAGCTCCTGATCCGGGGGAGCCTCGAACGCTGCCTGATCGTCGCGCCGGGCAGTCTGGTCGAACAGTGGCAGGACGAGCTCAAGGACAAGTTCGACCTCGCCTTCGACATCGTGAGCCGGGAGCAGGTGGAGACCTCGGCGACCGGCAACCCGTTCGCCGAGCGCCCGCGGCTGATCGCGCGGCTCGACATGCTGGCCCGCAACGACGAATTGCAGGCCAGGCTGGAAGCGGCGCCCGAATGGGATCTCATCGTCTGCGACGAAGCCCACCGCATGTCGGCCAGCTTCTTCGGCCAGGAGGTCAAGTACACCAAGCGCTTCCAGCTGGGCGCGCTGGCCGGGCGCCTCGCGCGGCACTTCCTTCTGATGACCGCGACACCCCACAACGGCAAGGAGGAGGACTTCCAGCTCTTCATGGGGCTCCTCGACGCCGACCGGTTCGAGGGGCGCTTCCGGGAAGGCGTCCACAAGGTCGACCCATCGGACATGATGCGCCGGCTGACCAAGGAAGAGCTCTACCGCTTCGACGGCAGCCCGCTGTTTCCCGAGCGCCGCGCCTACACGATCTCCTACCGGCTCTCGCCCTGCGAGGACGCGCTCTACCAGGCGGTCACGCATTACGTGCGCGAGGAGATGAACCGCGCCGACCGGCTGGGAGACGACGGCACGCGGCGACGCAACAATGTGGGCTTCGCCTTGCAGATCCTGCAGCGCCGCCTGGCATCCTCGCCGGCGGCGATCCACGAGTCGCTGAAGAGACGTCTCGCGCGTCTCGAAACCCGGCTGGAGGAAGAACGGCTTGGCCGCCCGGGGCGAGGTTCCGGCGACGCGATTGCGCCGGGCACGCCAGAGCCCGCGCTCGACGAGGACGATTTCGACGATGCCACGGGCGAGGAGGTGGAGGCCCACGAGAACCGGCTCGTCGACCGCGCGACCGCGGCGCAGACCATCGCCGAGCTGGAAGCGGAGATCGCCGAGCTGCGGCGCCTGGAGAAGATGGCGAACGCGCTCCGCCGGTCCGGCGAGGACACCAAGTGGCGCGAGCTCGACCGCATCCTGGACGATCCGCTGGTTCACGACCCGGGGCGCGGCGTGCGCCGCAAGATCGTCGTCTTCACCGAGGCGCGCGACACGCTGGAGTATCTCGCCCGCCGCATTCGCGACCGCACCGGGGAACCGGACAGCGTCACGGTCATCCACGGCAGCGTGCCGCGCGACCGGCGGCGCGCCGCCATCGCCGCCTTCAACGACGATCCCGCGGTCCGCTTCCTGCTCGCCAACGACGCCGCCGGCGAGGGCGTGAACCTGCAGCGCGGCGCCCACCTGATGGTCAACTACGACCTGCCGTGGAACCCGAACCGGCTGGAACAACGCTTCGGCCGCATCCACCGCATCGGACAGACCGAGGTGTGTCATCTGTGGAACCTGGTGGCGAGCGCGACCCGCGAGGGCGCGGTCTACCAGCGGCTCCTGGAGAAGCTGGAGACGGCGCGGGAGACCCTGGGCGGCAAGGTCTATGACGTGCTGGGCGAGCTGTTCGAGGCCCGGCCGCTGCGCGAGCTGTTCATGGAGGCGATCCGCTACGGCGAGCGGCCGGAGATACGCGACAGGCTGTTCCAGACGATCGACGGCGCCGTCGATGTCGACAACATCAACGACCTCGTCGCGCGCAACAAGCTGACCCAGGAGGGGCTCGACCCGGCCACGGTTCGCGGCGTGCGGGAGGATATGGAGCGCGCGGCGGCGCGCCGTCTCCAGCCCCATCACATCCGCTCTTTCTTCGAGGCGGCGTTCGCGGAGGCCGGCGGCGTCTTGCGGCCGCGGGAGACCGGGCGCACCGAGGTTACGCGCGTCCCGCCCATCTTGCGCGACCGGGACCGCCTGATCGGACGCGCCGATCCGGTGCTGCCGCGTTACCGCCGCATCTGTTTCGACAAGGAGCACACCCCGGGCCAGCCGCAAGCGGCCCTGGTGGCGCCCGGCCACCCGCTGCTCGACTCGTTGATCGATCTGACGCTCGAGCGCTACCGCGACCTGCTCGCGCGCGGTGCGGTGCTGGTGGACGAGACCGACCGGCACGACGACCCCCGCGCGCTGGTGACGCTGCGCCACGCGATCCGCGACGGGCGGACGACGCGAAACGGCAAGCCGCAGACGATCTCCGAGCGGCTGCAATTCGTCTGGCTGGATGCCGATGGCGGAGCGCACGACGGCGGGCCCGCGCCCTATCTCGACTGCCGCGGCGTGCAGGAGGGCGAGAGCGGCAGGCTGGCGGGACTTCTCGATGCGCCGTGGCTCAAGGAACCGCTGGAGGAGCACGCGCGGACGCTCGCGGTCACCGATCTGGTGCCGCGGCATCTGAGCGAGGTGAGGGAGCCGCGCCTCGCCGAGCTCGACAAGATCGAGGCGGCGATCAAGGAGCGGATGCGCCGGGAGATCGCCCACCTCCAGCATCGCGCCCTGGAGCTCGAAGCAGAGGAGAAAGCCGGCAAGCGGCCGCGGCTGAATTCGGAGAACGTGTGGCGCCAGGCCGAGGCGCTGACCGACCGGCTGGAACTCAGGCTCGCCGACATCGCGCGCCAGAGGGACATCGCGCCGCTCCCGCCGGAAGTCTGCGGCGCGGCCCTCGTCGTGCCGGCGAAACTGCTTCGCGGGGAAGAGGCGGGCGAAGACATCGCAAAGGAAATAGACGAGACCGCCGACCCGCTCAGCCGCGCCGAAGTCGAGGCCCGGGCGATGGATACGGTCATGGAGCGCGAGCGAAGCCTCGGATACGAGCCGTTCGACGTTTCGTCGGAGAACCGCGGCTACGACATCGAGAGCCGCGATCCCGAGACCGGCGGCCTGCGCTTCATCGAGGTCAAGGGCCGGCGCGCCGATGCGCAGGCCATCACGATCACGCGGAACGAGATGCTGGCGGCGCTGAACGCGGGAGATTCCTTCATCCTCGCCGCTGTGCTCGTCGAAGACGGTGTCGTCCACGAGCCATTGTATGTGCCCAATCCTTCCACGCTGTTCGGCGCGGAGCCCGGGTTCAACGAGGTCCACCGGGCGATTTCCGTCGCCTCGATCAAGGCGGCGGCGCGGGACAGCGCCGAAGGCGGGCCCTAGATGGCGACCTCCGAGAGCTTTGCCTTCCGTAATGGGGCGGTTGCCGTCAAGCACGACCTTCAACGGCCGACCGTCC
>JAPPIT010000143.1 GCA_028820505.1 Defluviicoccus sp.
ACCAGCGACCAGGAGTGCAGGATGTATTCCTGGATCGAGGCGCGGATCCACCACATCGCGTAGGTCGCGAGCCGGAAGCCGCGGTCGGGGTCGAACCGCTTGACCGCCTGCATCATGCCGACATTGCCTTCCGAGATCAGCTCGCCCATCGGCAGCCCGTAGCCGCGATAGCCGGACGCGATCTTGGCCACCAGCCGCAGGTGGCTGGTCACCAGCCGGTGCGCGGCCTCCGCGTCCTCGTGCTCGCGCCACCGCTTGGCCAGCATGAACTCCTCGTCCGGCTCCAGGAGCGGGAACTTGCGGATTTCCTGGAGGTAGCGCGACAGGTTGCTCTCGGGATCGAGCTGCGGTACCGCGGGTACGGGCGCTGCGCTCGCTGCCATCGGCTTGGCCTCCCCCTGCTTGCGGCCGGTCATGCCGGACCCGCCGCTTCGACGATAGATAGGAATCCCCGGGGCAATTTACCAGCGCTCCTTCAGAACGTTTTCCAATAGGTTGAGTTCGTTAGGCAAATCCGATTCGAAGACCAGCGCCTCGCCGCTCGCCGGGTGGCGGAACCCGAGCCGGTGGGCGTGCAGCGCATGGCGCCCGAGCGCGGCCACGGCTTCCGCCCCGCCGGCGCCGAGCAGGCGCCGCCGCGCGGCCGTCAGCCCGCCGCCATAGGCCGAATCGCCGATCACCGGCAGGCCGCGCGAGGCGAGGTGCACCCGGATCTGGTGGGTGCGCCCGGTCGCCAGCCGGCATTAGAGCCGGCTGGCCGCCTCGCCCAGGCGCGTGACCGTCCGGTAGCGTGTGAGCGCCGGGCGGCCTCCGGAAGCGAGCACGGCCATCTTCTTCCGGTTGCGCGCGCTGCGCCCGATATTGCCCTCGATCTCGCCCGAGGGCCGGGCCGGCGCGCCCCAGGCGAAGGCGGTGTAGGCGCGGTCGATCGAGCGCGCCTTGAACTGGGCCGCGAGCGCGGCGTGGCTCCGGTCGTTCTTGGCCGCGACCATAAGCCCGCTGGTCTCCTTGTCGAGCCGGTGCACGATGCCCGGCCGGCGCACGCCGCCGATGCCGGACAGGCTCGCGCCGCAATGGGCGATCAGCGCGTTGACCAGCGTGCCGTCCGGGTTGCCGGGGGCCGGGTGGACCACCAGCCCCGCCTTCTTGTCCACCACGATCAGGTCCTCGTCCTCGTAGACGACGGTCAGCGGGATGGGCTCCCCCGCCGGCCGGGGATCCGCACTCTCGGGCACGATTACGGCGAAACTTTGGCCCGGTTTGACCCTGTAGGAGGGCTCTTCTATCGTCCCGCCGCGCCCGAGCGAGACCGACCCCGTCTCGATCAGCCGCCTGACCCTGGTGCGCGACAGATCCGGCAGGGCGTCGGCGAGGACGCGGTCGAGCCTGCCGCCGGCGGCGCCGGCCGGCGGGGCGACGATGCGGCGGTCTTCCGGGGGCGTCATGGCGGGAGAGTGAGCACAATCGATGCGGGCGCTCAAGGCTCTCGTGATCGGGATGGGGGTGCTGATCGTCGTCGGGCTGGTGACGGTCGTCGTCACCATCGCCAACCGGACCCTCGACACCGACCGGCCCCCGACCGAAGCCGCCTTCGCGATCCCCCCGGGCGCCGAGGTGCTCGAAACCGCGCTCGACGGGGACCGCATGGCGCTGCGCCTCCGCCTCCCCGGCGGCGCCCAAGCGATCCACGTCTTCGACCTCGCCACCGGCAGGCGCGTGGCGACCGCGCGGATACACGGGGGCGGGTAGGGGGTGGATTCGCGAGGACGATTCAGATGCCGTCCGACGCCAGCCGGGCGCTGACCAGCCGATTCAGGCTCACGCCTTCTTCGGCGGCCCTGAGCGCGAGGGCGCGGTGCGTTTCCGGCGGCACCCGCACCAGGAACTTTCCGCTGTAGGTGCGGTTCGCGATCGGCTCGGGAGGAGTCTCTCCGTTTTCCTTCATGTCCTCGACGCAGCCGCGCACGAGTCGTTGGATGCCGGACAGCGCCTTGGCCGGAGTCGGCGCCAACCAGCTCAGCAGGGGAAATTCGGCGCAGAGACCCACATGCTCGTTGTCTTCCGCCGACCAGGTGATGCGGTAGGTGTAGCGTTCGCTCATTTCACGCGCTCCAGCTTCTCGATTGCCTTGACGACCTGGCGGACCTGGTACGGTTTTGCCCTGCCCTTATCGTTCTGGATGTTCACGCGCGGATCGCCCGGCCACGGGGTGCGGTAGACACGATGACTCGTTCCCCTCTGACGGGGTTCTCCGAAATACGCGTCGCACAGCATGGCGAGGTCCGCGAATCGGACGTTCTTCGGATTGTTGCGGAGAGCCCTGAGGATTGCCGCCGTTTTCGTCACCCAATGTAGATAGCAATAATGATACCATCTTTCAAGGACCGAACGCGGCGCGGGTCGACAGAGCCGGGCACGACGAAGCAGGAAGGGTGTACGTTGCCCCCGCTTGATCCCCGCCCGGGAACGCCGTATCTATACGCTTCACGGCGTCCCCTTCGTCTAGTGGCCTAGGACATCGGCCTCTCACGCCGAAAACAGGGGTTCGAGTCCCCTAGGGGACGCCAGTTTCCTTTCGATGCGGACGACTGCGCGATTCGGCCGGCGGGCGACGGACCGATTGTCGTTCAATCCGGTGTAATGTAACTGAATGTCATCGCACTCATGCGACTTGGAGGCGACATGCCCCGGCAGGTAACCGCGCGCTTGCCCGACCCGGTGGTGGACGCGCTGGATACGGCGGCGCGACAGCTTCGGCGCAGCCGGGCCGACGTCATCCGCCTGGCGGTCGAGCATTACCTCGAGGATTTCGACGACCTTTCCGTCGCCATCGAGCGACTCCGCGATCCGGGCGATCCCGTTCTGGACTGGGACAAGGTCCGGCGTGAGCTTCTCGATACGGATTAAGGAGAGCGCGGCGCGCGAGTTGAGGCGTGCCGCGAAACCCGACCGGGCGCGCATCGTCGCGTCCATCGACCGGCTGGCGGAGGCACCCTATCTCGGTGCGGCGCTGAAGGGCGACCTGCGCGGGCTGCGCCGGCTTCGCGTCGGCGACTGGCGTGTGCTGTACGAGGTGCGCGACGACGAGCTCGTCGTTCTGGTCGTCAGGGTCGCGCACCGCCGCGAGGCCTATCGGCGGGCGCGAACCTGACCTGCCCCGGGCCGCGCTGCCCGCGCCTCCCCTGCCTGTTATGCTCTCAAGCCGCCGACGGTGGAGGACCGACATGCTGTCGCAGGACGACAACGCGCTCGTCACCCGGGTGGGGCCGGACGCGCCGCTCGGCCGGCTGATGCGCCGCTACTGGCTGCCCGCGCTGCTGTCGGACGAGATCGCCGAGCCGGACGGTGCGCCGGTGCGCGTGCGCCTGCTCGGCGAATCGCTGGTGGCGTTCCGCGACACCGACGGGCGGGTCGGGCTGATCGAGGAGTTCTGCGCCCACCGCCGGGTCTCGCTGTTCCTCGGCCGCAACGAGGACTCGGGGCTCCGCTGCGTTTATCACGGCTGGAAGTACGATGTGACGGGGCGCTGCGTCGAAATGCCGACCGAGCCGCCGGAGACCGATTTCAAATCCCGCATCCGGCTCGCCGCCTACCCGACGGTCGATCTCGGCGGCGTCGTCTGGGCGTATCTCGGCGAGGGCGCGCCGCCGGCGGAGCCTCGCTTCGAGTGGACCGGCCTGCGCGCCGACCAGCGGGTCGTCACCCGCACCTGGCAGGAATGCAACTGGCTGCAGGCGCTCGAGGGCGGCATCGACAGCGCGCACGCCTCGGCGCTGCACACCACGCTGACGGCGGAGACGAAGCGCGCCGGGTTGAGCGGGATGTGGACGATGCCGGTGCCGGTCAGGGACGAGGTCGAGATCACCGATTACGGCCACGTCTACGCCTCGATCCGCCCGATGTCCGGCGGGCGCAAGTGGGTCAAGGTCTATCACTGGGTCATGCCGTGCCACACCTTCTTCCCCTTCGAGCTCGGCGGCGACGGCGAGACGCTGCAGCCGATCGTCAACGGCCACATGTTCGTGCCGATGGATGACGAGAACACCATGGTCTACAACTGGATCGGCAAGTACGGCGAGGCGCCGCTGGGCGCCGGCGAGCGCGAGATCCTTGAATGGAGCCGCGGCCGCGCGCCGGGCGAGATCGGCGCCGGGCACCGCAAGCGGCGCAACCGCGACGTCGACTGGCTGATCGACCGCCAAGTGCAGAAAACCGAGACCTACAGCGGCATCGACGGCATCAACAACCAGGACCACGCCGTCCAGGAGAGCATGGGCCCGATCGTCGACCGCGCGAAGGAGAATCTCGGCACCACCGACGCCGCCGTGATCGCCACGCGCCGGATCCTGCTCGGGCGGCTGAAGAACGCCCCCGAAGGCGAGGATCCCCCCGGCGTCGCGCCGACCTACTACACCGTGCGGGCGATCGAGCGCGTGGTCGGCGAGGACGTCGACTGGCGGACAGGGCTGAAGGACCTGTATCTGCGGCCGGCGGGGGATGCCGCCGGCGTGAGGGCGTGACGATGCGCATCGGGATCCTCGGCAGCGGCAGGATGGGCGGCGCGCTCGGCCGACTGTGGGCGGGCCAGGGCCACGCGGTGCTGTTCGGCGGGCGCGACGCGGCGCGGACAGAGGCCGCCGCGCGGCGGGCCGGTCCGGACGGGAGCTGGGGCACGCTCGCCGAGGCGGCGGCGTTCGGCGAGGTGCTGGTGCACGGCGCGCGCCACGCCATGCCCTCCGCCATGGCCGACGGGGCCGAAGCGCTCGCCGGCAAGGTCCTGATCGACCTCAACAACACGCCGGTGCCCGAGGGCTACGCCTTCGAGCCGGTCGAGCGGTCCTTCGCCGAGGCGTTCCAGGCCGACGCCCCCGGCCTCCGCGTGGTGAAGGCGTTCAACACCGTGCCCGCGCAGGTCTTCGACGACTGCCCCGACCGCATCCGGGAGCACGAGGTGTCGATCTTCGTGGCGGCCGACGATGCCGCGGCCAAGGCCACGGTCATGGACCTCGCTGCGGAGATCGGCTTCCGCCCCGTCGACGCCGGCCCGCTCCGCAACGCGCGTCTGCTGGAGGGTTTCGGCGACATGATCCGCTACCTGATCAACGTCGCCGATCTCGGCCCTTGCACCACGATATCCGCTCGCGCGCTGCCCTACCCGGCGGTGTAGGGGCGGGGGGTGCGGGGCGGAGACCGCGGGCCCTATTGGAACGGGCCGG
>JAPPIT010000021.1 GCA_028820505.1 Defluviicoccus sp.
CGCCGGTTGCAAGGAATGCAGGAACGATCTCAACCCGCACGTCAAGGCGCGTCAAGCCGCACGGCGCTTCCATCGCTTGCGGTCCGCAGCATTTCGACATCAAGATCACCGTCCGTTCATCGCATGTACGACACAGCCGATCGGAGAGAGCGCGGATGATTTCGGGCGATACGGGAGCCGGCCATGCCGACGCGGAATCGCTGATCGCGGCCGCGCGGGCGCTCTCGCCCACCGCCAGGGACGACGCCGAGAGCGCGGAAAAGGCGCGCAAACTGTCCCCGCGGGTGTATGCCGCGATGAGGGACGCCGGTTTCCTGCGCATTCTGCTTCCGCGCCGTTTCGGCGGGTACGAGCTCGACCTCGAGACCGCGATAAACGTGATCCTCGAGCTCTCCGCCGCCTGCGGATCGACCGGCTGGGTCGCGAGCTGCGGCATTTCTCACCAGTGGATGGTCGCCCAGTTCCCGCTGGCCTGCCAGGAGGAGATCTGGGCCGACGGCCCCGACAAGCTGGTCGTGACCTCGTTCCCGGCGACCGGCAGCTGCCGGCGGGTCGATGGCGGCTTCCGGATCGACGGTACGTGGCGCTATGCCAGCGGCTGCGACTATGCCGATGTCGCGCTGCTCGGCGTCGCGCTGCCCGCGGCAGGGGACGGCGAGCGCGCGGCGCCGGGATTCGTCGTCGTGCCGATGTCGGAATGCGGGATCGCCGAAGACTGGGATACGATGGGACTCGCGGCGACCGGCAGCCATGCGGTGACCGCCGAGGACGTCTTCGTGCCCGAACATCGGAGCCTGCCGGCCGAGGTGTTCGTTTCGACCGACACGCCGGGCCAGGCCGCCTTCGAGACCAATCTCGGGCAGTATCCGGTGTTTTCGCTCGGCGCCCACGGCCTGTCGGCGACGGCGGTCGGGTGCCTGCAGGGGGCGCTGGACCATTTCGCCGCGCTGTTGGCCGATTGGGAGGTCCGCGGGAGCGGGGTGGGCGCGGGCGCCAGGGTGGCCGAATTTCCCGCCGTCCAGATGCGGGTGGGACATGCGGCGATCGCCCTCAAGGCGGCAAGGACGCTGATGTTCGGGCAGATCGAGGACACGCGGCGCGCCGTCATGGACCGGGGCGCGCTCCTGGACCGCGCCGAGCGGCTGGAGAACAGGGTCGTGCAGGCCTATGTCGTGCAGCTCGCCTTGCAGGGTCTCGACGCGTTGTGGGGCGCGACGGGCGCAACCGGCATTCATCACGCCGAACCGGTGCAGCGCGCGTGGCGCGACGCTCATGCAGTTTCGCACCACGCGTTCTTCAACTGGGACGTCCATTCGGCGATGTACGGCCAGGCCCGGCTCGGGATCGAGCCGCGCGGCGCGCCCTACTAACCGCGCCCGAGCCCGGGCGTCGCGGACGAGCGGCCGCTGCTTTAACCTGCTGTCGAAATCGACGGGCACGGACGGGCAGGGGGCCCGAATGCCGGAAACCCCGGATCAGGCGACATTGGCGAACGGCGGCGCGAATGCGGTCACGCGGGAGGAGCTGATCGACCGCGCGCGGGCGCTTCTGCCGGCGATCGCCGGGCGGGCGGCGGAGGCGGACCGGATGAGGCGGCTGCCCGACGCGACCCAGGCCGAGCTGATGGAGGCCGGCCTCTACCGGATCTACCTGCCCGAGCGGTATGGCGGTTACGAGCTCGACTACATGTTGCAGGTCGATCTCGCCGCCGAGCTCGGCACGGCCTGCGGCTCGACCGCCTGGGTCCATTCGGTCGTCGCCAGCCACAGCTGGATGCACGGAATGTTCGATGCCGGCGCCCAGGACGCGGTCTGGGGCGAGGATCCGGACGCGCTGATCTCCGGCTCGACGCCGACGGCCGACTCGCGGGTTACCCCGGTCGACGGCGGGTACGTGCTCGACGGCACCTGGACCCTGGCGAGCGGGGTCGATGTCTGCCGGTGGAACCATTTCAACATGATGACGCCGAGGCTCGACCGCGACGGCATGGAGCACCGCTACGGGCTCGCGCCGGTAAGCGCCGTCGAGCTGGTCGACGACTGGCACACCACCGGCCTGCGCGGGACCGGCTCCAGATCGATGATCTGCCGCGACCTGTTCATCGCCGAGGACCGGACGATCCGCTCGGAGGCGTGCCGCGGCGAACCCACGCGCGGCAGCGCGGTCAACCCGGGCCCGCTCTACCGGATGCCGCTGTTCTCGCTGTTCGGCAAGGGGATCGTGGCGCCGGCCGTGGGCATCGCTCGGGGCGCGCTGTCGCTGGTGGTCGAAAGGCTCGCCGCGCAGCGCATGCAGAGCGGCGCGAGGCTCGCCGAAGAGCCGACCGCGCAGCTCCGCGTGGGCGAGGCGGCGGCGGAAATCGACGCGGCGTGGACGCTGTTGCGGCGCGACTGCGGGGAAGTCCACGCGTGGGCCGAGGCCGGCGAGGTGCCGAGCCTGGAGGAACGCCACCGCTGGCGGCGCAACGACGGCTATGCGGGCAGGCTTCTGGTGCAGGCGGTCGACCGGCTGATGGCGCTCGGCGGGGCGACCGGCAACGCCGAAGACTCGCCGCTGCAGCGCCACTGGCGCGACATGCATACCCTCGCCTCGCATATCGCGCTCGCCTGGGATGCCCAGGGCGCGAATTACGGCCGTATCCTGCTGGGCCTGCCGACCCGGGACAGCAAATTGTGAGGAGGCGACGATGAGCCGGTGGCGCATATCCAGCGGCACGCCGTTCGAGGAGCTGGCGAGCTTTTCCCGGGCGGTCGTGGACGGCGACATGGTCTATGTCTCCGGCACGACCGGCATGGATCGGGAAACCGGCGCCTTCCCGGCCGACGCGGCGGCGCAGACCCGGCTCGCGCTGGGTCATGTCGAAGCCGCGCTCGACGAGGCCGGCGCGAGCCTGGCCGATGTGCTGCGCGTGACGGTCTATATCGCCGACCGCGCGGACCTGATGCCGGTGTGCGAAGCGATCGGCGAGGCCTTCGCCGACATCCGTCCGGCCAACACCACCGTGATCGCGGCGCTGGCGCTGCCGGAGATGAAGGTGGAGATCGAGGTTACGGCGCGGATCGGGAGCGCCTGACAAGATTCAAAATCGGCGCACGGTTCCGCCTGGAACGGATACGCTCTAACATTCGAAGCGGACCGCCCGGTGGAGGCTCGACGCCATGATTTCGCGCCGCCGCGTTCTCGCGACCTCGGCCGCAGCGGCGCTGCTGCCGGCGGCGCGCGCCGCCGCCGCGGCGATGCCGATCTTCGACGCCCATATCCATTTCAGCCACGACGCGGCCGAACGGTTTTCCGCCGGCGAAGCCGTCGCCATTCTTGAGAAGGCGGGGCTGAAGCGGGCGCTGGTGTCGAGCTCGGGCGACGCCGGCACCCGCGCGCTCCACGCCGCCGCGCCGGACCTCGTCCTGCCCAGCCTGCGCCCCTACCGCCGGCGCGGCGAGATAAACAGCTGGGTCGACGATCCGTCGGTTATCGACTTCCTCGAGGACCGTCTGGAGCGCTTCGAGTGGGTCGCGGTCGGCGAATTCCACCTCTTCGCTTCGCAGACCGGCAAGGCCGTGCCGCGGCGCACGATCGAGCTGGCGCGGCGGCACAACCTCCTCCTGCACGCCCATTCGGATGCCGGCGCGGTCGATGCGATCTTCGCCCAGTGGCCGGAGGCGCGGGTGCTGTGGGCCCATGCCGGCTTCGTCGGTCCGGACGTCGTCGGCCCGATGCTCGGGAAGCACGCGAGCCTGTGGACCGATCTGGCCTTTCGCAGCGAACACGCCCATGCAGGTCGGGTCGACGAGGACTGGCGCGGCCTGTTCGCCGCGTTCCCGGACCGCGTCACGGTCGGCACCGACACCTTCACGCCGGAGCGCTGGCATTATGTCGCCGAGCACGCCGACTGGACCCGGCGATGGCTGAGCGACCTGCCGCCCGACCTCGCCGAGAAGATCGCCTGGCGCAACGGCGAGGCGATGATCCAGCCCCATCTCGCAAACCTCCGAAAATAGCCGTGGCCAAGCGGCGCCTCGGCGGACCGGCACTGGCGGCCGCGCTCGCGCTCGCGCTCGTCCTCGCGGCCGGCGAGGCGGCGGCCTGCGACCGGCCGCAGGGCTGGACCGGCGGCGCGAGAATCGCCGGCGCGCTGTGGACGGCATGGTGGCGGCCGGAACCCGCCCCCATCCCGGTCGGGGAGCATTTCTCCGTCCGTTTCCACCTGTGCGGGCCGCCGGTCGACCGGGTCGCGGTGCGCGGCCGGATGCCGGACCATCGGCACGGCATGAACTACCGGCCCGCCGTGACCCTGCACGGCCCGTCCGGAACCGCAGAGGGCCTGATGTTCCACATGCCGGGTCGCTGGCAGCTGATCCTCGATGTCCGCGGCGCGGCGGGCCGGGAGACGCTGACCGCGGAAACGGTGCCGGAGTGACGTCCCGGCTGGCCGTCGGGCTCGCGGGGCTGTCGACCGCATTCGGCCTGCTTTTCGGCCTCGCCGCGCCGGCGCCGGCGCTCGACTTCACCGCCGAGGAAGTACGCCGCATCCTGCGCCACGGGCCGTGGCCGCCGGCCTCGCCGCCCGATCCGGGCAACCGGGTTTCCGGCGCGCCGGCGGCCATCGCCTTCGGCCGGGCGCTGTTCTTCGATCCGCGCCTGTCGGTCTCCGGCACGGTCTCCTGCGCGACCTGCCACAAGCCGGACCGGGCCTGGACCGACGGGCTGCCGCGCAGCCGCGGGCACCGGATCGTCGACCGCAACGCCCCCAGCCTGTTCAACCTGCGGTTCAACCGCTGGTTCGGCTGGGACGGCGCGCAGGACACGCTTTGGGCGCAGAACCTCCGGCCCCTCCTCGATGCGCGCGAGATGGGCATCGGCCTGGGCGGCGCGGCGCTTCTGGTCCGTTCCGACGGGCAGCTTGCCTGCTTCTACCGGCACGCCTTCGGAGAAGCGCCCGGGGCGGACGACGAACGGGTTTTCGTCGATCTCGGCAAGGCGCTGGCGGCGTTCCTGGAAACCCTCGTCACCGGCCGCACGCCGTTCGACGATTTCCGCGACGCGCTCGCCGGCGACGACGCGGCCGGCCGGGCCCGCTATCCCGTCGCCGCCGGGCGCGGCCTGCGCCTGTTCGTCGGCCGGGGCAACTGCGCCTTCTGCCATTTCGGCCCGGCCTTCACCAACGGCGAGTTCGCCGATGCCGGCGTG
>JAPPIT010000090.1 GCA_028820505.1 Defluviicoccus sp.
TCAAACCGACAAAAATCGCCAGTCTCCTACCCGGTTAGACCGGGAGACAACAACAAGGAAAGTCCGGGAGTCGGAGGCGTGGTCGCGGAGCTGCGGGCGGGCGGAGCGAGGGTGACGGGGCTCGGGGATCGTGGCGGTCTGGCCGGTTGGTTCGTCGAGCTGAGGGACGGCAGCAAGTACAGCCTTTATGTCACGCCGGACGGGTACTCGGTGGCGGGATTGCTGTACGGGCCGAAGGGCGAGCCGTTGACGCCAGCGCAGCTCCGGGGAGTGGTCGAGAGCAGAGAAGGCTCTTCGAAGGTGGCCCGGGCGCCGGTCCGGGATATCCCGATCGGGGCGAAGCGGGCGCCGGCTGGCCTGTTCGAGAAGTCCGTGGCGGCGTTCGGGTTCACTTTGGGTCATAGCGGTCCGCTCGTGGTGACGCTCGCGGATCCCGCCTGCGAATTCTCGAAATCGGCGGTGGAGAAGCTCGGCCGGAAATCGGTGGCGGGACGGTTCCGCTTGCACGTCGTCCCGGTGGGCGTGCTCGGCGGGGCGTCGGCCGAGATGGCGGTCCGGATCGCCTCGAGCGCGGATCCGGCGCTGGCCTGGTTCGGCCGGGACGTGGCGCGCGTTCATCGCGCCGGAGGGCAGTGGGTGGAAGCGAACAACGCGGTGTTCGAGGCGTGGGGTGAGAACGCGGTGCCCCTGATCGCCTGGACCTCGCCGGCGGGCGTGACGGTCTACACGGTCGGCGTGATCGGCGACGTCGAACGCTGGGTGGCGGAGGTGTTCGGTCCGTGAGCAGACTTCTCGCGCTGTCGAAGGTCGGCAATCTGTTCGCGTTCCAGCGTGCGCAGCATCACGCCTGGAGACGGGTGGCGGGGTATCTCGCTCTGTCCAATCTCGCGACCGCGGCGGCGCTGGTGGGCTATGTCTGGTTCCATTCGACGACCTACATAACCGTCGCGGCGACGGAAGACGGAAAGCTGATCCCGCTCACGCCGCTCGACGAACGGATCATGTCGGACGTGGCGTTGAAGAACTGGGCGGTGGCGGCTGTCACCGAGGCCTTCACGCTCGGGCATCACGACTGGCGGCGCCGGTTGTCCGCGGTCCGGAAGTACTTCACCGACGACGGCTACGACTCCTTCGTCAAGGGGCTCGAGGAAAGCCTGTTCCTCGACCGCCTCAAGAAGAACCGGCAGGTGGCGTCGGCGGTAGCGAACGGCGCCCCGGTGATCACCGATACCAGGAAGTTCGAGGGGAAGATCGCCTGGGCGATCGAGTTCCCGATGCTGCTGACGTTCCAGGCCGGGACCCGGCGGCGCGATCAGAAGCTGGTCGCGCGGGTGCTGGTTATCAGGGTGCCGCTGTCGGAGCGGGCGACGGGGATCGGAATAGCCCAGCTGATCGCAAGTCGGGGGAAGGCGGGATGAGCGGTGCGGGATCGTGGTTGGCGTGGAAGCGGGTGTCAGCGGGGTCGTTGAAGGCCGTCGGCGGGGCGTTGGCGATCGCCTGCGCGCTCCAGTTCTGGAGTGCCGCTCTGACCGGGGCCCAAGGTCAGGCGGCGGGTCCCGGCGGCGGGGAGGATGTCTGGAAGAGGCATGCGGCGCCCGATGACGAGGTGGGGAAGAACGCGCGGATCGTCCTTCCCTTCACGAAAGACCAGATCAGGGCGCTTGCCCGGTTGCTGGAACAAACGCAGAGGGCGAGCGCGACGGGCTCGGGCCGTGCGGTAGAGGGCCGGCTGCGGCGGGTTCGCATCGACGCGGATACCATTCCCGAGGTGTGGGTGCGACGCGGTTACACGACGGTGGTCGGGTTCACCGACCTGACCGGGGCGCCGTGGCCGATCGAGGAGGTGCTGGTGGACCGGCGGTTTCTCGCCGGCGAGGAGACCGCGCCCAACGGGCACCTGCTCTATCTGTCGCCGCGTGAGCCGTTTCTCGAGGGCAACCTCGCGGTGAAGCTCGTCGGGCTGGCCGACCCCGTGGTGGCGATGCTCGGAGCGCGTGGGGACAGTGCGGATTTCCGGGTGGACCTCAGACTCGAGATCGCCGGTCCCAACGTGGATGCGTCCGCGCTTGCCAAGCCGGAGGCGTTTCGGGCCGGAGACGAGGTTCTGGCGGGAGTGCTCGCGGGAACGGTTCCGGGAGAGGCCGAACGGCTGGAGGTGGTTGGCGGCGGTCCGGGAGATCGCGCGTGGCGGCTCGGCGGCGACGTCGTGCTGGTCACGCGGGCGCACGTGCTCTCGCCGGGGCCGTGGGCGGCGGAGCGCGGATCGGCGGGACGGTGGGCGTACCGCCTTCCGGATACGCCGTTGCTTCTGGTGAGCGATCAGGGGCGCGAGAAACGCCTGACGCTACGTGCAAGCAAGGTGGCGGGGTCCGCGGTGTCGTCGGCAGGGCAGGCGGGCGTGGCGGAAGTGGATGGGTCGGGCCGGTGAGGAGCAGACCTATCGAAATACCGGAACGGCGGCGTCTCCGGTTCACCCCCGGGGAGCGGGTCGCGGGCGGCGCTGCTGGGGGCGGAATGATGTGGCGCGCCGGCGTGGTGGGGGCGGTTGTGGCGCTTCTTTGCGGTGCCGCTCAGGGGCAGACGCGGATCGAGGTGGACAACCAGAACCTGAAGGTGGACCCGGCGGAGAAGGTGGATCCGGAATACGACAGGACGCTGCGGGAACGCAGCCGTCAGCAGCGGGAAGAGGCGGAACGGACGGGGACGACGCATATCGAGACGCTTCATGGGCCGTTCGGACCGGCGCAGCCGGAGCCGGCGAGCGAACCGAAGGCGGCGGGCGCGGGAAAACAGGAACCGGCGCCGGAGCGGACCGGACCCACAAAACGGGAAACGCGGCAGGCACCAGAGAAGGCGGCGCGGCGGCAGGGCGAGGGTTACGAACGGCTGGATCAGGTGGAGGGCGGCGGGCTCCACGAGTTGATCGCGGAGCTGCTCAAAAGCTGGAACCGCGCACCGGAGATGGTGCGCCTGCAGCGGCGGGAGCGGCGTGACGAGCCGGAGGTCCGGGTTGGTGCCGAGAGGGGCGAGGCGCCGCCACGAAGCGCGGTGGCGACGATACCGGAGGTGACGGCGGGTCGAGGGCTCTACGCGCGGGTGCTGTACGCGGTGAACTCCGATTATCCGGGCCCGGTGCTGCTCGAGATCCTGGAGCCGCCGCTCGCGGGAGCGGTGGCGACAGGCGCGTTCGAACGAGTGCGCGATCGCCTGGTGATCCGGCTGAATTCCGTCTCCTGGCGCGGCGGGCGGGCGGCGGCGGCGGGCTGGGCTGTCGGGCTGGACTGCGCCTGTTTCGGCGTCGAGGGTGAGGTCGATCGGCACTGGTGGGAACGGCTGGTGCTGCCGGCGGCGGTGCGCTTCGCGGAGGGGTTCCTGACCGCGCGCGGGACGCCGCGTCGGCGGGTCCAGGTCTCGGGCGAAACGGTGGTCGAGGAGACCGCGGGGCCGACCGAGCGCGAGGCGATCTACAGGGGTTTGGGGGCGGCGGCGCGCTCGGCGGGGGACATCCTGCTGCAGGACGCGCCGACCGGCCCGACGGTTCGGATACCCCGCAACGCTGAGCTTGCGGTGGTGTTCGAAAGGCCCCCGGGAAGGGCGGTTAACCGCGTCGGAGTGGTGGACCCGACCCCCCGGGGGCCCCCTGTCACCCGGGTTTCGGGGACGGCGAATGATAGCGCCGATGGCAGATGACGGGTATCGGCGAGATGCTGGTGAAGGCGGTCGCGGATCTGGACGGTCCGCTCCGGCTGCTGCTCTCGATCGTCTGCTACATCCTGGCGCTGATCGCGTTCTTTCAGGGCTGCCTCAGGCTCCTGAAATACAACGAGGACAAGTTCCACGCGCCTTCGGTCTCGGGAACGGTGGTGTCGTTCCTGATCGCGTTCGTGCTGATCGCCCTGCCGCGGGTGATCGAGGCGGGCGGGCAGACCTTCTTCGCGGGCGACTCGCCGGTGAGCGTAAGCCTCGGTTACGGCGGACGGGCGGCGGATTACGACCGGATGCTGGGGGCGGTGCTGACGATCGTCGAGCTCATCGGGCTGCTCGCCATGATCAAGGGGATCTTCGTGCTCCGCGCGGCGTCGGACGGGAGCGGGGGCGCGACGGTGCCGAGCGCGGCGATGCACATGCTCGGCGGGCTGATGCTCTGGCACATCGGATGGGTGCTGCTCGCGGTGCAGACCACGCTCGGGATCGGCGTGCTGCGGATTTCATGAGGGGAGACGGAAGATGAGGGATTGGCGTTGGCCGCCCGTCCTGGGGCTCATGGTAGCGGCGGAGCAGGCGGTCGCGCGTTCGCTGGGCGACATGGCGGACGAGGCTGCGGTCGATCTCGACGTGGTGCCGAATTTCATCGAGATCGCGCTTTACATCGTGGGGCTGCTGATCGTCGCGGTGGGCGTGTTCCGGATCAAGAAGCATTTCGACCAGCCGCAGCAGGTGGGGCTCGGATCGGCGCTGATCACCATCGGCGTGGGCGTTGGGCTTCTCCTCCTTCCGACAGTGATCAACGCGGTTGCCGAGACGTTCGGGGCGACCGGCGGCGGAACGATCACCCGGCCGCGGCTGTAGGGCGCCGGCGAAGGATGTTCCTCGAGGACCTGCAGCGGTTCTGGTGGGAGGCGCGGCGAAAGCCGCTCGAGTGCTTCCTCATGCCGGTGGCGGCGGCCGAGGGGTGGCTGCTCTGCCGCGATTGCTCGCTGGTGTCGCTGTACCGGATCGACGGATCGCGCGCCCTTGCGGGAAAGGGGGAGCTGGAGCGGTTCGTCGAGATCGCCGCGAGGCGGCTGAACAGCAGGTTCACGGGTCGGGGGCACGCGCTGCACGTGACGTTCGAGCGGGTCGAGGACAGCGCCGTTCTGGAGGAAGCGTGCGAGTCTTTGAGGAGAAAGGGCGAGAGACTGGGTCTCGATCTGTCGGACGTGATGGCGGAGCGCTCGCGGCGGCCGCCGCCGGCGCTGGAAAGCCTGCTGGTGGCGTGCTGGACACGGCCGTCGGCCGCGAGCCCGGTCGAAAGGAAGAAGGACGGCAGGGAGAGGAAGAAGCGGTTGAAGGCGTGGCTTCCGGATACGTGTTGTCTCCCGGTCTAACCGGGTAGGAGACTGGCGATTTTTGTCGGTTTGAT
>JAPPIT010000036.1 GCA_028820505.1 Defluviicoccus sp.
CGAGCGCACCGCCGCGTCGGTCACGAAGGCGCGATCCATGCTCCGGCGCTCGACCTCGATCAGCTTGCCGTCGCGGACCAGCTGTGTAACCGCGCGATCGACGTCGGCAAGCGTGTACCGCCCCGGGGCGTGGCCCAGCGCGACGGCGCGGATCTCGGCCTCCGAAACCGTCGACCGGCGCTCCGAGACATGATCCACCGCCCGCGCCACCGCCTCCAGCACCCCGGTCTCCGGCGCCGCCGACAGCGCCGCGGCGGTGGCCGCCTCCGGGGCGTGCGCCTTGCCCAGTTCCGCGAGGCCGGGATCGCGCGGCAGGGGCGGCAGCTTCGGCGCGCGGCGCAGGCTCCTGAGCTCGTTGGCCGGAAGGTCGGGCGGCGCGACCTCCACCGCCGGAACCTGCTTCCCCGTCGCCGGGTCGAGCGGACGGGCCGGGCGCAGGACCGCCTTGTCGCGCGCCAGCCCGAGCGCCCGCGCCTTCTCCCGCCACCCCGGAACCAGCTCCGCGAGCCCGGTCTCCCGCTTGGGCGGCCGCGTCGCCAGCGCCGCCATCTGCGCGAGTTCCGCCGTGTAGGGCAGGTCGTGCTTCTCGAGATAGGCCAGGATGTCGCGGCGGCGGCCCGAGAACGCATCGAGGAAGGACTTCGCGTAGCCCGCCAGCTCGAACCCCGGCACCCGGCCGATCAGCGTGGGCGTCACCGCCATCTCCATGGCCTGGAGACGCATCGCCAGCTCGTTGCGGTAATAGGCCCCGATCAGCTTCTCCGAGCGCCGGATCGCGGTGGGCTCGACGCTGCGCCATTCACCCGAGGCGTTGCGCGTCATGTTGGCCAGCACGCAGTGGGTGTGAAGCTGCGGATCGCCGCCCCGGCTCGTCAGGTGCCGGAACCCCGCGACGATCATGCCGTCCGCCGCCACCCGCGGGCGCTGCCGGGTGATGGGGTCCCAGCTTCTCGTCTGGAGCAGGTCCGTCTCGATCCAGCCGAGCGTCGCCCGCACCGCGTCGTCATGCGCGCGGATGACCCGCCGGTCGCCCATCACCAGGCCTTCCAGCGACACCGACTTGGGCGCAGACAAGGTGATGTCCCAGCCCGGGCGGTGGTCGTGCTCGCCCTCGCGCAGCCGGCCGAGCCGGATCTCCGTCCCCGGCACCCAGCCGTCGAGCACGTCCTCGAACTCGTGGGGAAGGACGTGCGCCTTCAGCCCGGCGTCCGCCGCCGCCTTGCCGTGCCAGAAGCTGGCGTCGCGGTGCTCGGGCGAATCCTTCGCGTAATACCCGTCCTTCTCGAAATACGACACCGCGTTGGCGGACGAGCGCAGCGCGGTGACCGTCGCGACCATCTCAGAGAAGCCGTCCCTGGCGCGGCGCCGGGCCGGGCGGCGGCGTCTTCCCGGCGACCGGCGGCACGGGTTCGGCCGCCATCGCGCGCAGCGCGCGCATCGCCTCCAGCAGGTCGCGCTGCTCCTCCGCCGACAGCGCCATGGCGGGGCCGGGCTCCGCTTCTCCGTCGCGCTCCGCCAGGCCCACCAGGTAGCGCGCCACCGAGAGGCCGCGAGCCTCGGCCCGCGCGCGGACCGCATCCCATTCCGCGTCCGTCGCCGACAGCGACAGGTGCATGCTCGAAGGCTTCCCGGCCCGGCGCCGGCGCGACAGCCTCATGCCGCGCGCCCCCGCGCCAGAGCGAGCAGCTCCCGCACCCCGTCGCGAAGCTCCGCCTGCTCAGCCGGCGTCAGCACAACCGGGTGGCGGTCCGGATCGTCGGCCAGCGCCAGGTCGAGCAGGTAGCGCGAGACCTTCTTCCCCGCCGCCTTCGCCCGGCCGCGGATCATCGCCCGCTCGTCCGGCCGGCAATAGAGGCTCCGCTGGCGGCGATGGCCCTCCGTCACGATCCCGCCTCCGTCCCCGCCGCCTTCCAGCGGTTCGCCGCCCCGGGATCGGTCAGCCGGTTCACCATCGCCTCCCGGTCGATCCAGCCGTCGACCGTATCGCACGCGTCCTCCCAGGCGGTCCCCGCGCCCGCCTCGCGCAGCCGGCGCTCCTCCAGAAGCGACAGCACCAGGACCTCCCGCACCGCCCGTCTCAGCACCTCCGCCGGCACCGCCTCCTCGGCCAGCGCGCGGTGGATCAGGAAGCGCGACCGGTCCATGCCGCGCGCCTCCGCCGCCCGCCCGATGCGCTCCCATTCCGCGTCCGTCGCCATCAGCGCCCGCTGGCGCCGCCCGTCCCCGCTCATCGCCCGCGCTCCCGGGAGACCGTCCCGGGCGACGACACAGGTCCTCCTATATAGGTGCGAAAGGCATCCGAATGCCTTATGGTTGCCCGAAACACGGCAACTCCCTTATGTCCATCGTGTATCGCCCTCAATGCCTCCTATTCCCCTACCGACCATCCCGGATCACGCCTCACGACATACCGCAATCCCTACTTCCTGAAATACAACTTAAAAACGATACTGATCCCAACAATGTATCGCATCCAAGGACACGAAAAAATCCTTCCAACGTCCTCCAACCCCAAGTATAATAACGACTATTCGAGGAGAAGCAACGAGCCATTCCCAGATAGTGCGAACGGACAGATCCTGAATGGACGATCACACCCCGCTCGGCAGCGAGATCATCGACGCGATCAAGGCGGCCGGAGTCCGCCATGTCGCGGCGCTGCCCGACATCGTCACCAGCGCCGGCATCCTGCGGCCCTTGGCCCAAGACCCCGACATCCGGCTGATCCGCCTCTGCAAGGAGGACGAGGGGGTGTCGATCTGCGCCGCGCTCTCCTATTGCGGGAAGCGCGCGGTTCTGCTGATGCAGCAGACCGGGCTGATGGACTCGCTCAACGCCATCCGCGCGGTCGGGATGGATTACGGGTTGCCGATCTGCATGGTGGTCGGGCTGCTCGGCAAGGAGCCGGACCGCCCAGCCGCGGAATCGGAGAATTACGGGGTGCGGATAATCGAGCCGGTGCTGGACGCCATGGGGATCGACCGTTTCGGCATCGAGACCTCTTCCGATGTCGCCGGGCTCGCCCCCGCGATCGACAGGGCCTACGCGGAATCCCGCCCGGTGGTCGCACTGATCGGCCGGAGGATCGAGCGATGATGCGCCGCGACGAGTGCTTCCGGAGGATCGCCGAGCACCGCAGCGACGCCATCGTCGTCGCGGCCTACACCTCGGCCTTCGAGTGGGTCGCCATCGACCCCAGCCCGCTCAACTTCGTCAGCGTCGGCGCGATGGGCCAGGCGTCGTCGCACGCGCTCGGTCTCGCCATCGGCCTTCCCGGGCAAAAGATCGTGGTGCTCGATGGCGACGGCAGCCTGCTGATGAATCTCGGCAGCCTGGTGACGATCGCCGAGGCGGCGCCGGAGAATTTGGTCCATTTCGTGGTCGAGAACGGCACCTACGAGGCCAATGGCGGCCACCCGATCCCGGGCCGGGGCCGGGTCGATTTCGCCGGCTTCGCGCGCGACGCCGGCTATCGGGAGGTGCACAGCTTCGATGGCCTGAACCGCTTCGCGGCGATGCTGCCGGAGTTGCTGGCCGCAAGGGGCCCGGTCTTCGGCTGCCTCAAGGTCGAGCCCGGCCCGCCGCCGGAATACGACTACGAGATGCTCCACAGCCCCCGCATGCGCGAGACCTTCCGCGAGGCGATCCGCCCCTTTCTCCGCGGCGGGGCGGGATGAGGCGGGTTACTCAGGCGAGCGGATTCGTCCACTTCAGACCGGGAAACCGTGCCATGTCGGCGTCGGTGGAGTGAAGTTCGGCCTGATGCTCGATCGCCAGGGCGGCAAGATGCGCGTCCGTCGTCAGATTGCCGGCGGAACCCACCGCTTCAAGGAGAGAGAACAGAATGTCCGCGTGACGGTCACCCGGGTGAACGATTGCCGTCTGCGGTCTGCCGAGCCAGGTTCGAACCTGCCGACACGCGCCAACCGCGTCGAGCGGGTTGTCGAAGACTTTGGGATTCGTGGCGATGCGCACAAAACCCAGGATCGCCACCCAGGGAAGGCCGACGTTGACGGCCCCGTTCATCAGGGTTTCCCACCATTCCCTTGCGGCCCGGTGCCGAGCGGATTGCGAATCGTGGGCGTGCAGCAGCAGGTTGACGTCGGGAACGATCACCGGCCGTAGCGACCGGCGATTTCTTCGACCTCCGTCTCGTCGAGAAGCTGGTTGAGCCTGTCCCGGTCGAAGCCCGGCTTCAGGCCGAACGCGTGGGGCTCGACCTTGTAGCGGGGTGACCGGGGCGGCTTGCCCCGCGCGCCGAGCCCGAGTCGCAAGGCGTCGTTGACGACCGCCTTCATACTGCTGTCGGTGCGGCGCATTTCCCGCCGGAGAAGTTGCTCGACATCCGGTTCGAGCGTCAATGTGGTTCGCATGAATGCATCGTGATGCGCGTCCATATCGCTGTCAAGATGCCGGACGATCTGCGCCTCACCCCAGCCCGTAAAACGCCCTGGCGTTGTCGTCGAGGATCTTGTCGACCACGCGGGGCTCGACCCGCCCGTCGGTCTTGAGCAGGCGCAGCGCCTCGATCTCGGTCGCGGTGTCGGCGTGGCCGTAATCGGTGCCGATCACCACATGGTCCTCGCCGGTGTAGCCGAGCACATAGGGCAGGTCGTCGGTCACCTGGCAGGCCACCCAGATGTTGTTGCGGCGGAGCACGTCGCCGCCGAGCTCCTTCCCTCTCCTCCGGAACCGGATCGAGAGGTCGTTGATGACGTAGGGCACCCATTGGCTCGACACCTCGATGAAGCCCCAGCGGACGCCGGGAAAGCGGTCGGGTATCGCGTGATAGACCAGCGTGTGGAAGGCGCCGATGGTGGCGAGCTTGAACTTCGAGAACCCGGAATCGTCGAGGAAGAAGCGGTGCATGGTCGGGCTGTTGGTCGCCGAGTGGATGCAGATCGGCAGATCGCGTGCTTCGGCCGCCTCGTACACCGGGAAGAAACAGGGATCGTTCAGCGTGCGGTCGCATTCGAGCCCGCGCATGAATATCCCGACCGCTCCGTTCTCCTGCGCGAAGTCGAGCTCCTCGTCGAGCCTGTCCATCGACAAGAGCGGCGGCGACATCACCCAGCGCAGCCTCTCCGGCGCCTGGCGCCAGATATCGGCAAGCCAGCGGTTGTAGCTCCGGGCGAGCGCCAGCTCGACGCCCGCCTTCATGGTGATCGGGCGGAGGAACAGCGTCGGGTAGAGCACCTGGATGTCGACGTCGAGCCGGTCCATGTGGGCGAGCCTGCCCGGGATGTCGCGCATCTCGCGGGTGTCAGCGGTGGTGTCACTGCCGACATTGTCCTCCTTGGGCAGGATCGAGCCGTCGATCACCCAGTACTCCTCGACCGCCTGGCCCTCGAGCCCGCGATCCTGGGCGCCCGAGGAGCGGGTGACAACCATCGGCGTGTGGTCCCGCTCGTCGTCGCGGAGATAGCGCCAGGTCTCCGGCGTCTCCAGGACATGGGCATCGGCATCGATCGTCGTCATCGCAATCCTCGCTCGGTTCGGTCAGCGGCGCGAGCCATCTTGCGGTCCCGGGCGAGCGCTGGCAACGCGCGGCGCTACGGTCCGCCCGCTTCTCGGCGCAGAACCCCCGACGCCTGAACCGGACAGCTGTGGACTTGAGAAGGGCTGACAGCGGGGCGCACGGCAGGCCGCGCGCTTCGCCGGAACCGCCGGCGAGCGGACAAGGCGGATTCCTTATCCGCCCGGAGCCGCCTCGCCACCCGCCGCGTCGTCGAGAGCGGTCGCCCGCAGATACGCTTCGCGCCCCGCGAGGCGGGACCAGTACGCCTCGAACGCGGGCCGCTTCTCGATCAGGTCGTAGTGCAGCCCCCAGAGGATGTGCGAGCCGACATAGACGTCGGCCGCCGTGAAGCTCTCGCCCGCCACGTAGCCCGCGCCTGCGACGGCCTTCTCGAGCGTGTCCATCGTCAGGGCGAAATTGCCGTAACCCACCATCGCCTCCTTGTCGGGGGGCGGGGCGAGACCGAAATTGCGGTTGGTCACGGCGGCTTCGAGCGGCCCGGCGGCGAAGAACAGCCAGCGGTAATAGGCGCCCCGCTCTCCCGCCGGCGGCGCGAGCCCGGCCTCGGGGAACGCATCGGCGAGATAGGCGCAGATCGCCGGCGCCTCGGTGACGACCGTTTCGCCGCGGCGGATCGCCGGCACCTTCCCCATCGGGTTGAGCGCGAGATAGTCCGGCGACTTCATCGGCGGCCCGTATTCGAGGATCTCGGTGCGGTATGGAACCGCCAGCTCCTCCAGCATCCAGCGCACGATGCGCCCGCGCGACATCGGATTGGTGTAGAAGACCAGCTCACGATCATGCGGTGAGTCACTGCTCGAAGGGTGCTGTTCTTCTCCCATTTTCTGACTTTTTCACAACAAGTTATGGACAGGCATAAGGGCGAATCGGGTTGTGTCCCACGGCCCGAGGCCGCGGATCCGGATCCTGTCGCAACCGCACGGAGCGTCGGAGCCCTTCCGCTTCCTCTCTATAGGCAGTCGACATAGCGAACGGGATTTCCGGCAAATTTCTCAGTCCAGGCCGCCTCCAGGCCGGAGCCGGTACCGCCGATCCGCGCCCGCACCGCGTATTCGGTGATCTTGCCCGCATTCGCGGCCGATTTAGCGGGATATCCCAGCTTTCTGAGTTGCGCGACGCGACGTTCCGCGTTCTTTGCGCTCCGGTAAAGCCCCAGGGAGATCCTATTGGCGCTCGTGCCGTTGGCGATAATCGCGACGTCCCGGATCCCGCGACCGCGGAGTTCGCGAAGCATCGCCTTGGCCGCCGCGGAATCCGAAGCGGCTGGCAGGTAGACCCGGTAGTTCCTCACCACCCGGCGTTCCTCGTGGCGGATTTCATGGAGTTCCGCGCCACGGGCCTGCAACCATTCCGCCGCCTCGCTCGCCGCCGCACGATCCTTGAAACGGCCCGCGTGCAGGCATCTCGGCGGGGAGGACAAAGCAGCGTCGGTCCTGGCCGACGGAATGGGTATTGGAGCCTTGCCGTCCGGGGCGACGAGCGCCAGCGGTCCCTCATTCGCTATCGCCGCCGCCGGCGGCGGTGCCTGGGCGGCGGGACACGGGGAACCCTCCGGGTCCCCGCAACCCGCAACGCCGGCCGTCGCGCCGATTCCGCCGCCGAGATCGCGAGCTCGCGCGTAGGCCCGATCCGCGAGCTTCATGTGGAGATCGCCGAGATTGGCGTATGCCACGGCGTCCGGTCGCCGTTCCAGCGCGGCGGCGAGGGACTCTCGGGCAGCATCGAGTCGGCCTTGCCCGGCGTAGAGCACCGCAAGATTGTTATGAGGCTCGAACATGTCGGGCCGATCGTGCCGGAGCTTTTCGAAGACGACGATCGCTTCGGCTGTTCTCCCGTCGCGAGCGCGCAGGATACCGTCGATCAAGCGCAGGCGAGCCGCTTGCGGGTTGCGCTTCAGCAGCGGCTCCAATTCGCTGCGCGCTTCGGAATAGCGCCGCTCGGAGAGGAGAGACAGAACCCCGTCGATGGGCTCGTCGGCGGACAGGCCGGTCGCGTGCAAGAGCACGGCCAACGCCGCGAGTGCCAAAAGTTCTCGCCTACCTCGGGTCATTGTCGCCGTCAGGTTCGAAATTGCCGGAGCGCCTCGCGCATATCGCAGTATTCCGACTGTGCAGCATCGAACGCGTTCTCACGCCTTGGCCCCGAACAGATGGTGCCGCATCTCGGGATTGTCGCGTCGCCAGATCACGTTGTCGATAAAGTAGTGGTGAATGTTGATGAAAGTCCACGCGATAAAGAGGAAGACGGTCGTCCCGAATACCGCCCGATCGTAGACGTTCAGACCATTTGCCGCCATCGGCGCCAACCAAAATCCGGCGGCGCCGAGGATACCCCCGACGATAGCGAACCGTACCAGGGCGGCCCGGGCGCTTCGAAACCACGTCTTCCGGCGCATCCTTTCTCCGGCTTCGCTCCGGTCCGCCTGCTCGTTCATCCGGTAGCGCCATACCACGGCCATGTATTGCAGGGAGTGGAAGAAAGGGACCACGAACAGCAGGAGGGGATCGAGACGCCCGGCCAGAAGCCAGACATAGACGGCGGCAACATAGGCAACCAGCCCGTTCACCGGCAGCGAATCTGCCGTCCTGCACCTTGTGGAGATGCGCCACCCGACGACTCCGGTGGAGACCGCAACCAGCGAAACCATCGGGATCAGCAGGGTGTCCGGAACGTCCAGCAGGTAATACTCGATGCCCCACAGGTTCTTCGAGCTGAGCGCGTCGTTCGCGACGAGCCACCAGGTGAACCAGGCCAGATGTGTATTCCGGAGAAGCCATCGCCGCTCATGGAAATCGAAGCGAACACCGTTCCGGACCGAGTCCAGAATCAGGATTCCGTAGCCCTGCTTGGCATAGTGCCAGCCGACGGTAAAGAACATCACATTGGCCGCCAGCCCGAGAAGGGGCACGCTGCCCTTGGCGAGGGCGACCGAGAAGAAAACGGCAAGCATTGCCGGGATCATGATCCCGGCGAACCGGTAGTGCGGTGCCAAGACCGATTCGCCGAACGCCTTCCGGAGGAAACCCCTGTAAAAGACTTGGTAAGAGTGCGCGAAGTGGGGGTGGTTCACGAAGTGAGCGAGGAATAACATCGTCCCCGCCAGCGCCGCCCGGGAGGCCGAATCGCGCGGGAAAAAGGCCGCCATTGCAGCCAATATGACGACGCTCCCGCCTCCCAGTGTAAGAAAGTCGACCCACGGACCATTGAGGTAGTGCCGAGCGGTGCCGGTCCCGGCCCGCCCGGTGACGCGCGCTATGGCAGAAACCATAATGTGTTCGTCCCCGATTGCAGCTCAGGTCGATTTTCGCGCCGGACGCTCAGCGGGCGCATTCCTGGTGCGTTTCTGCGGCGGCTCGAGCGCGCCATCTCGGTCGGAGCGCTACCTGCGCTGATTGGCGAGAATTTGCGCCGCTTGCCTGATCGTCCCCCGCAATTTCTCCAGGTTCTGCGCCAGCTGACCGATCTCGTCCTTGCCTCGATCGTCGACCTCCCGGGATACCCGTCCCTGATTCCACTCTTCGACGTGCTGGACCAGAAGACGTAGCCTGGAACCCGTCCTCCGCGTCAGCCACGCGCTGGAAAACAACCAGACCGCGAGCGCCGCGCCGAGGACGACCGCGAGCGCCACCAAGTCCCGGCCTCGGTCGGACATCGCGTCGATCGAGCGTTCCACGATGACGATCCAGTCGCGATGGGGACCGCTGGCTTCCGCCAGTCTCACCCAGCCGCGCTCGACCTGGCCTTCGGCTGTGCCGCCGGCATTTCCGGGAGAGCCGACGCCTTGCCTCCATCCCTCCGAATTCATGGCGTCCTGGGAGAGCCTCATGATGCGATCGCGTGCATGCCCGCTTGCGGTATCGGCAATCAGCTGCCCCTTCTCGTCGAGAATTCGCACGCTGCTGCGCTCGGCCGCAAAACCGTTCGCGAGCCGTTGAATGGCGGTCAGGGCGATCGTCCCGTCGATGACCCCGACGGCTGCCTCGGTGGCGGGGTCGTTCATGCGGAGCGCGATACGGAAAGCGAATCCGTTCGCATTCTCGTCGAAGGAGATGTCGCTCTCATGGCGGCCGCGGTTCCAGGCGGCCTGCCACCAGCTCTCGTCGGTCTGCACGAAATCTTCCTCGAGACCCGCGACGCCGACGGTGAAGCCGTACTCGTCGCTGTAGTGAGCCTGGGCCCATGCCTTCGATTTGCCGACCTGCACGGCGAGGTACTCGTCCGCCTCGGGCGCGAGTCCGAGATGGCGGTTGTGCACCAGCCGCGCATTCACGTCTTCGGGCGTCCGTTCGGTGTAGCCCCGCTCGTGGTGCTCCACCGCGGCGCGCCTGACACCGTTGATCAGCGCCGGCGCCTCGCCCCAGGATCGCAGTTCGGACTCGGCCTGGGTCATCCACAGATCGAGGGCACGACCCATCGTCTGGGCCTCGGCCAGGGCGCGGTTATGAAGCGGATCGTCCTTCGGACCCTCATTGGGCTCGGCGAGAATCGTCCACCACGCCGCCAGCAATCCGACGGGCAATAGCGTCACCAGGAGCGTCGACAGAAAAATCAGACGGTTAAGAGAACCGGCGATCAATGTTGCGATCATGCTTCCATCCATCCCGAGTGATTTCGTGCGCGGGGCGCACCTCGCAGAACGAGCGCTGCTGCCGCAGCACCCAAAGAGCCGATGGCCATCGCTCCACGTACATCGGAAGATTCACGTGCGCGCTTCCGGGCCATGACGGGGTTTCGTCTCTTCGTTACGTCGGCGGCTACCGCCGCTCGCGCCGGAGGCGCCGCAAGGTGCTCAGATCGAGCAATTCGTTGACCTGGAGCGGCGCGCGGATAAATCCGAGGCCGGCACTCCAGTTCATCAGCCGCTCGATGAAGTATCGATCGTCCTCCGTCAGGTTCCACTCCCAACCGAGACGGGACCGCGCGCGCTTCACGATCTCGACGGGCGAGTACTTCTTGTCATCCGGCCCGGTCTCTTCCTTCAGTTCGAAGGCCCTCGCAATGACATCGTTGCCGGCATTGGGGCTCGAGCGCAGATATTCGATGGCCCTGCGGTGCGCGCGCAGGACCTTCGCCACGGTCTCCGGGTGCCGTTGGAGGAAGTCGCGCCGCACGGCGACGACATACCAGGGATAGCGCGGCTCGGCCCGGTTCACGTTCAGCACGACATGCGCGGTCCGGCGAACCAGCAATCGCGCGACGAAGGGTTCCCACATGAAAGCGGCGTCGTAGCGCCCGGCCTCCAGCGCCTCGCCCATCTTCGCGACCGGGAGCGTCTCGATGGCAGCCAGGCTCCCGGGCGCAAGCCCGCCGACCTCGCCGAGGACGTAGCCGCGCAGCAGCACGTCCATTCCCGAACGCTGGCGCACCCCCGCGAGCCGCTTGCCGGCCAGATCGGAAACCTTCGATATACCGGCACCGCGCCTGGCGACGAGGGAAGCCTGGCCGTAATTGACCTTCGCCACGATGGCGAGGGATGCGCCCTTGGCTACCCAGTGGACGATTGGCGGTACGCCGATATACGCCATGTCGAGCGTGCTCTTGGTGAGACCCTTCCTGATCAGGGGCCCGCTGGTGAATTTCTCAAGCGAGACGGCGAGCCCCTGAGCCTCGAACAGCCCCCGCGTCCGGGCGATCAGCACCGGCGCGTTGGCCATCGCATACACCCAGCCGATGCGCACGGGTTGCGTTTCCTGCGCCGCCGCCGACGCCGCCAGCACCATGGCAATGAACACCGCCACGGCCGCGGTGCCATTCCGCCCGAACCACCGCCTCAACATTTCCGATCGTACTCCCTGAGTTTGTGCCGCTTCCCGGCTCCCCTGTGTTCGGCGGCGACACCGCGTTCCGGCGCTCGCCGGCCGTCGGGACCCTGTCGCGGGAACGCGGTATTCATCGGTAACGCGCGGCATACCCGTTCCCGACCGAACGGCGAATCGGGATTGCCGCTCCGCAGGGCGGCCGACAGGTTCCCGCAAGCAAGGAAATCCCCTTCCAGCGTGTGCAGCGGAACGGGGCATGACCGTCGAACATGCTCTATCCATTCGACGGCAGGCGATCCGCCCCACGTCCTTCATTTTCCCGATCCGCCACCTGCTCCAGGATGCCTCCGGTTTCGAGTTCCGCCTCTTCCTCGTTGTCCCTGTTCGCGATCCGCTCAAGAACTCCTTCTTGTTCGGCGTCTTCTTCCGCGCCGGCCGCCGAGTTCGCTTCCGCCTCATCGTTCATTTGGGCAATCATCTCGAGCACGCTCCGGTCTTCTTCGGTCAGCGCCTGATTTGCGTCATCTACAGTCTCGGCACCTTTTTTCGCGACTTCGGATGGAGCGGTCCTGGCGACGCCGTCATCTGCGATGATTTGCTTCCCGTCGATCTCCGACGGTTCTCTTGCGGCATCTTCGATTCGCTCGGGATGCGCGTCCGCGCACTCGGTCGCAGCGTTCAGAGCCGAGAACAGCGATGCGCCGGCATCGAGCGCGTGCTCGTTCAGCAAGGCCCCCTGTTCCGCCCGAGTCGACGCGAGGTGCTGCGCAACCGAAATACGCCAGTCGACCGGCAGGCGAACGTCGTTGCTCTTCGCCGCGGCTTCGATCCTGTGCGTCAAGCCCGCGACGGTGCCGCCGTCGATTTCCGGGACCTCCAGAGGTTCGTCGAGAACGGTTCCGAGGCTCCGCAAAACGAGCTCTTTCCCCAGGATGTCCTCGAACCGGACGCCGGACCCGGGACGCCCGACCGCTTGGTCCAGAAAGATGGCATGCCCGCCGTTGCCGGATCGCAAATTCCGGAGGAGCGCATCCCCCTCGCCCGGCCTGGCCTCGTCGCTGTCCAGCAGCACTACCGGCCCATGACCCCCAGCCGGACGCAGCAACGAGAGATAACGGATCCCGTCCCGTCCTCCGCAGGGGACGACGCGGATATCTTCGGGAAGTGCCGTGCGGCCCGATGCTGCGCACTCTCTCGACAGCAGGTGGAGGTAATGGAAATCGCTCCAGCCCTCGACCAGAACGCAGCGCCGATCCCGGAAAAGCTCGTTCATCGAGGCAAACGCGGCAGCCAGCCTTATCGGAAAGCCGGATTCGGAGTCCCGGAGCGATAGTTCGGTCGCAACCTTCGAATGGCCGGTGTCGTCCTCCACGATCGGCCGCACGCGGGACAGGCGCTCGCCATCGATCAGGAATGGCGAATGCGTGGTGTAGACGAGCTGATTCGTCTTCGAAAGCTTCGCGAGGAATGCAACCAGCTCCTGTTGTGCGGTCGGGTGCAGGTGCAAGCCCGGCTCGTCAAGGAGCAGAATGGCGCTGCTGTGCCCGGCCCCGGATTCGACGAGAAAGACCAGGTAGAACGAAAAGAACCATTGAAAGCCCCTGCTGCGCTGTTCGAGTTCGATCTCCACGTCGGTCAGCCGGTCGTCGGCCACCCACACCCGAAAATAATCGCCGTCGGCGTGGTAACGAATCCTGTGGCGGCGCTGCGACCACCAGGCCGAGAAGCCTCTCGAAATGTCGAGCGATGCGGCGCTCAGCTTGATGGCGCGCTCTTCCTTGCGCCGCCATGCACGTTCGCCGGACGCCCGATCCAACGCGGCGCTGCCTTGCCGGGAAACCGGGGCAGCGCGCTCTTCCCCGAGCTCGGCGATCTCGGCCGGATCGAGAGCGACATGCCTGAACATCGCATCGATGGTGCGCACGCGGGGATCGAAGGGGTCGGTTTCCCGGGCCGCGAGGAACTGCGGCAACGATATGGCGCTGTCGAGAACACCGTAATTCTCAAAATAGATCAGGACGGGAAGGTTGCGTTCGACGAGCCGGTCGATCCGCTCGACGGCCGAGCCCCGCGAAGCCGCCCTCAAGGTCGGCTCGACCGCCGAAAGAAGCGCGTTCGTCACGCTTTCCGTCCCGGGTCTCCGGCGGTCGATCGCCTCGCCGCAAAGCCTCTGCAGAAGGACGGCTCCGCGTTCGCAACGAAGGTCGCTCACATCCGCGAGCGCCTCGACCCAGCCCATCGCCCAATCCGCCAGTTTGCCGGCCCGGTCTTCGGGTGCACGCTCCCGATCCGCCGCGTGCTGCGGCCTTTCGGTCGACACGACCGATAATCTCGCTGACGACGCAAACGTGTTGAGAGCGTCGATAGCCAGATCCGGCGCGAGCGCGCTCACCTCGATATCGGGTGTGTATGACAGGGTCAGAGTGCCGTCGAAATAGCGTGTCGCGGTCACGCTGGCGGGCGGCTTCTGAGCCGGGTCCAGCAACCGGGCGATCTTGCGCTGCATCTCCGACGGAATCTCGAATTCCACGGAGCACACCGGCCACTCGCCCCCATTTGCGCCGCCGGCCAGGTAGTCGCGCGTGTAGCGCTCGCGCGGGAACTCCCGTTGCGCGTCATAGGGTTCGGGCCTGGCGGGATTGAACTTGTGCAGCGCCTTGAGCAATGAGCTCTTGCCGGACTCGTTGCGCCCCACGAAGGCCGTCAGGCTTTCCAGGGCGATCCACCCGCTGTCATCGATATTGCGGAAATTCTGAACGCGAAATCTCGTTACCTTCATTCCGATGTCTCCCCGGGCTTTCGGAATTGTGAAATTCCGTAAGCCGCTGCTGGCAGATTGCGGTGACAACAATTTCGGCATGGCTCCGGAAAGCCGGTAGAGCAGCCGTCGTGATGGGGAAGTCGATGTCGCCAACCCGGACGGCTCGGAGCCCCAGGGGCGACCAAGCAGGTCGGTTGACGGTCCGGCGGTGCGAGCGTCATCAGCTTCCCGCCGCCGACGCCGTGGTCATTCTTCCGGCGATGGTGCGGTTGGAGATGGACTTGACGGATTCGTGCAGAGCGTCAGCGAAGGCGGCGACCCGGGCGATGTCTCCGGGATTGCGAGGGTCGGGGGCTTCCGCCGCGCCGGGCCAGCCGGCGGCGGCGCGGACGGTCGGGCCGACCGCTCCGATCGCCTCCGCCGCCATCGCGGCCTGTTCGAGGGCCGACGGCCGGCGGTTCGATGGGCGGACCGCATGGCGACTACGGCCGAGCGCGCTCTCGATCAGCCGGGCCGCTTCGAGCATCTCGTGTTCGGTCGCGTCGATGCCGGAGGCTCCGTTGGGAGATTCGCCGAGCGCCCAGCCGGCTTCGACGCCGGCGGTCCGGATCGTCTCGAGGCCGGTCCATGCGTGCTCCGCGAAGGTCAACGCGAGATGCAGCTGTTCGAGGATGGCGGGGAGCGTCATCTGTCCCTGCAAGCCGGTTTCGGTTTCGGCCGCCAGATACACCCCCGGCCCCTCGGTGAGATCGAGGCTGAGGCTCCCCGTGCGCGCACCGTCCCGGGTCCGGGCGCCGGCGTCGGCGAGCAGCGATGAGGCGAGCTCCTCCAGCCATGCCGGCGCGTGCCGCGCTGCGACCGCGCTGTGCAGCTCTCCGAACGCTGCATCGGCCTCTGCGGGGTCCCGGAGGCGGGCGAGGGCCTGGGCCACTCCGATGCCGTGGGCGTCTCCGAGACGCCGGCGGACCGCCCCGGGAAGCCGGGCGACGGCATGCCGGAGCGCGGCCATATCGTCCTCCACCGCAGTCCCGTCGGAGCCGGATCCGAACGCGAGCGAGTCCGTCGCCTCGGCCTGGACGCGCGCTTCGAGCGCGGTCAGTTCGAGCGAGGCCACCTCATCGCCGGATTCCGCTGCCGCGAGCGTTCGCGGGACGGAGCCGGGCCCGGGCGAAGGCGGCAGCAGGCCCACGGTGCGTTGCAGCTCGGCCAGCTCCCTGCCGAGCGCGAGCTCGTCGGGATCGGCCTCCCGGTCGTCGATCGAAGCCGCTTCGGCCCCCGGTCCGGCTTCCTCGATCCGGCCATCTTCGGCGTGCGAAGCGGGTTCGCCCGCGCCGGCGGCCGGCTGCGCCTGCCCGGTGCCGAGGCCGAGTCGCGGCGCTGCCGCCCGCTGGCCCGACCGAGCCTCGTCGAGGGCGCGTTCGCCGAGAGCGCGGAGCCAGCGGAGTTCGCCCAGGTCGAAGGCGTGCATGCGGTAGCTGTCGGCGGGGGCGTAGTGGCGCCGGCGCGGCGCGCAGGCATCCGGCGTCGCGCCCGGCTGCGCCGGCGCGCAAATCCCTTCGCGGATTTCGAGGTCGAGCGCGTTCCAGGCGTCTTCGAGGATGGCCGCCAGCTTGCCGGTCGCGCCGCGCCCGGCGTCCGCATCGACGATCGGCTTCAGGCGGGCGCCGATCCGGATCGCGCATTGCGTCAGCGGGGCAGAAACGTCATCCGGGTATCCGTCTCCGGCCTCGATCCAGAACTCGCTCGTCCGCTGCACGAGGAGCGCGAGTTCCAGAGCGAGCTCGGCATATCCCGCAAGCGCCTCGACGCGGACGCCGGTATGGACCTCACCGCTCCGGCGGTTGCGCAGCCGGTAGCGCTCTCCGTCGGGCTCGACGGCGATATGCCGCAGCCAGGCGTTGGCCGCGCGTTCGCGCTCCAGCCCGGCGGCGAGATCGGCCGGCACGACGCCGACCTCGCGGATCAGCCTTGCCGCCAGCGTCTCCACCGGCTCCGGCAGGCGGCGGCCGCGACGGATCGCTGCGTCGATCGCCGCGCCGGTTCCGGGATCGTCGAGGGTCTCCCAGTCGAGGGGGGCATCGCCGTCCATGCGCCGCCTGACGGCCTCCGGAAGCGCGGTCGCGGCGCGGGTAAAGAGTTCGGCGAGTTCCACTCGGTCCTCCTTCAATTCGGTGCTTTCGCGGGCGATGCGTCGCCCGGCCTCGCGGCGGACGCCCCACCCTCCGGCGGACCCGCGGCTTCGTCTCCGAACGTCACCTCCGATAACTTGTCGCCGCGGATGATGCGCACGGTCCTGCGGGGCGCCAGCACCGCGTCGCTTGTTTCCGGCGGCGGTGTCGCGGCCGGCGCGACGGTTTCGGCGGGCTCGTCGATCTCCGGCAGGTCGAGCAGGTCGCGAAGATCGACCGCTGCCGCGGGGCTCGGCCGCGTGGCCGCCGCGGCGAGCGGCCGCACCACGAGCGACAGCGTGCCCTCATGTTCGCCGAGCGCGAGCAGCCGGGCTTGGGCGGGCGAGACCTCGAGCGTCGCAGTGACGATCTTGGCGCGCTTCGCCTCCTTGCCGCCCGGCGCCGGCTGGGCGCCGCCATCCACCTGCCGGTCGACCGCGACCACGCGCACGTCCTGAAGGATGGTGCGGGTGAACACGCTTTCCGCGCGCCCCCCGAGGCGCAACTTGGCGGTCAGGATCACGTCCACCCGGTCGCCTGGATCGACGAGGCCGGCATGGCTGGTCCCGGCGCTGAGCTGGATCGTCGCGGCGCGGGTCCCGGCCCCGAGCACGGCGGCGAGAAAACCCCTCTGTCCTGGACCGACGACGGCGAACCGGGTGAGAGGCGCATCGGCGGCGACGGGCTCGCGCACGGCAAAGCCGCGCAGCGCGTCGATCGTCTTGGCGCCCTCCATGACGACGTGAGCGCGCCGAACCCCGCTAGAAGCGATGTCGAGGGCGGTCAGATCCTCTTCGCGGATCAGCGTGCCGATTTGCAGATACCGGGCGGCGGCGACGACCTTGCGCGTCTGCGCCTTCTTCACGGGTTTGGGGGCGGGCTGCGACTTTGCCAGGACAGGTTTGGCGGAGGTGCCCGGCAAGAAGTAACGGGCTGCGACGACGGCGCCGCCCGCCGGCACCGCGATCAGCAGCACCAGTATGATCAGGGTGCGATATCTATACATCGGTTTCTCCCGGCGGCCCGGCGGCGCGTCGGGCTGGCAAGTGGGCGGCGGGGCGGCGCGACGCCCCGGAGTCCGGACCGCGGACCGTCATGAGACGGGCTGGACCTGAAAGGAGAGAGCGCGCGGGATCATCACGGCCAGCGCGGGTGGCACGATCGCGACGGCGAAGGGAAGTTCCGGGCGCATGCGCCGGGCGGCCTCGAAGGGCAACAGGGCGACGGCCGAGAGCGCGAACGCGCAGGCGCCGAGGCCGAGCAGGAACACGGCCAGATCGGAAGGCCCCACCCACAACCCGGCGGCCGCGATCAGCTTGGCATCGCCCGCGCCGAACCTGCCGGTGGAATAGAGCGCGAATCCGGCAGCGAGCAGCACGGCGCCGATCGCCAGATGGGCCAACGGCGAAGCGGCGCGCTCGCCCGATCCGGCGGCGACATGGACCGCAAAGAGCGCGAGCAGCGCGAGCGGAATGGCGTTGGGCACCGTGCGGCTGCGGAGATCGGTCACCGCGCCCGCGGCGAACAGCGCGCAGGCGGCAGAGGCGGCGGCCCAGGCGATCCACGAACTCTCCATCGGTTTCCTCCTCTCGGCCGCTGCCGCGCGGCGTACCGCTTCCCGGTTACCGCGCGTGCGCGCTGCCGACCGGGCGGGGATCGCGAATCCGGTTGCAGAGATGCCCCAGCCGATAAACCGCATCGCCAAGGCGGACGATCTCGCGCGGAGTCTCGACCGGGGCCATGCGCACGGGCTCTCCCCGGGCGGAGCGCTCGGCCAGCTCCGTCAGCGCATCGAGCGCCGCCGCGTAGCGTCCGGCCACCGCACCGGCGAGGACGGCGGCGAAGGCCGCGCTCAATATCCCTATCGAGAGGAGTGCCAGTACGAGTCGGACGCGCCAGTCGCCGAGCGCGTCCTCGATGCCGGCAAACACCGCGGCCCGGTCGGGTATCATGGCGGCGAATTCCCGCAGAACGGCCTCGGCGGGACCGAGCCGGTCGACCGCGGAGGCGAAGGATTCGCCGAACCCGTCGCCCTGGCCGCCCAGGCCGGCGCGCACGGCGAGGCCGGTCGGACCGTTCCCCTCGGCGCTCGCATTCACGATGCGCGCGCCGCCTGAAGGCATATTCTCGATGTGTCCGCCCGGGACGGCCGGCGTCGCGCGAACCGCGAAAGTCCCGATGGGATCTGTCGCGAGCACGGTCTTCAGCACGCCCAGCGGCGCGCCGCCGTCCGGATCCGCGATGCGCACCGAGAGCGCGAGCGGGCGGAGCCCCGCCGGGCCGTCGCGTTCGATTGCGGCGACGGAGATCCCGTCCGCCCATGCGCCTTGCCAACCGGCCTCGCCGGACCGGGAGATGCCGCTTGCCGACCCCGTCGCCGCCACGTCGAAGCCGTTCCGGTCGGTGAAGGAGATTTCCGTGAGCCAGGGCGAGGCCGCCATCTGCCGCCGGAGAAAGGACTCGGCTTCCCGCGATGGGTCCGCGGCGCCGGCGATCCGGGGCCAGGCCCGGAGATCGCTCGCCGAAGCCTCGCCGAACCGTTGCGAGGGTGGTGCCATCCTGGCCGCCCTGGCGGCCTCGACGACGGCGGGAGTCGAGGCCCATGTCCTCGCCTCGGCGATGCGGACGACGAGGACCGCATCGATCCGGCTCGCCGCCACCGTCGCACGCGCGGCCGCATCCGTGCGGGCCATGTCCTGGCCGAGCATGACGGCCGCGAGCCCGCCGGTGAGCAGGACCGGCAGAGCGACCGCGAGCAGGGCCCTCGTCACGAGCTGGCGCCGCAGGCCGGTGCCGCGGCGGTGCCGCGAAGGCCGCGGACCGCTCCCGGGACTCCCGAGGGTGCCGGCGTTCATGGGGCGGAGATCCCGGCGGGCAGGGTGATGCGCGCCACCGTTCCCTGGCCCGGCAGGGAGTTGATCTTGATGACGCCTTCGTACTTGCGGACCAGGTGGCCCGCGAGCGCGAGACCGATGCCCATCGACCCGTTGCGCGAGGTGTAGAACGGCTTGAAGATGTTGGTCCGCTGTTCCGGCGCGATCCCGGCCCCGTTGTCGATCACGGTGATCAGGATCTCGTCGTCCTTCCGCGCGGTGTCGATCTTGACCAGGCCCTTCCGGTCTTCGAGGTCGCGCACGGCAACGATCGAGTTCTCGATGAGCTCGCCCAAGAGCATCTCGAACTCGGTTCTCGATGCGAATATCTCGGGAACGTCGCCGAAATTCCGCACCACCGGCGTGCCGTCGGCCACGGCCTCGATCGCGTTCTCGATGCAGGCGTTGAGGTCGATCATGCTGCGATCGACATGGTTGGTGGGCGCGCTCGCGAAGCCCTCGAGACGCCGCGCGAGATCGGCGATGGCGTTCATTCTCTGGCGCACGTTGAGCGCCAGCGCCGAGATCGATTCGATCTCCTCGTCCAAATCGACCCCGTCGGCGAGTCCGTTGACCCCGTCGGCGTTCTCGAACGCCTCGCGCAGGCGCTGCTGGGTGCGGCGCAGGAAGTCCATGCGCCCGGAGACCTCCTCCGCGGAGGCGGCGAGGATTCCGGCGAGCGACTTGACCACGAAACCCTGCAGCAGCGCCGTCCCGGCGCCGGCACGATCCGGCGGGCCGGCCGCCGCGGGAGGGGCGGCGGCCGCGGGCACCGGCGCGCCGGTTTCCGAGGCGCGCTCGACGGCCGCCATGCCGGTCTCCGCCGCTTCCATCGCAACGCCGGCCCCTGCAGGCAGCCGCGCGCGCCGACGATGCCCCCGCGGCAAGAGCGGAGGCGCTTCTCGGCGCCGGACGGACAGCGCTCGCCGCGGGCAGGCCGGATGCCGCGCGACCGCATTTCCGCAACGCGTACGAAGCCGGACCGGACCTGCCGTCGGCGCCGTGGGCGGCGAACGGCCTCGCCGTCGTCGCCACCGTCGACGGCGACTACGAATCCGCCGAGGCGCGCTACCGCGAAGCCCTCCGGCTCTCGTCTGGACATCCCCGCATATCGGCGAATTTTCTGCGCATGCTGATCGCGGCCGGAATGGTCGAGAGCGCCGCCGAAATCCACGCGCAGCACGACCCGTCCTACTGGCTCGACGGCGACGGCGCCGCGCTGTCCCGCCTGATAGAGGCGGCGCGCAGGGAGGGGCGCGGAGGAGCCGCGGCGCGCGGGCCCGCATCGGACCTTGTCCTGCGGCTGTCGGCGTCCGGCGCCGATACCGTTCGCGTGCAGAGGTTCGACCCGCCCGTATCCTCCGCCCTGGTTCTCCGAATCGGCGAGGCGTCGTCGGCCGGAAGCCGACCGTCGGGGGAACCCGGTTCCGTACCGGTCGCGGGACAGCCCCGAACGGACCCCGAACCCGCCGCACCGGCCGCGCCGCCGGGCGAACGGGCGGCGCCGAAGGCGCTCACCCTGACCCTTGGGCACAGCCGCCGACTCGCCCTTGGCGGCGATGCGTCGTCGGTGCTGGTCGCGGCGCCGGAGATCGCGGACGTCCAGCTCCTGTCCCCGACGGTGCTCTACATCGTCGGCAAGGCGGTGGGCCGGACCTCGGTCGCCATTCTCGGCGCGCAGGGAACGGTTCGCGACTGGACCGTCTCGGTCGTCCTGGATCTGGAGCCCATCCGCGAAATCCTCGCGAAGGAGCCGGAGTTGAGCGGGGTTCGGGCAAGGCGCGTCGCGCGCGGGATAGCGCTGACCGGCGAGGTGGCCTCCGCCGCGCTTGCCGAGCGGGCGCTCCGGCTCGCCGCCGGGGCGCTGCCCAAGGACATGCCGGTGGAGAACGAATTGCGGGTGTCCGGCGCGCAGCAGGTGAACCTGGAAGTGCAGATCGCCGAGGTCCAGCGCTCCGTCACGGAGAATCTCGGGGTGAACTGGGAGGCCTTTCGGATCCGCGGCAACGACTTGATCGGTTTCCGCATCGGGCGGTTATTGCCACTACCGGTACCGGGCTGGCCCTTCCCGCCGGCGATCGTCGACGGTGAAGTATCGCCGGGCTTGTCCTTCGACTCGGGGCCGTCGAGGACCCGGGTCGCCGGGATGATCGACGCGCTTTCGAGAGCGGGGCTCGCGAACGTTCTGGCCCGGCCCAACGTGACCGCGGTATCGGGGGAGGCGGCGTCCTTCTTCTCCGGCGGCGAATACCCCTTGCCGACGGGGTTCGACGACGGGGTCATCGTGTTCGAGTACAAGAAGTACGGGATCCTGCTCGACTTCGTCCCGACGGTGATAGACACCGGCCGGATCGTGCTGAAGGTCCGCCCCGAGGTGTCGGAACCTTCCCTGAACCAGGCCGTCCGGGTGGTCGGCGTCGATATCCCCGTCATCAACGTCCGCCGCGCCGAGACGACGGTCGAGGTCGGAGACGGGGAATCGATCGTGATCGCGGGACTGTTCCGCAATGCGTCGGACACCCGCGAGGCGGGGGTGCCCGGCCTCAAGGACATTCCCGGGCTGGGGATCTTGTTCGGGAGTCGCTCGGTGCAGTCCGAAGAACTCGAGCTGATCGTGATCGTCACCGCGCGCCTGGTGACCGCCAATGCGCGAGAGACGGAGGCCGAGGCGCCGCCCCCGCCGAGGCTGGGCGGCTATTACTATTGATCGCGCCTTTCGCCGCCACGGGATACCGGGCCGTCGGAACCGCACCGGGGATCGCACGAACGAAATCCGACCGGAGGCTTGCCAATTCCCCGATCGCGCATATTGTTCCGGCGCGGCGGTCGGCCCCGGTTCGGCGAGACGGGCGAGACCCGCGGCCCGCGGAGCCCGTTCGGCCGTGACGCGCGGGGAGGGTAGGAATTTCTCATGATCGGCGCCGTCCTCCGCCGCCCTCGGACCTTCGCCCGCGATACCCGGGGCGGCGCCGCCATCGAGCTGGCGCTCGGCGCGGTGGTGCTGATATCGATCTGCGCGATTTGCTTCGACCTCTATTCCCGCGTCAGGGCGGATACCGCGAGCGCGCGGCTGGCCAGCACGATGGCGGATTACGTCTCGCGCGAGACCGAACCGGACGGGGACGACCTCAGGGCGCTGGGCAAATTCCTCTACACCCAGGAGCTGAAGGTTCCGGCGAACCTGGTCTACGCCATCACCGCGTTCCGTCGGCCGCCCGGCGATCCGCCGGAACCGGTGGAGGTGCTGTGGTCCGATGCCTCGATCCGGTTCGGCGACGAAACGGTCACCGGGACGATCGCCGGCGGCTGCGCCCGGCACGCGACCGCCGACGGCAAACCGGCGCTGCCCGGCGGGTTCGACATGGCGGCGGGCGAAGTGCTGATCGTGGTGGAAGTGTGCGCCCGCCTGACCCGCGAGGGCTCGCTGGTGGGCCGGTTCATCGCCGGCGAGATCTACCGCCTGCACGCGGTTCCCGCGCGCGAGCCGGATACGCCTCCGTCGCCGCCGGCCTATGAACGGACGGAGGGCGCCTGACGGAGGCGACGGCCGCGCCCATTTATTCACTTGGTCTCGAATGCCGGTGGCGCGGACGCGACGACCGTCAGCCGGCCCGGGTCGACAGTCCCTTTCCGTCTTTTCGTCGGGTCAATAGATCCGGCGGAACGTCCTCAACTGCCGCGCGATAGTGACGAAGGCCGACCTGAGGTCGTCCGGATCCTCGTTGTTGAGAAAGACATAGGACCCATCCGGCTTGTCGCGTTGGCTCGAGCACGCGTGCAGCGCCGTGCCCAGGCCGCGGGAAACCTGGCTGGGGTGCATCGCGGCGACGACGAAGATCTCGGTCCCCGCGGCCTTGGCGGCCGAGCACGCATCGGCGCGTGCGACGCCCGCGCCGTTGATCTCGCACTCCGGATCGGACCTCCCGCATTGGACATCCTCGCCGTCGGTGAGCAGCACCATGGCCCGCCGTGCACCCGCGTTGCCGTCGTCGTCCGCGTCCGCCGGATATGCACTGCCGCCCCACACGGTTTTCCATGAAGGAGAAAGCAGCCGCTGACCCCACAGAATCCCGGTCGCCGAGTAGGTTCCTTGCCCGACCGGGGCCAAGTCGTCGACAGCCGTGTCGATCGCCGCCCGATTGGGCGTGAGTGGGAGAACCGGCATCATGTTGTTGTCGCACATCCAGTCGGCCGAGCGGAGAAAGACCCTGCCATTCCGGCCGGCCGCCGACTGCGCCCTGCTGGCGGATGCCCTATCGTTGCATCTCTGCAGGTCGAAGTCGGACGGCAAGGGCGGCGACAGGCATTGGTACGCCAAGCCCGCCTCCGACGGGAACACGGATTGGGCGAACGGCGTCTCGGAGGGAAGGACGAACAGGTTCTCCAGTTGGGCGGGGAGCGATGCGTGCCCTTCGGCGCCAACTCGATGCTCGTCCAGGCATCCCAGCCACTCTTCTTCCGGTGCCGCCGGGAGCGTCTGGTCCACGCCGGTGATTTCGCAATCGGCGCCCGTCGTGCAAAGATAGGGGGCGGCGTAGTGGCGGCTCTGCGGATATTCGGCCCAGCCGTTGCTTACCCAGGAATTCCGTGCCACCTCCGCCAGGCGAACGACGCCGTGCCACGGCACGATGCCGAGCGCGACCCGATTGGCTTCGCCCGGCTCCAGAATATCGACCAGCGTGGCCACCGCCGAGCGAATGACGGCCATGCGGCTGTCGCGGCTGGGGACGCCCCAGCGGCCGTCCAAGCTCATTCCCATGGAAGTACTGACGTCGATGGCCAGCACCACTTCGAGCGGCGTTTGGATGGTTTCAACGCCGCTCTCGCGTGCGACCGTGCCCGGACCGGAGTAGCCGAGCAGCCAGTCGGCCATCAGCGTCTTTCCGATGTCCGCCGAGACCGTCGCGCTCACTGTCTTGGCGCGGCGGTCGATATCGAGCGCCACCGCGATGTCGTCCGCCGTCAGGTCGGGATCCTTCACGTTCTGGAGCACGTTGAAGGTGGCGTACTTGCGCGCTACCGGCAGGAGACGCTCCCGGACGTCGGTTTCGGGCATCGAGCTCGGCAACTCGCCGAGTTCGCGCGTCGCGGCCATCGATGCGGCGTCCGCCGCGCTTTGCAGGAGATCGCGCTGGTCGATCAGATGGACATGGTCGACGATCAGCGCCGCGCCGGCCACCGTCATGACGACGACACCGGCCGCGGCAAAGGCGGTCGCGCCCCCCCGCGTATCGTGGACGAAACGGCGCATGGCGCCCGCGATTTCCCTGAACATTCGCGACCTAGGCTCCTGTCGGGTCATGGACCGAACGACCGGCGGGCCGGCGAAGACCGCGGTCCGTGAACGGCGCCATCCAGCGCGCCCTCGACCATCGGCGCGCCGATGTCGCGCGCTTCTTCCACGACCAAGGACGGCGAAAGCCGGGCGGGATTCGCCCCGACATATCGCCTTCGACGCAATGGAGATAGCGATGCGTGTGGACCATATCGTCCTACTCTCGGCGCCGGGGGTTTCCGTCGGCTCGTCGAGGCGGTGCAGCGCAAGGCGGTTCGGGTCGGCATGGTCTGGACGCCGTGCTCCTGGCCTCCGATGGTCGCGGACGAGTTGCACCGCATCTTCATCGAACTGCTGGAATCCATCGCCCCCGTGAGCGACAATCTCACCGTCAAGCTGCCCGCCGTGGCAGCCTGAGCGTCTCGGCCCAACCCGCCGGATACCGCGGCGGACGCTAGGCTCTTACGCCAGGCTCTTACACCACCTCCCGGGACACGATCGCCTCGAACGGACGGCAGCCCCGGAGCGACGGTAAACCGTGGCTGCCGGGTCGCGGGCCCGAGCTCGATGGACGGCCGAGACCCGGCGGCCGGAACCGCATTTGACCGAAATCTTGAATTCGCATATTCAATCCTCATGATTAGCTCACTCATTCCTCATGATTGACGTCGACACCAAGCTGCTGCGCTCCTTCCTCTCGGTCGCCGCCGAAAAGAGCTTTTCCACTGCGGCCGAACGCCTGGGATGCTCGCAGGGCACGATGTCGGTCCGCATCCAGACGCTCGAGGAGCAGCTGGGGCAGCGGTTGTTCGACCGCAGCCGGTACAACCTGAAGCTCACCTCCGCGGGGCACGACCTGCTCCCGCATGCGCAGACGCTCGTCGACATGCATGACCGCATGATCGACCGTGCCACGGCGAGGCGTGTCTCCGGGCGCGTGCGGCTCGGCGTATCCGAGAATCAGGGAGTCGAATTCCTTGTCCGGCTTCGCCGGCACATGCAGGAGGGCTACGCATCGATCGAGCTCCAGATCGTCTGTCAATCCAGCATTGCGATCGCCGAGCAGACGCGGGAGGGCGCGCTGGATCTGGGGATCGTCATCCGGCGCGAGAAGTCCGGACCGGGGACCGTGCTCTCCCGACCGCGGCTGCACTGGGTGTCCTCGCCCGACTTCGCGCCCGAGGAGACGACTCCCCTGCCGATCGCCTGTTTTCCGGAGGGCTGCCTGCTGCGCGAGACCGCGTTCGCCGCCCTGGAAGACCGGAACATCGCCTGGCGCGAAGCGCTCTGCAGTGCCAGCGAGCAGGCGATCCTGGACGCGGTGGGCGCCGGCGCGGCGATCACCGTGATGACGGAGGGAACGGTTCCGGCCGCGCTGAAAGCCCTCGTCCGGCCCTCGCTGCTCCCGCCTCTCGGCAAGGTCTGTGTCCAGCTGCTGGAGAATCCGGACCGACAATCGGAGGCTGCGCTCGCGGTCAAAAGGGAAGTCGTCAACGCCTATTCGGGCAAGTGAACGCACGGCAGCCTCCGCCCGCCCGGCCTGACGCAGGTTGCCGCCGGGGCAGGTGGCGGGTCGGGCATCCGGCGTGCCGTCGGCGGGCATTGCAGCCATACGATCCCGTGACAGATTGACTAAACCGATATATACGTATAGTCGATATGGATGCGGGATATCGACACGAAGCTCCTGCGGTCTTTCGTCGCGGTTGCCTCGGGACGGAGCTTTTCGGCCGCGGCGGAAATGCTCGGATGCTCCCGGGGAACGATGTCGCTGCGGATCCGCGCCCTTGAGACCCAACTGGGTGTCCGGCTGCTCGACCTGAGCGGTCGGGACCTGCGGCTGACTCCCGCGGGCAAGGATTTCTACTCGGATGCCCGCAACATCGTCGAGACGCATGACCGGCTGTTCGACCGCCTATCGCCGAGCCGGTTCCGACCGCCTGCTGCCCGGAAGGCCGTTTTTTCCGCGAGAGCGCGTTCGACGCGCTTGAAAGCCGCTCGGTCGTTTACCGGGTGAGGTTGTTCCGATGCCCCGGTTTCGGCAGGTCGATCCGGACTTCATTTCTCCTCAGCCTGCCGAAGGCGCCGGGGTCGGTCAGGTGAGACCGGATGAAACACGTCACCCTGCATGAGGAAATCGCTGTCGTTCTGACCGCGCGCGACAATCGCTGGATGACCGCGGAGGAAATCGCCCATGCCGTCAACGACCGGGGTCGGTTCCGCACAATCTACGGCGGCCCGGCCGCGGCCAAGCATGTGCGCGCCCGCGTCGCCGACCGTTTCTATCGGCATCTGTTCGAGCGTGACGGCAACGGGATCCGCCTAGCCCGCTGAAGCGCACCGTCAACCGCACGCCCGCCGCCGAGGCCTCCTACCGGGCAACGAACGGTCGCGGATCCCCCTTCCCGGTTGCAAAAAGCGGGAGAAAAACGACGCTATTTCGAGAGGTTAGGGCCGCAGGTGCGGGGGTCGGCGCAGAGGACGATTTCATCGCTCATGTCGGGCCTCCCCCGCAATCGGCGCGCTATTCCCAAGGATCGTAGCTGCCGAAATTCCAGAGATTGCCCTCCGGATCGCGGCAGGAATAGAGGCGACCCCCGTAGTCCTGGTCCGCCGGCGGCATGACCACCCGCGCCCCGGCGGCGGCGGCGCGGGCGTGGTGCGCGTCGACATCCTCGACGATCGCGTAGACGCTCATCGAAACCGGGCCGTCCGGCGTGTCGGGAGGCCGCTGGAACGCCCCGAATTCGTCGTCGCGGGCGGAGCCCAGCATGATCATCCCGTTGCCGAGGACGAGCTGGGCGTGGGCGATCGTCCCGTCCCCTCCGGGGACGACGAGACGCTTCTCGAACCCGAACGCCTGGCAGAGCCATTCGATCGCCGCGGGAGCGTCCCGGTAGCGGAGCGCCGGAACGATGGTGGCCCCGGCGGTCTTCGCGGGCTCGCTCGCGGGCATAGGCTTTCTCCCTTTCGGTGCGCGTGCCGCCATATTGCGGCCCGTCCCGGGGTCTGGCAACGCGCCGGCGCGGACGCCACAATCGGTCCGCGCACCGGGACGGGAAGGACGATGGAACCCCGCGCCTACGGCCCCTACCCCTACGAGCCGATCGTCGACCGGCCGCCGCTGGTCTGGCCGGGCGGGGCGCGGATCGCGTTCTGGGCGATTCCCAATATCGAGGTCTTCGCGCTCGACGAGCGGATGCCCGACGGTCCGGGCCTGATCCCCGACGTGTCCGCCTGGGGCAGGCGGGATTACGGCAACCGGGTCGGCGTGTTCCGCATGATGGAGGTCATGGAGCGCCATGGCGTCAGGGGGACGGTTGCGCTCAACAGCGAGGTGTGCGACGCGGCCCCGCGCATCGTCGAGGAGTGCCTGCGGCTGGGCTGGGAGCTGATGGGCCATTGCGAGAGCAACACGCGGCGGCTCAACGAGGCGGGCTCCGAAGCGGCGGCCGGGCGGATCGTTGCGCGCACGCTGGAGCGCATCGAGCGCGCGACCGGCCGCCGGCCGACCGGCTGGCTCGGCGCCGGACGGCAGGAGACCTGGGGCACGCTGGACCGGCTGGTCGCCGAGGGCTGCCGCTACGTCGTCGACTGGGACAGCGACGACCAGCCCGTTCTCATGGAGGTGGCGGGCGGGACGATCGTCTCGATGCCCTACGGCGCGGGCGTCTCCGACAAGCAGGCCTTCGAGGGGAGCGGCTTCTCCGCCGACGATTTCGAGCGCATGATCCGCCGCGCCTTCGACGTGCTCTACGCCGAGAGCGCGGTCTCGGGACGCGTGGCCTCGGTCTCGCTCCACCCCTACATAATCGGCGTCCCGCACCGGATCGGCGCGCTCGACCGGGCGCTCGCCCACATCGGGAGCCACGACGGCGTCTGGCTCGCCACCGGCGAGGAGATCGTCGCCCACTTCCTCGAATGGAAGGCGGGACAGGGGGCGGGATAGCCGGATTTCGTCACGCCTGGATCTCCCCGTCGCCGTCCCCGCTCTCGCCCGCGTCCGGCTCGCACCGCGATGCCGCAAGACGTGGATGCCCGGAACGAGTCCGGGCATGACGACAAAAGGCGTCGTGGCGGAGGACGGCCGGCATCGGGGCCGGCGCGGATGTCCGACGGTCCCGCTGCGGCGATCAGCGCTTGCGGGAGCGTTTCCGGATCGATTCGCGCGCTTCCTGCACGAGCGCCTCGCCGGCGTCCGAGGCGGCCTCGACGAGGAGGTCGACCCAGCGCTGCCCGTGATAGACCGCGCGGTGCGCGAGGCCGATCTGCCGCGCCGGCTCGGGAGAGCGGAAGCGGAGGAAGCTCAGCTCGGGCGAGGCGGACCGCTCGCAGAGCGCGGCGGTCTCCGGCATCAGCGTCAGCCCGGCGCCGCTCGCGACCAGCCTCGACAGGGTGGCGAGCGAGCCGGCGCCGCGCCGGACCTCCTGGATGCGCCACATCGAGCAGGCTCCGAGGACCTGGTTGGCGAGGCAATGGCCGTCCCCGAGCGTGAGCAGCGGCCCGACATCCGCCTGCGCGAGGTCGGCCGGCTGCGGCGCTCCGTTGGGCGCGCCGAGCGCTTCGAGCCGCCGGGCGCGGCCGGCGAGCAGGAAACGATCCTCGAAGAGCTCCCTCTCCGGCAGCTCCAGCAGGCCGAGCGGCAGGGATACGATCGCCGCGTCGAGCCGTCCGGCGAGCAGGTGGGCGACGAGATCCTGGCCCGACGCCTCCATCACGTTGAGCTCGACGCGGGGCGACGAATCCTCCAGACGGTCCAGGAGACCCGGCAGGAGATAGGGCGCGAGCGTCGACAGGATGCCCACGGCGAAGCGCAGCGGGCCCTCCTCGAACCGCTTCCCCATGGTCTCCAGCAGAAGCGTCTCGTCGAGGATCCTGAGCGTCTGCTCGTGCGCCTCGCGGCCCAGCCGCGTGAGCTGGATGCCGCGGCTCTCGCGCTCGACCACGGGCCCGCCCAGAGAGGCTTCGAGCTCGCGGATCTGGAGCGAGAGCGCGGGCTGAGAGACGTGCACGCTCTCGGCCGCCCGGCTGAACGATCCGTGTTCGACCAGGGCCTGGAAATAGCGTAGCTGACGCAGTGTGACTGGCATGGCTCCATCCTCCCGCGACGGCGGCTCCTATCCCGCCGGCGCTCCCTTCGGCCTAGGTTTCCCCGGGCGGTCCCGCGCGAAGCGTTCATGGGCGGGATGCCCCTAGAAGTCCTGTTGTGGTTTTTAGCTCCCGACGATCATAAAAACTAATACCATTTTCTATGAGAATTCATTAGTTTTACTTATAATGATCGGACCGGGAGCGGGGCGCGGCGGCTCGCGCGGCGGCGCCCGCCGTGGTAAGACCGCCGCCGGGTATCGGTTCGAGGCCAGCCAGGAGGGGTGCCGGGATGAGCGATGTTCTGCAGGCGATGCGCGACGTGGTGGTCGCCAACCGCATACTGGCGCGCGAAGGGGTGGTCGACGCCTACGGCCACGTCACCGTGCGCCACCCGGACAATCCGGAACGTTACCTGATGTCGTGCTCGCGCGCGCCGGAGCTGGTCACGCTCGACGACATCATGGAGTTCACCCTCGAAGGCGAGCCGGTGGACGACTCGGGCCGGGTGCCCTACGCCGAGCGCTTCATCCACGGCGCCATCTACGAGAAGCGGCCCGACGTCAACTCGGTGGTCCACAACCACTCGCACGCGGTCATCCCCTTCGGGGTGACCGGGGTGAAGCTGCGTCCGGTCATCCATGTCGGAGCCTCGATCGGCGCGGACATCCCAGTCTGGGACATCCGCGACCGGTTCGGCGACACCAACCTGCTGGTGGTCGACATGGAGCAGGGGCGCGACCTCGCGGACTGCCTCGGGCCCAACCGGGTGGCGCTGATGCGGGGTCACGGCTGCGCGGTGGCGGGGGTCTCGCACCAGCAGTCGACGATGACCTCGGTCTATCTCCAGGTCGCCGCCGAGCTGCAGGCCCAGGCCATGCGGATGGGCGAGGTCACCTATCTGTCGGACGCCGAGATCGAGCACTGCTCCGCTACCTTCACCAGCGAGATATCGGTCAACCGGGCGTGGCAGTATCTCCGCCACCGCGCCGGGGTGAGCGACCTCTAGGGGGCCGGGATGGCGGGTCCCGACCGCGAAATCGCCGCCGCCATCGCCGAGCGGGTGGCGGGCGCGGGCATCGAGCTGGTCGCCAGCCTGCCCGACGGCTGGATCGCCGCGCTGATCGAGGAGTTCGAGGCCGATGCGCGGTTCGACCACATCCCGGTCAACCGCGAGGAGTCGGCGGTCGGGCTGTGCTCGGGCGCCTTCTTCGGCGGCCGGGGCTCGCTCGCCCTGATGGGCGCGTCCGGGCTGATGACCTGCATCTACGCGATCACCAAGATCAACTACACCTACATGGTGCCGATGACGATCTTCATCACCATGCGGGGGCGGCTCGGCGACCGCGCCAAGTTCCACGTCTCGAACGGGCTCTATCTCGAGCCGGTCATGCAATCGATCGACCTCCCCTACACGGTGATCGACCGCCGCGACGGGCTGGACGAGATCGGCCGCGCGGTGGCCCATTCGCGGACCATCTCGCGCCCCGTCGTGGTCGGCTTCACGCGCGACCTGCTCTACGGGGAGAGCGGCTGATGGCGATGGCGATGGAGGCCTGCTTCGCCCACCTGGTCGAGCGCTGGACCGATCAGGTGGTCGTCACCTCGGCCGGCAACGCGTCCGAGATGTGGTGGAAGCTCACCGGCGAGACCGAGAGGGTGTTCTACCTCGAAGCCTCGATGAGCCTCGCCTCGCTGTTCGCCGCCGGCATCGCCTACGGCATCCCCAGGGCCAATGTCTGGGCGTTCTCGGGCGACGGGGCGTTCCTGATGAACCCCGGCATGCTGACGGTGGAGCGCCGGCTGGGGCTTCCCAACCTGACCCACTTCCTGGTCGATAACGGGGTCTACGGCGCCACCTTCGAGGTCGGGATGTCGGACGCGGGCGAGACCGACTACGCCGCGCTGGCGCGGGCCTGCGGGCTCAGGAACGTGTTCCGGTTCGGCACGCTCGCAGACCTCCGCGACGGCATGGACGAGGTCGAGCGGGTCAACGGCGAGGCGTTCGCGGTGCTCGAGGTCGAGCCGCTCGGCGGCGCGCTCCCCGACCCGCCGATGGACGGCCCCGAATGCAAGTTCCGCTTCGGCCGCTATCTCGAGCGCACCTACGGCGTGAGGATCTTCGACGCGCGGGTCTGAGGCCGGCCTAATGTTTCACGTGAAACAAAGGTCAACCTTGCTGCCTTATCCTTTACATGAAGAAATGGCGCCAAACCGGCAAAAATGTTTCACGTGAAATATAGTCCCGAAACGGGACTAATTTCGCGTCCCCCGGGGACGCGGATGGGCCTCGATACGACCGGATCTGACGCATCGAGAGCGTAGGCTCTCTCCCTCGACCCGCCGATGGAGAGACCCGATGCTCAACGCGTACCAGCGCCGCCTCCTGTTGTCCTATATCGCCAACGCGGCCGAACGGCTCGTCCGACGCCACCCTGTGGCCCTGGAACTGGTGATCTGGGTCGTCGAGCACGCCGGCCATCTGGGCATCAAGCCCGACCGCGACGCGCCCCGGCGCCGGCCCCGGCGCCGGTGGGAGCCACCGGACGACGGACCCGGCCTCACGAAAAAGGTCTGGGCCGGCTTCCGGGAGGCGCTGCGCGACGGGATACGGTCCGCCGGAAACCCGGGTCCCGATCTCACCGCGCGAAGGCTCCGCCGCCTCGCCGACATCGCTCCCGTACGCGACACCGATATCCGCATCCTCGAATGCCTGCTCCTCTACGAGACGAGCCGGCTCGCCGAATCGTTGATCGACGACGTCTTCCGGGGGGTGCAGCGCCGGGGCCAGTTCAATGTCGGCCACTCGCCGCTGCCCTACGTCCTGGACTTGTCTCCGCAGGCCGCCGTCGCGCGGCTGGGGCCCGACGCGCCGCTCGTGCGTTCGGGCCTCGTCGCGATCGACGAGGACGGGGACCTGTCGGTCGCAAGGCGCCTGATCCGTCTGGCCTCGGTTCCCGGCAAGAAGCGGGACATCAGGGACCTGCTGCTCGGCAAGCCGGGCAGGGCGGAGTTGGAGTGGTCGGATTTCGACCACCTCGCGGCGGACCGCGACCACGCCGTGACCCTGCTCGAGGGGGCGCTGCGGGCGCCGGAAAAGGGGGTCAACATCCTCTTCCACGGACCGCCGGGGACGGGAAAGACCCAGTTCTGCCGGACGCTGGCCGACAAGCTGGGCGTGCCGCTCTTCGATGTCGGGGAGCGGGACGAGCGCGGCGGCGAGCCCGACCGCGCGCAACGGCTCGGCGACCTCACCCTCGCGCACACCCTGCTGGCGGGCGACCGGAACGCGCTGGTTCTCTTCGACGAGACGGTGGACCTGCTCCCCGGCAACGACCTGTCGTTCCTGTTCGGCGGGTTCGGGCGAAGAACCGTGTCCGGCGGATCGAAGCTGTTCATGAACCGGCTGCTGGAGAACGCCCCGGTGCCGACGCTCTGGACCGCCAATACCAGCGACCGCGTCCCCGAGGCGTTCCTGCGCCGCATGAAGTTCGCGCTGGAGCTGCGCCTGCCGCCGCCCCGCATCCGGGCGCGGATCTGGTCGCGGCAGCTCGCCCGCAACGGTATCGAGGCGGGGCCCGACGACGCGCTCTCGCTCGCGCGGGACTTCGAGGCGCCGCCGGGCGTGGCGGCGGAGGTCGCCGCGGCGGCCCGGCTGACCGGCGGCGACATGGTGTCGGTGCGCCGGGGGCTGCGCGGGCTCACCCGCGCGCTCTCCCGCGACCGGCCGGTCCAGCGCGCGCCGGCCTCGTTCGACCTCTCGCTGATCCGCTCCGACACCGACCCCGCCGGGCTCGCGGAACGGCTGGAGGCGCGCGGCGAACGGGGATTCTCGGTTTGCCTGCAAGGGCCGCCGGGGACGGGAAAGAGCGCCTGGGTCCGGCATCTGGCCGACCGGCTGGGGCTGGAGGTGATGCAGAAACGGGCCTCCGACCTGCTCTCGCCCTGGGTGGGAGGGACCGAGGCGAACATCGCCGCCGCCTTCCGCGAGGCGCGCGACAATGAGGCGTTCCTGATCTTCGACGAGGCGGAGTCGCTGCTCGCCGACCGGCGCCATGCGGAGCGCAACTGGGAGGTCAGCCAGACCAACGAGATGCTGACCTGGATGGAGAGCCACCCGCTTCCCTTCGCCTGCACGACGAACTTCGCCGACCGCCTCGATCCCGCGACGCTGCGCCGTTTCGTCTTCAAGATCGCGCTCGGCTACCTCGCGCGCGAACAGGCGGAGGCGGCTTTCCGGACTTTCTTCGACCTCGAAGCGCCGCCTTCTGTCGCCGACCTCGCGAACCTGACGCCGGGGGATTTCGCGACGGTGCGGCGAAAGGCGGACATCCTCGGCTGCCTCGCGGAGCCGGAGACGCTCGCCGGCATGCTGAAGGAGGAATGCGAGGCCAAGCCCGGGCACCGGCGCCCGATCGGGTTTCGGGCGTGACATCGGTGGCGTCCCCGCCGACCATGACGACGAGAAGCAAGAGGCCGCCATGGGAAGAATCCGCATGCGTTACGAACGCCTCGCCGACATCGTCCGCCTCGCCACGCTCATGCAGGGCGCGGACGGGCTGACGCTGGACGACATGGGGGCCGAATTCGGGGTCGGACGGCGGACGGCGGAACGGATGCGGGACGCGGTCGAGCGCGCCTTCGGGCCGCTGGAACTCGTCGATGCGGGCGACCGCAGGCGGCACTGGCGGCTGCGCTCGAACCGCCTGCGCGACCTGCTTCATCTTTCGGCGGACGAGCTGGTGGAGCTGGAGACCGCCGCCGCCGATCTCGCGCGGACCGGACAGGACGAACGGGCGGCGCTGCTGAGGGACCTCGCTGTCAAGCTGCGCGCCCTGCTCTCGCCGGAACGCCGCCGCCGTCTGGAGCCCGACCTCGAAGCGCTCACCGTGGCCGAAGGGCTCGCGATGCGCCCGGGCCCCCGCCCCCTTCTGGAGCCGGATCTGCTGGCCGCCGTGCGTGAGGCGATCAAAAGCGGCCGCGTGCTGGCGTTCCGCTATCTGAGCCGGATGACGGGGCTGCGAAGCTGGCAGCGCGTTGCGCCGCACGGCCTGCTCTATGGCGGCCGGGCCTATCTGGTGGGCCGGTCGGGCTGGACCGAGGAGATGCGCTACTGGGCGCTCGCCGGCATGAGCGAGGTGCGGGTGACGGGCGAGGCGTTCGAATTCGACGAAGGGTTCGACCTCGGCGATTTCGCGCGCCGTTCCTTCGGCGTGTTCCAGGAGGCGCCGGTCGACGTCACCCTCCGCTTCGACGCCCGGGCGGCGGAGGACGCGGCCGCCTTCCTGTTCCACCCGGGACAGGAGACGACGCGGAACGACAACGGCACGCTCACCGTCCGCTTCCGCGCCGGCGGCACCCGCGAGATGTGCTGGCACCTGTTCACGTGGGGCGACGGGGTGACGGTGGAGGCGCCGGAGAGTTTGAGGCGGGAGCTGGCGGAGATGTGCGCGGCGGCGGCGCGGCATCACCGGATTGTCTGACCGGAACGGGAGCATTGCGAGCGATGAGGATCTGCATCCACCGGGGCACCAGCGAGATCGGCGGCACCTGCATCGAGCTGGAGGCGGAGGGAAGGCGCATCGCGCTCGACGTCGGCCTGCCGCTGGACGCCCCGGACGAGGGGCACGAGAGCCTGCTGCCCGCCGTCGCCGGCTTCCGGGAGCCGGACGACAGCCTTCTCGGCGTGGTGATTTCGCATGCGCACCAGGACCATTACGGTCTGGCGCGGCACATCCGACCCGGCGTTCCGGTCTATATCGGCGAGGCCGCGCACAACATCATGAAGGCGGCGAGCCCCTACGTCCCCAACGGCATGGCGTTCGACGATCCCCGCTTTATCGCCCACCGGAAACCGGTCCAGATCGGGCCGTTCCGCATCACGCCCTATCTCGTCGATCACAGCGCATTCGACGCCTACTCGCTTCTGGTCGAAGCGGACGGAAAACGGGTGTTCTACTCAGGCGATTTCCGGGCGCACGGCCGCAAGGCTAGGCTGTTCGAGGCGACGATAGAACGCCCTCCTCGGGACATCGACGTGCTGCTGATGGAAGGAACGACGATCGGCCGGACGGGGACGGACGAGGGATTTTCTACCGAGGCCGATCTCGAAGACGAATTCGTCCGCGCGTTCCGGGAAACGGAAGGGCTCCACCTGGTCTGGGCGTCGGCGCAGAACATCGACCGCATGGTCACGATCTTCCGCGCGGCCAAGCGGACGGGCCGTTTGCTCCTCATCGACCTTTACACCGCCGTCATCCTCGAAGCGACGGGAAGGGACACGATTCCTCAATCGGACTGGCCTGACGTCCGGCTCTACATCCCCCACCCCCAGAGAGTGGCGATCAAGGAGAAGGGCCTGTTCGCGGACCGCGACAGGCACAACGTAAATCGGATTTATCCGGAGCATCTTCCGGGTCTCAAGGACCGGGCCGTCATGATGTTCCGGCCCCTGATGACGAGGGATCACGGCCTGAGGGCGGTCCTCGACGGCGCGCGGCTCAGCTATTCGATGTGGCAGGGTTATCTCAAGGACGAGTCCACCGCCAGGGTGACGGAATGGCTCGACGAGCAGGGGATACCGCTGGAAGTCATCCACACCTCGGGACATGCGTCGGTAGCGGACCTGAAGCGCTTGGCGGCCGCGCTGGCGCCTCGTATGCTCGTCCCGATCCACTCCTTCGAGACGGCGCGGTTCGGCGAATTCTTCGACAACGTCGTCCGGCAGGAGGACGGCGTTTGGTGGGACGTTTGAACTAAGTCGGTACGACAAGGAAGGAAATTTCGTTATGACTAAGTCGACTACGCCCAGCTATCGACGCGCTCCCTCGGAAGATTTTATGTGTCTCTTGAAGCAGGGTCCTCTCTCACCCCTGTTGCATCTTGGAGCACAGAAAATCGCCGACCGCCATCATGATGTTCATTTGCGTACCGGCGATGAAGTCCATGTCTATTGTGGCCTTACGAGACTTGTGGCCGCCAAGCGTCGTGGACGCGACGGAAAAATAGAAGTTTCCGCGCACAATACGTACGCTAGCCAACCCTGCGCGAAGGGCCTGTTTCGAGTCTGGAGCGAAGAAGAAGACGACGGGAGCTTTGCAACTGCTCTAAATCGATATCTGGAAAAAGTGTGCGTGGCGTCTCGGCATACCGAGAAGGAAGGTGAAGTACAGACGACTTGGTCACGCGTGAGATCGCCCTGGACGGCCCTCGATAGGGAAGCCGTCTTGAGTTACGAGAACGAACAACAAGCTGAGGAAGGTCGGAAATTTTCGGAAGTCGAGAGAGCTCGTTCCTCATTGAAAACGATTGCTGTAGAGCGTCCGGGGGGGCGTTGGATGGAGCCGCCGTTGCCGGGTAAGGAACTCGATCAACTAGCTGTGGACGGCGAAGGAAATCTTGTTCTTATTGAGCTCAAACATGCAGCGCGAGATGGAAACTCGGCGGAAATCTATTATTCGCCGCTCCAATTGCTACAATATATACACGAATGGAGGCGTGCCCTGGGATGGTCATCGGTGTGGCAGGACTTACAAAAACTGATTGACGCACGAGTCGAACTGAGACTTATGCCCGAGGTGTCTCAACTCACCGGAGGTTTACGGGCCGCTGTTTGTTTTGGTAGCGATGGACGATCCAAAGAAGTTAAGCGGCGATATTACGAGGTGCTTGGCATCGTCAACGCACACCTTCCGCCAAGCGTGAGACCTATCGAGACCTGGAAATTCGAGGATGGTGGAGAGCCGAGGGCAATCTAACACTTCGGAGCCGAGCGATGACGGACGATAGCGGACATGCCGCGGTGGAACTGATCGCCGCGTATGCCGACGCTTGGCGACTGCTGCTGGAGTACGACGAGGACCGGCTCGAGATGCCGCCCGGCGCGAAGCCCGCCACCGGCGCGCTGGGCCTCGACCACGCGGTGGGCGCCATCGACGCGTTCAGACGCGAACTTGCCGCGAAGGGCGAGGCCTCGCTGCTCTTCGGCAATCCGCGGGGCGATGCGCTGGAAGCCATTCTCGGCAACGTCGAGCAGACGATGTTCGGCGAACCGCTCTACCGCAGCCGGGAAGAGAAGGCCGCCCACCTGCTCTACTTCGTCGTCAAGGACCACCCGTTCACCGACGGCAACAAGCGGATCGGCGCGCTCTTGCTCCTGCTCTATTTGGCGCGGGAAGGGGTGGTGCGGCCGCTCGATCCCCGGGCGCTGACCGCGCTCACTCTGCTGATCGCGGAAAGCGCGCCTTCCCGCAAGGACCTGATGATCCGCCTCGCCGTCAATCTGCTCGCGGAGCCCGGCGAATGAACGGATTTTCGAAAACGGCCGTCCAACCGGTGTCTGGATCGGGCGGCGTCCCGGGTTTCCATGACGGAAGGGGAAGATCGGCCGGCAACGCCTCAAATTAAACCGGAAACACCAGACAGTTGTTGATCACCACCGAGTCGTACACGCACTTCCGCTCCGCGATCAGCAGCCTGCCCTCCACCCGCTCGAACACGTCGTAATACTTGCCGACCTGCTGGATGCGGCTCGGCTCCTCGACCAGGGTTTCCAGCAGCAGGTAGTTGGCCTCGGCGCGGATCGTCGTTCCCTCGGCCTCGTGCACCCGGACGTTGTTTATCTGCAAATTGAGGTAGCGCGGCGCGTACATCTCGGTGTTGCGCAGCGCGAAGGCGCGGTCCTTGAGCATGCCCTTGCCCTCGCAATAGACGAGGCCGAGCGGCAGGCCGGAGTCGTGATTGTCGCGGGCCACGATGCAGTAGAACGCGTCGTCGGTGAAGAACTCGCACCACTGCTCGACCTCGCCGCGCTCCAGCGCGTCGGCGTAGTCGTAGTGGAACTCCTCAAGCTCGAGTCTGAGGTCGCGGAACCGGGCGCGGTCGGCGCGGGCCTCGCGGGGCTTGTCGGCGGCCGCCGTCCCGGTCACAGCGCCATCGTCTCGCGGTAGTACCGGTACATCGCGCGGATCGCGCGCTCGGTGATGATGGTGTCGGTCTCCTCCTCGTCGTCGCCGAGCAGCGCGAGGCCGACCCTTGGCATCGAGCGCCTGAGCCCGTCCTGGACGAACTTGAGCGCCTCGTTGTCCTCGATGCCGAGGAACCCGCCGGGGCCGAAGATGTTGTTCTGGCGCAGCCGGTGCCGCGTCATCGCCTCGTCGTCGGAGGCGCGGCCGAACACCGCCCAGATCATCATCAGCTCGTTCGGCCCGCGCGGCACGATCAGCCGGGTGTTGAGGATGTTGGTCTGACGCAGCGCCGTCATGTTGGGCCAGATCGTCATCGCCGCGCCGGACCACGAGGAATCGAACTCGCGGACGAAATTCAGCACGCTCTCGTCGTTGAGCTTGAGCCCCTCGCGATAGGCGGCGATCTGCGCGCTGTCCTCCTCGCTCACGTCGGGGCGGCCCTGCGGGCGGCGCGAGAGGAGCGCGCTGTGGCGCCCGATCGGATCGACCATGATGTCGGATTCGTTGCTGGTCACGAACAGGCCGAAGGTCGTCAGGTAGGTGTGCAGCAGCGTCGCGTGATAGGGGTCCTTGAGATTCTCCTGATAGAGCTTCCAGTTGCCCGGCAGGATGTTGCGGTGGAGCCCCAGGAGCACCTGCTCGGTGCCGTCGAAGATGATGTCGAACTGCTCGCGGATGCCGGGGCCGAGATAGTCCTCGACGGGCTCCATGTCCTCGCACGCGGTGGCGAAGATCACGCCGCGATAGGCGCTCACCCTGAACTTCCGCAAGCCGTGCTCGGCCATGTCGAAGCCCGCCGGCATGCCGCCCTTGCCCTTCACCCCGCGGCGGAACGGCACCGCCACCAGGTCGCCCGCGAGATCGTAGGTCCAGTTGTGGTAGGGGCAGACGAAGCGCTCGGTGTTGCCGCGGTACTCGCGGCAGTACTCGGCGCCGCGATGGGCGCAGCGGTTCTCGAAGACGTGGAAGCCGCCCCCCATGTCGCGGGTGACCACGACCGGCACCTCGCCGACATAGGAGCGGATATAGTCGCCCGGCTTCGGCACCTCGCATTCGAGGCCGACGAAGTTCCAGTGCCGGCCGAAGAAGATGCGCTCCTGCTCGCGCTCGTAGATCCGCCGGTCGGTATAGACCCAGTCCGGCACCTGCGTTTCGTCGTTCGGCCACACCAGATCGGCGGGCGCGGCTGCGCCGTTCCCGTTGGCGGGAAAACCGCTCGTTCCGTCCATTCCGCGTCTCCTCCTCGCGGGTCCGGGTCGAGTATCGGACGGATGGGACCGGCCCGCAAGCGCGAGGGAGGGACCCGCCCTTCGATAGGCGCTTACAAAGACTAGTTGACGAGCGGGAGGTCAACGACA
>JAPPIT010000209.1 GCA_028820505.1 Defluviicoccus sp.
GCCGGCACCGCGATGCCGCAAGACGTGGATGCCCGGAACAAGTCCGGGCATGACGGCGTATGGGAATGGCTCGACCCGAGAAACCACCCACCGGGCCGACCGCATGCGAATGAACTTCGGAAACGGGACACTAGGGCGCCCTTCGATATGCCCCCTTCGGGGGCTACTCAGGGTGAGGGAGTCCGGGCGTAGCCCTCGTCCCGAGTAGGCGCGCGAGCGCCGTATCGAGGGACGTCCCCGTCAGTCGAGGACCGCGGTGGCCTCGATCTCGACCAGCCAGTCTTCGCTGGCCAGGCCGGAGATCACCAGCAGCGTGTTGGCCGGGACGACGGTCATCAGCCCCTCGTCCATCACCGCCTTGCGCCCGGCGCGGACGCCCGGGAGGTTCTCCCGCCCCACCACGTAGGTCGTGGTGCGGACGACGTTGTCGAGCGTGCCGCCGAGCTCGCGCAGCGTCGCGTCGATGTTGAGGAGCGCCTGCTTCGCCTGGGCGCCGGCATCCTTCGGATCGACGGTCTTGCCGTCCTTGTCGATCCCCACCTGGCCCGCGAGGTAAAGCGTCTTGTCCGCCTGCACGACCCAGGAGAAGTTGCCCGGCGGCGCGACGACGGCGTCGGGGTTGATGTAGCTGCGCTTGGGCATTCGAGCCTCCCGGTAATATGATCGGCGCTCAGGATAGCAGTTCACGAGAGCCGGAGATGGCGAAGCGTGCGACATATCTGAAAGGCGAGTACGCGGGATACCGGGCCGCGCTCGACCGGCTCGCCGTCGACGAGGCGTTGACGCAGGTCGGGCCGGGCACGCCGGGGGGCGAATATCTGCGGCGGTTCTGGCACCCGGTCGCGTTCGCCGCGGAGCTCAAGGACGTGCCGCGCCGGGTCCGCGTGCTGGGCGAGGACCTCGCGCTGTTCAGGGACAAGTCCGGCCGCGTCGGGCTTCTCGCGCTCCACTGCCCGCACCGGGGCACGTCGCTCGAATTCGGCATCGTCCGCGAACGCGGCATCATGTGCTGCTATCACGGCTGGGCGTTCGACGTGAACGGCCGGATCCTGGAGACCCCGGGCGAGCCCGCCGACAGCACGCTCAAGGACCGGCTGTGGCACGGCGCCTACCCGGTGCGCGAGTTCAAGGGGCTGATCTTCGCCTATATGGGACCGCCCGAGGCGCGTCCGCCCTTCCCGGTCTACGATTCGTTCGAGCTGGAGAACTACCGGCTCGAGCCGTGGGGCGGCAACGTGCTGCCGTGCAACTGGATCCAGGTGAAGGAGAACGCCATGGACCCGGTGCACACCGCGTTCCTGCACAGCATCAACTTCACCGAATCCTTCGGCGTCATCCCGGAGCTCGACTTCCGCGAGAACCCGCTCGGCATGATGTATGTCGGAGTGCGGCGGATCGGCGGCAACGTCTGGGTGCGCTCGACCGAGATGATCATGCCGAATTTGCACCAGCTCGCCCCGACCTTCGAGACCGGCGAGACGCCCAAGACCTTCTCGCGCCCGATGCAGTCGATCTGGGCGGTGCCGCTCGACGACATCCACACGATGAATATCGGCTTCAACCATTACGACGAGATCGACCCGCCGGACATGGAGCGGTACTACCTCGGCACCGATTTCGGCCAGATGCCGGACCGTCCCTACGAGGAGCGCCAGCGCCTGCCCGGCGACTACGACGCCCAGGTCAGCATCGGCCCGACCGCGATCCACGCGCGCGAGCATCTGGGCGCGACCGACCGCGGCGTGAGCCTGTTCCGCCGCCTGGTGCGCCAGGGCATCCGGGACGTGGCGGAGGGGAGGGACCCCGTGCCGCCGGCGCAGCGCGCCGACGGGCCGATCCGCACCTACGCGCACGACACGATCGTGGCCGCGCCGGCGATGGACGACGAGGCCGCCGAGCTCGACCGGCTGCGCAGGATCGGCCGCGAGGTGACCGACGACGTGATCGCCGGCCGCTATCCGCGCTGAGCGGCGGGCGCGAGGAAAAAGGCCATGCCACAAGACCTGTTGACCGAACTGTCCGAGGTCGTCGAGCCCGTCCATACGGCGCTGCTGGCGATCGACGTGCAGAACGATTTCTGCGCCCCGGACGGGCACACCGGGGCCAGGCTCGGCAGGGACGTGGCCGGCTGTCAGGCGGTGGTCGAGCCGATCGAGCGGCTTGCCGCCGCCGCGCGCGAGGCCGGCGTCCCCGTCGTCTGGATCAAGGCGGATTACGACCGCGCCTATCTGTCGCCGCCGATCCACGCCCGCCAGGTCGCCCGCGGCATCGAGCGGGCGTACTGCGTCTCGGGGACATGGGGCGCCGAGTTCTACCGGGTGCGCCCGACGGGCGGCGACCTCGTGATGGAGAAGCACCGCCACAGCGCCTTCGCCGGCACCGAGCTCGACCAGATCCTGCGCGACCGGGGCGTCCGGACGGCGGTCGTCGCGGGCGTGCAGACCCATGTCTGCGTCGAATCGACCCTGCGCGACGCGTCGGCGCGCGGCTACTACGTGGTCGTTCCCGGCGATTGCGTCGGCTCGTACGACCGCGACCTGCACGACAAGACGCTGCGCTGCGTCGAGGCGCATTTCGGCGACGTCGTCGCCTCCGCCGACCTCATCGCGCGGTGGCGGCGAACCCAAAGGAGCGAATGATGGCGATACCGGCGCAATACGCCGAGCCCGCGGACGCGGCCGAGAGGCGCGCGGTGGAACCGGTGACGGTCTATACCGTGGACCGGCTGCCGCCCTACGACCGGGCGTTCTACGAGTCCGTGCGGGGCGGCATGACCAAGACCGGCGAAATCGTCGTGCCGCCGCGCGACGCGCGCGCCTTCGACGTGCCGGCCGGGCATTTGTTCCGCATCGTCGTCCCCGGGGGCTCGCAGGTGGGCGACCTCAATTTGTGGAACGCGGTCGACCTCGCCGAGCGCTTCTACAGCGGCAAGACCCGCGCGCTCCACGCGACCCATGTGACCACCGGCGACCGGCTGTGGAGCAACTTTCCCCGCTTCCGCCCGATGGCCACCATCACCCACGACACGCTCGACTGGTACGGCTTCGACGAGTTCGGCGCCGGCGTCCACGACGTGATCGGGACGCGCTGCGATCCCTACACCAACCGGATGCTGACCGGCGGGGACTACGATTATTGCTGCCACTCGACGCTGACCCGCGCGCTCGCCGCCGCGCGGAACCTGACGCTGGCCGAGGCCGAGCGGCACGTGCACGACGTGGTCAACGTGTTCATGTGCACCGGCTACACGCGCGACACCAGCCAGTACTTCATGAAGGCGAGCCCGGCGCGGCAGGGCGACTTCCTCGAGCTGTTCGCCGAGATCGACCTGCTGGTCGGGCTGTCGACCTGCCCGGGCGGGGATTGCGGCGCCGGTCATTCGAGCGACGCCGCGGCGTGCCATCCGCTCAGGGTCGACATCTTCCGCCCGCGCGACGAAGACCTCGCGGGCTGGCGCCCGGCCGAGCCCAACCGCTACGGCGGCGGGCACGGGGCGGGGTAGGGGGCCTACCCCGCCGGCGCCCGGCCCTCCCGGACCGTCGACGAGACCGCCTGCAGCATCAGTTCCAGCCCGCTCACCAGAGCGACGCGCTCGGCGGTGCTCCTGACCTCCCGCCGGGACAGGGTGTGCTCGAAAATGCCGCAGGTGTCGGCGAGCGCCACGATGGCGCCGTCGCGCGGGTCCGGAATGTCGTCGCCGAACAGCACCGACATCAGGCGGCGCTTCACCTCCCGGTCCGGCCTGGCATCGAGCGTGGGGTAGCGCCGCGACCGGAGCACCCAGAGGAAGCTGCGCTCCCGGCATTCGAGGATGCCATGGTCCACCAGGCGTTCGAGCACGCGCGCGCGGACCCGCCCGGCGCCGTCGGCCATGGTCCGGACCCAGTGGCTGGCGTGGAAGGTCTCCGGCGTTCCCGCGATCCGGGCGAGCGCCGAATCGAGGAGGTCGTCGCCGACCGGGGCGGGATCGACCACGAACAGCCGTTCCGGGTCGGTGTCGATCCGCCCCTCGAGCGCGAGGTCCATCAGCACCCCGCCCGCGAGGGCGCAATGAAGCGGCCAGGCGGGCACCCGGACGAACTCCCCGGAATCGTCCAGGATGAGGAGCATGATCTCTTCGGCAAACCGCAGCACAGGCCTCGCCCCCGAAGCCGCCCGGCCTCAGTGTAGCCCGGACGCCGGCCGGCTCGCCAGACGGTGGGCGCGGTGGCGGTGACGGATGCGCCCAGACCGATGTCCGCCCTTCGATAGGGGCCTGTCCGGATAACTTGACGGGCGATCGGCTGGCGCGGATCGACAAGGGGAACGCCGCCCGTCATGGCCGACGGCCTTCATGCTCCTGCCGGTGCCCGTGTTCGACATCGTGATGTCCAATAAATTGATGTAAAGATGTCTATACGCGCGGCGGAACCGCCGTGCCAGGATCGGCCGGCAAGTCGCTCGCAGGGTCGGGAAATCCGCCCCATCCGCACTGCCCTGGGCCGATCCGGAACACCCCGACGACCGCCCGTCCCGTCCCCCGGGGACACGAAAAGTACCGTTTCGCGCTAATGTTTCACGTGAAACATTGGGACTTATATAGATAACTTGACCGGGAGGTCCGCGGCATTTCTTCCGTCATGCCCGGACTTGTTCCATTGCTGTCCGGTTCAATTCCGGCCGACCGGGCGAACGGCCTGCGTAGCGGAGGGTTTCCGATGGATCGGCCGGCTCGGGCCGCGAATTTCGGCGCGCCGCCGTCTCCCCCACTACCGCCCCATCACGTCATGCCCGGACTTAGTCCGGGCACACACGATAGCATGGCCAATCCCCGCCATCACCTGCCGCTCGCCGCCGGGAGTATGATACGGCGTTGTAATATTTGATGATTTTCCATTCTCCCCGGTTTCACGGCCCTTGACTTGCCGCCAGTCATCGCCTTCAATCGACCCCGACTTGATGCCGCTCGATTACGGTTTGATGACTGAAATTCGCGGCAATTTTCGAGAGGGCGCGTCGAGCGCGAGAAAGCGTTCGTTCACGCAGTGATGAGAGTGGTGGATTCAGCGATTGAGCGT
>JAPPIT010000075.1 GCA_028820505.1 Defluviicoccus sp.
ACCGTTTTCGGCGGTCCATCGAATTGCGCGAGGCCGCGATCATTCTCCCGCGGGCTTTTCCTTCTCCTGCTCGCGCAGGCGGAAGCGTTGCATTTTGCCGGTTTCGGTCTTGGGCAGGTCGGCAACGAACGCGATCTCGCGCGGGTACTTGTAGGGCGCGATCTCCGCCTTCACGAAGTCCTGCAGGCGCTGGACGGTTTCCGCGCCGGCTTCCGTGCCCTCCCGCAGCACGACGAACGCCTTGACGATGTTGGTCCGTGCCGCGTCGGGCTTGCCGATCACGGCGCATTCGGCGACCGCCGGGTGGTCGAGCAGCGCCGCCTCGACCTCCGGCCCCGAGATGTTGTAGCCGGCGGAGATGATCATGTCGTCGGCGCGCGCGACGTAGCGGAAATACCCGTCCTCCTCCATCGCGTAGACGTCGCCCGGGTAGTTCCAGCCCTTCCGGACATAGACCTGCTGGCGTTCGACATCGTCGAGATAGCGGCAGCCCGTCGGTCCGCCCACGGCGAGCAGGCCGGGCGCGCCGGGCGGCAGCGTGTCGCCGTCCTCGTCCACGACCCGCGCCCGGTATCCCGGGATCGCCCGTCCGGTGTAGCCCGCGCGCATCTCCTCGCGACGGGCCGAGACGAAGATGTGCAGCATCTCGGTGGAGCCGAGCCCGTCGACGATGGGAACGCCGGTGGCGTCATGGAACGCCTCCCATGTCGCCTTCGGCAGGGTCTCGCCGGCGGAAACGCACTTGACGAGGCTCGAATGGTCGTGCCGGCCCGCGATGTCGGCCATGATCCGGTAAGCCGTCGGCGCGGTGTAGAGGCCGGTGATCCGGTAGCGCTCCACCGCCGCCATCATCTCCTCCGGCGCGACCGGTCCGGGGAAGAAGCGCGTCGAGGCGCCGAACCGCATCGGAAAGGTCGTCAGCCCGCCGAGCCCGAAGGTGAAGGCGAGCGGCGGCGTGCCCGCGAACACGTCGCCGGGCGCCGACATGTCGAAATAGCGCGGGAAGCAATCGCACATCGCGATCACGTCGCGGTGGAAGTGCATCGTCGCCTTCGGGCTGCCCGTGGTTCCCGAGGTGAAGGCGATCAGCGCCACGTCGTCCGCGGCGGTGTCGCAATTGGCGAAGCCGGACGGTTTTGCCGCCGCCGCCCGGTCCAGCGAGGCGCGGTCCGGCCGGTCGCCGAGCGGCGTGAAGGTCAGCAGGTGCCTGAGCAGGCCGGCGGTGCGGTCGCGCGCCTCCTCCATCTCCTCCATCAGCGAGAGGTCGCAGAGCGCGTGGCTTACCTGCGCCTTCTCGACGATGTGGACGAGCTCGCGCGCGCGCAGGAGCTGCATCGTGGTCACGCAGATCCCGCCCGCCTTGAGCACCGCGAACCAGCACGCGACCAGCATCGGCGTGTTGGCCGAGCGCAGCAGCACGCGGTTCCCGGGCTCCAGCCCGCAATCCTCGACCAGCACGCGGGCGATCCGCTCCGACAGGTCCTCGAGCGCCCCGTAGGTCCAGGTGGCATCGCCGAGATGGAGGACCGGGCGGTCGCGGTGGCCGGCGGCGGCGGTGTCGTCGAGCAGGATGGCGCCGCAATTCATGCGGGACGGGTAGGCGCGGAGCTCCGGCAGGCTCTCATAGTCGAACGCCGGCCAAAGCTCCTTCGGCGGCAGGTTCTCCGCCGCGAACCGGTCTGCATGGGCGCTCGGACCGCCGGGCTCAGCCATGGGTCGCTTCCATCGTCCCCGTTTCTCCACCGCTGCACAGCGGACTACAATATGACGCCCGAAGTGAAAAGGCGGCAAGCCGTCCCGGAACGAGGGAGCGGCGTTACCGCCTCGGATCGCAGTCCCGAGGAGGACCACCCCATGCCGCGCGTGAGCACCGGGCGCCGGATCACCCTCCCCGCCGACCAGTGCCGGGAGGTCGGGATCGGGCCGGGCGATGAGTACCGCAGCTACGTCGCCGACGGACGGATTACCATCGTGCGGAAGACCGCCGGCACGGCCAAGGGCTTCCTGCGCCGTGTCGCCGGCGATCCGACCGTCAGCGATGAGGAGTCCCTGGAGGATGCGCTGGGGGACACGCCACGGTCGGGCTAAGCTCTGCCATTGCAACCAGGGCGGACAGGCCCTAAGTTCAAGACATGAGCGCCGAGATCGTCACCATGCTGGGCGGCTTTGCCACTCTGCTCGCCTCCGGCGGGACGTTCGCGACGATCATGCTTCGGCAGTTCGAGCGGCTGGAGAACCGGGTGGATGCGCGCATGGACCGGGTCGAGAGCAAGGTCGACGACCTGGCTCGGGAGGTTTCGGAGTTGCGCGGCGAATTTCGCGGTCGCTTCGTTTCCCAGCCGGCCGCCGAATAGGCCCCAATAATTCTCCGTCCGCCTCAGTTCCCCGCCAGCGTCTGCCCGGCGACGATCAGCTTCTGGATCTCGCTGGTGCCCTCGTAGATGCGGAGCGCGCGGACCTCGCGATAGAGCCGTTCGACCGGGTTGCCGACGATCACCCCCTGGCCGCCGAACACCTGGACCGCCTGGTCGACGATCTCCTGCGCGGCCTCCGTCGCATAGAGCTTCGCGATCGCCGCCTCGCGTGTCACCCGTCCCTTGAAGCGGTCCTTGGTCCAGGCCGAGCGGTAGACCAGCAGCGCGGCGGCGTCGATCCTGACCGCCATGTCGGCGATCTTTTCCTGGATCAGCTGGGTCTCGGCGATCGGCTTGCCGAACGCGATGCGGGACCGGCTGCGCGCCAGCGTCTCGTCGAGCGCCCGGCGCGAGAAGCCGAGCGCGGCGGCCCCGACGGTCGAGCGGAACACGTCGAGCGAGGCCATCGCCACCTTGAAGCCGTCGCCGGGCCCGGCCAGCATCTGCGTCGCCGGCACCCGGCAGTTCGAGAAGCGGACGGTGCCCAGCGGGTGCGGCGCGATGACCGGGAATCGCTCCGGCACGCTGAGCCCCGGCGCATCCGCATCGACCGCGAAGGCCGACAGCCCCTTCGCGCCCTCGCCGTCGCCGGTGCGCGCGAAGACCACGTATTGCGAAGCGATGCCCGCGTTCGAGATCAGCGTCTTCTCGCCGTCGAGCACGTAGTCCGCGCCGTCCGCCGTCGCCGTCGTCGTCATCGCCGCCACGTCCGAGCCGCTGGACGGCTCGCTCAGCGCGAACGCCGCGATCCGCTCGCCCGACGCCGTTCCCGGCAGGTAGCGGGATTTCAGGGCCTCGCTCCCGAACAGCGAGATCGCGCCGGTGCCGAGCCCCTGCATCACGAAGCAGAAATCGGCGAGGCCCGACCGCCGCGCGAGGATCTCGCGGATCAGGCAGAGGCTCCTTACGTCGAGCGCCTCGGTCGCGCCGCCATGCGATCCGGGCACGCAATAGCGCAGCCAGCCGCCCTCGGCGAGCAACCCGACGAGCCGGCGGCAGAGCGCATCGAGCGCCGCGTCGTCGTGCGGCTCCTCGTCCTCCAGCGGCGCGACGACGTCCCCGGCCCACGCCTCGACCTCTTCCGCGAGAGCGCGGTGCGCGTCGTCGAAGAACGGCCAGTCGAGGAAGCTGCGGTCCGGCATCAATCGCCCTCGAAGACCGGGCGTTCCTTCTTGGCGAAGGCCTCGTAGGCGCGCCGGAAGTCCTTGGTCTGCATGCAGATCGCCTGGGCGTCGGCCTCGGCGTCGATCGCCTCGTCGAGCGCCATCGGCCATTCCTGGTGCAGCATGCGCTTGGTCATCGCATGCGCGAAGGTCGGCCCGTCGGCGAGGCGCTTCGCTTCCGCCCGCGCCGTCTCCAGCAGATCGCCGGGCGGGCAGATGCGGTTGAAGAAGCCCCATTCCAGCGCTTCCCGCCCGCCCATGCTGCGCCCGGAATAGAGGAGCTCGGCGGCGCGGCCTTGGCCGATGATGCGGGGCAGCACGCTGCACGCCCCCATGTCGCAGCCGGCGAGCCCGACCCGGACGAACAGGAAGGCGATCTTCGCGTCCTCGGTGCCGAAGCGCATGTCGGACTGCATCGCGATGGCCGCGCCCGCGCCCGCGCAGATGCCGTCGATCGCCGCGACGATCGGCTGCGGGCAGGCGCGCATCGCCTTCACGAGGTCGCCGGTCATGCGGGTGAAGTCGAGCAGTTCCGGCGTGTCCATCCGGACCAGCGGGCCGATGATGTCGTGGACGTCGCCGCCGGAGCAGAAATTGCCCCCCGCGCCGGTCACCACCACCGTCTTGACGTCGTCGGCGTATTTCAGCGCGCGGAACGTGTCGCGGATTTCGGCGTAGGACTGGAAGGTGAGCGGGTTCTTCCGGTCGGGCCGGTTAATCGTCAGCGTTCCGACCTTGCCCTCGACCGTCCAGTCGAAATGCTCGGGCGCGAGATCGGCGCCCCTGATGCTACTCATTCGCCTCCTCCGTGGTCTGTCCGGCGTCGAGGACGGCCGATTTGAGCCGGCCGAGGAGCGCGAAGAGCGCATCCTTCTCCTTGCGCGAGAGCCCCGCCATCATCCCGGTCACCCAGCGCCGGTTGTCCGCCGCCATGCGCTCGAACGAAGCCGCGCCGGCAGGGGTGAGCGAGACGATCTGCACGCGCCTGTCTCCGTCCGAGCGGCGCCGGTCGACCAGCCCCTCGCTCTTCAGCCGGTCGACCAGCCCGGTGACGTTGCCGTTGGTCACCATCAGCCGGCGCGAGAGATCGCCCATCGAGAGCGGCTTGCCGGCGCGCTGGAGCTGGGCCAGCACGTCGAAGCGCGGCAGCGTGGTCTCGAAGCTCCGGTGCAGCCCCTGGCGCACCCCGCGCTCGATCAGGGTCGAGCAGGTCAGCAGGCGGAGCCAGACGCGAAGCTCCAGCCCGTCGTCGGCGCTCACGCCGGTCTCGAAATCGTCGATCCGGGGCGCGGCGTGATCCATCACCGGGTGCCTGTATCGATAAGTTGACGGTCGGGAGTGAGACACATATTTCCCGTCATGCCCGGACTTGTTCCGGGCATCCACGTCTTGCGGCATCGCGGTGCGGGCCGGGAGCGGGCGAGGCGGCGGAGGGACGTGG